>JARGPE010000001.1:0-26259 GCA_029212835.1 Alphaproteobacteria bacterium | reverse complement strand
GATCCTGGCGCAGTACCTCCGCAATCACGGTCATAACGTCCTGGGTCGCACCAGACCCGCAATTATCCGCATGATCCAACAGAATAACCGGCCCGGCATTATAGCCCTTTGCCAGGGTCACCGCCTGCCGCAAGTCATGAGGTTGATAGACAAAATCGGCCCTGGCATCCCAGCATTGGGTCAAAAGGTCATCCCGTGCGGCCTCTGCCAGATCAAAATCCCCCTGATCAGCAATGACGATGGCGCTGGTCCCTGCATCTTCAATATCGGACAAGGCAAAGCCACCAAACACCGTCGCAGCGCCAATACCCGATTGAGATTCCCAATGACGACAGCGGGCAATGACATCAGCCATGGGCGACTCATCCGTCCCCTGCCGCAGGGTTTGTGACAATAGTGGTGCCTGACCCCAGGCCATGACAGGCTCTGCCTCCCCCTTTGCGGCAGCCAGAACAATCCGCCCAACCTGGTCTGCAACTTCATACATGTCGATATGAGGATATGTTTTATAGCCAATCAGCGCCGTGCAATTCTCCACCATCTCGGCGGTCAGATTGCAATGCAGGTCACAGGTGACCGCGATGGGCAGATCCGGTGCCAGCGCGCGAATTTTGCTCAGCAACGTGCCTTCGCCATCCGGGACACCCTCTGCCACCATAGCGCCATGCAGATCCAACAGTGCCACATCACAGCCACGGGCGACTTCATCCAATATCAGATTTGATAAATGCTCATAGGCCTCAGCCGTGACCAGACCGGCAGGCATGGCTTCAGCCGCCACAGGGGTTACAATCTGTGCCCCCTCCGCCTCTGCCAAACGGAAATAGGCCGCCAAAGGCATGCGCGTGTCGCGATAGGCCCGCACAACATCTGCACCATAATGCAGCCCCCAATCCTCAAATCGTGCCAAAGTCGTTGGGATCGGCGAAAATGTATTGGTCTCGTGCTTCAACATCGCACAGAGAATGCGCATGGTTATGCTCCCTCTAGTTTCTGCATCATGCCAATCTGTCGAGACATTACAATCGGTGACGGTCCATATCTGTGGTCGCCCCAATCAACTGTCTTCATTACGGGCGCGTTCCGGCAAGGTCAGGATAAAAACCGTGCCGGTTGATCCCGTTTTGCGCAAAAACAGATCACCTCCATGACTGCGGGCCAGTTCTCGAGCAATGGACAGGCCGAGACCTGTCCCGCCTGCCTTGCCAGATCCTTCGAAGGGCAGAAAGATATTCTCCAGCGCGCGCGGGGGCAGGCCGGGCCCGTCATCTTGCAGTGTGATTTCCACCAGATCCGCAACACTGCGTGCCGAAACAGCAATCTGGGTTGCCCCCGCCTCTGCCGCGTTGCGCAGCAAATTGTTGATGATGCGAAACAGCTGCGCCCGGTCGCCATGAACCGACAAAGTCTCCTCCACGTCATTCACCAACACAGCGCCATTTGGCAGGCCAAAGCCTGCCTCTGCTACCACGCCGGCGATCTTAACATCGCTCAACACCAGATCCGGCGTGTCATGACCAACATAGTTCAGGGTTCGGGTGCACAGGGCGACCGCCCGGTCGATAGCATCCAGGATACCAGGGGCAATACGTCGCACTTCCGGGTCATCAGAGGTTTCCAGTCGGTCAGACACAACCAATGCGCTGGATAAAATCCCCCGCAAATCGTGATTGATCTTAGCCACCGCCGTACCCAAAGCAGCCAGATGTTTCCGTTGAGTCAATGCGTCGCGGATTGTGGTCTGCATGGAGGCCAATTCCCGTTCCGCCACACCTATTTCATCCAATCGCTTGCTGGGCCGCATGACCAGGCTTTGATCCTCTGGATGAGATCGAAACCGGATCATGTTCCGGGTGATGCGTTTAAGGGGGCGCACCAACTGGCGCCGCAGCACCAAAAACACCATAAAAGCGGTGGAGACAGAAATCGCCAGACTGAGGAAAAATATCCGTACCGCGAAGGCCCGAATCTCCGCGCGCAAGGCCGCATCACTAAAAACGATTTCGATCTCAACGGCAGAATTCCGGGGCGAAGGACCGATAACACGCACGACCTGTTCCTTGTCCTGAACCAATGCCAGCAGGGCCTGATCAATCATAGTCCAGGGACTTTCCTGGGCAGGAACAAGGGTCGCATCTATGAGGGGCGGCATTTTCTGCATCAGCGACAGTTTCGAATCCCCGCGCTTGGCCGCAACAGAATAGGCCCCGACGAAATTCAACAGCTCCGAGGTCATTTCCTCCGATACCATTCCGTCTGGCGCAACCTCCAAAACCAGAACGGCCAAATGGGCTGCCTGGAGACGGTCAGCCAAATAGGTTTCGCGAAACCGTGCTACCGAAGGCGCGAAAATCAAGACTTCCGCCAGCATCACAAATATAACTGTCAGCAACAAAAGTCTTGCCGATAGGCTCTTCATACACACCCCTATTTGCACATTCTTGGCATATACTAGTCGATCACAACACGAATCATCAGGGATTCGTCTCGCAACGCGTTGACTTGCGCGCCTCACCCCACTATACAGCGGCGTCGAAATCCGGGGCGCAACCCCAAAGACGTCGGAGACGGAACTGTGAAACGTACTTTTCAACCTAGCCGCATTGTTCGCAAGCGCCGCCATGGCTTTCGCGCGCGCATGGCAACCAAATCTGGTCGTATTATCCTGGCAAACCGCCGGGCCAAAGGCCGTAAGAAACTGTCCGCTTAGCCCTTGAACACGCTCGTTGTCTAACAGCCCACGCGCCGGATGCCATGCTCTTACGGACGATCACGCTGGACAGACTTAGAAAACGGGCTGACTTCTTGCGCGTAACGCGTCAGCGGAACAGCGCGGGCATGCCTGGATTGGTCTTGCAAGCGGCCCCCTCGGGGCTGACACCTAAAACGGTTGAGACCGTTGATGGTGTGATCGAGAACCAAACCGTGCATCCAGACAAGAATAAACCAGCGGGCGGCGGAGACGGCGCCCGCATTGGCTTTACAGCAAGCCGAAAGGTTGGCAATGCTGTGGCCCGAAAGCGGGCCCAGCGACGCCTTCGGGCAGTGTCGGCAGCAGTGATGACACAGCATGCCATGCCGGGACGGGACTATGTCCTTATCGCTCGGCAAACCACACCAACACGCGATTACAGTGCGCTTCGGGGCGATCTGGAACGAGCTCTAAAGCGTTTGAAACTTTGGCGGTAGCAGAAATGTCGCCCCAAGGGCGCAGAGGAAAAGGCAAGGCGGATGAGCGAGAATAACAGGAATTTGGCACTGGCGATCGGCTTGTCGATGTTGGTTTTGTTCGGCTGGCCCTTCATTCAGGGACATTTCTTTCCAGCACCGCCCAAACCTGCCCAGACTCAATCCCAGGCACCCACCCCGTCCAGCACAGCGACGACGACCGGTGAGCAAGCCGGCGTACCGGGCCTGCCCAGCACCGGGGATGTAAATGCCGCAGGTACCGTGTCGCGAGACGAAGCGCTGACGCTGGCCCCGCGTGTCACCATCAACACACCCAGACTCAGTGGATCAATCAACCTACGCGGCGCACGGTTGGATGACCTGATTCTGAACGATTATCACCAAACGATTGAAGATACTTCTCCCAGAATTGATCTGTTGCAGCCAACCGGGGGTGTAAATCCCTATTTCGCGCAGTTTGGCTGGACCGGTGATGCGGGATTGGAAGTCCCCAACAGCGATACAGTCTGGAGCGCCGATCATCAGGAACTAGACGTTGGACAACCCGTTACACTGAGCTGGACCAACTCGGCAGGCGTTAAGTTTGAACAGGTGATCAGCCTGGATGAGAATTTTATGTTCTCCGTCACCCAACGGGTGGTCAATAATTCAGGCGATGCTGTTTCTGCCACGCCTTATGGCCGGATTTTCCGAGGTGGCATGCCCAAGACCCTTGGATTCTATATCCTGCATGAAGGGCTGATCGGCGTTTTCGACGGCAAACTGCACGAGCGCAAATACAAGGACCTGCCAGACGAGCCGGGTATGAAGGAAAGCTTCCCCACGACCGGCGGCTGGATGGGAATTACGGATAAATATTGGCTGGTCGCCCTGGTCCCCGATCAACAAGATGCCGTAACCGGTACTTTCCGTCAGACCGATACCGTAAACCCTCAATATCACGTCAATTATGTCATGACGCCCCAGACCATTGCACCGGGAGACAGCTTTGAGCGGACCGGTCGTCTGTTTGCCGGGGCTAAAGAAACGACACTGCTGGACAGCTATTCTGAAAAGCTGAACATCACCAATTTTGATCTGGCGGTGGATTTTGGCTGGTTCTACTTCCTGACCAAGCCGATCTTCTATGTCATCCATTGGCTGCACAGTGTTCTGGGCAATTTTGGTCTCGCCATTCTGGCCATGACCACCTTGTTCAAACTGATCCTGTTCCCATTGGCACAGAAGTCCTACAAATCCATGAGCAAGATGAAGCTGTTGCAGCCAAAAATCGTCGAAATGCGCGAACGCGCTGGCGATGATAAGCAAAAGCTGCAATCAGAAATGATGGACCTGTATAAAAAGGAAAAGGTAAACCCGCTGGCTGGATGTTTACCGGTTCTGGTACAGATTCCGATCTTCTTCTCGCTGTATAAGGTTTTGTTCGTCACCATCGAAATGCGCCACGCGCCCTTCTTTGGCTGGATTCATGACCTGTCCGCACCGGATCCGCTAGGTCTGTTGACCCTGTTCGGGCTGATCCCATGGGATGTGCCGACCATTCTGCACATTGTGAATATTGGCCCCTGGCCGTTGATCATGGGCTGCACCATGTGGTTCCAACAAAAACTGAACCCGCCACCTGCTGATCCGATCCAGGCCAAGGTTTTCGGCCTGATGCCGATTTTCTTCACCTTTATCCTGGGCGGTTTCCCGGCTGGTCTGGTGATTTACTGGGCGTGGAACAACTCTCTGTCCATCCTGCAACAATATGTCATCATGCGCCAAATGGGCGTGGCGATTGGCGGCGGCAAGGCCGATGCGTCCGACAAATCGACCGCGACAAAATCCGTGGAAGACAAATCCGCACCTGAGAAAGCGGCCCCGAAAAAGGCATCGGGTAAAAAAGCATCTGGTAAAAAGTCGGCAGGAAAAAAAGCTGGCAGCAAAAAAGCAGCACCCGCCAAACCCAGTAACGACGACAGCACGACGGACTAACAGTCACGCTGCGAAAGGGCGAATAGCGTCATGGTGGATTTCGACGCAACTGGCCCAGATGAGGCCGCGCTGGAGACGGGGCGCCTGCTCTTTGCGCGGGAATGTACCTTCATGCTGGGCTGTGTGGCCCTGGCACAATTGCCAGAGCCAATTCTGCCAGAAGTTGCTTTTGCCGGGCGCTCGAACGTTGGTAAGTCCAGCCTGATCAATGCGTTAACCAACCGCAAGGCACTAGCCCGGACGTCCAATACGCCGGGTCGCACTCGGGAAATCAATTTCTTTGAATTCCAGGATCGCCTTCGATTGGTGGATATGCCGGGCTATGGCTTTGCCAAAGTACCCAAAACTGTGGTTGAAGGCTGGACACAGCTGATCCATGACTATCTACGGGGGCGCACAGTGCTGCGCCGCCTGTGTGTCCTGGTCGATGGTCGCCACGGCCTGAAAGACAATGATGATCAGCTGATGACCCTGTTGGATAAGGCGGCGGTCAATTATCGCGTCGTCCTGACCAAGGCAGATAAGCCCCATTCCGCGGAAGTGCGGCGGATATTCGATGATGTTGTGGTGGCCTTGAAAAAACACCCCGCCGCCGTCCCGGAACCCCTTGTGACCAGCGCAGAAAAAGGCCTGGGCATCGCCGAATTGCGTGCCGAATTAGCAAGCTTTGCGGAGCCGCCAAGATCGGGCTAATGTTGCAGACAGACTAACAAGACGGACGGGATGGAACATGACAGAAGACGGAACTGCGACAGGAAGTCACGCTGGCGCAGGTGATAAAGCGCGGCGTCGGGTTGAGTGGCTGGCACAAGCCGGCATCCTGACCGAGGCCCTGCCTTATATGCGGCGGTATAACGATAAAACATTGGTTATCAAATATGGCGGTCACGCCATGGGTGACGCCCGTCTGGCCAGCCTGTTCGCACGCGACATTGTTCTGTTAAAGCAGGTCGGGGTAGACCCGATTGTCGTGCATGGCGGCGGTCCCCAGATTGGCCAGATGCTGGCCCGCATGCAGAAAGAAAGCGTTTTTGTCGACGGTCTGCGCGTTACCGACCAGGAAACAGTCGACATCGTTGAAATGGTTCTGGCTGGCAGCATCAACAAACAAATTGTTGCCTCTCTACAATCCGAAGGCGGCCAGGCGATCGGCCTGTCCGGTAAGGATGGCGGGTTGATCAAGGCGCGCAAGCTGACGCGCACGACGAAAGACCCTGAAAGCAACATCGAAAGCGTGCTCGATCTTGGTTTCGTAGGGGAACCTTATGAATGCGACACGACAATCCTGGAAATTCTGCGCAAAAGTGATTTCATTCCCGTCATCGCCCCAATTGGTATGGGGGAAAATGGCCAGACCTATAACATCAACGCAGATACAGCTGCTGGTGCCATTGCCGGCGCGGCAGGGGCCAAGCGCCTGTTGCTGCTGACCGACGTTGCGGGTGTATTGGACAAAAGTGGTCAGCTGATCCCAGAAATCACCGTCTCCGAAGCGGAAAAGCTTCAGGAACAGGGTGTGATCAGCGGCGGCATGATCCCGAAAATCCAGACCTGTATCGACGCCGTTCGGGGTGGTGCCGATGGTGCGGTCATTCTGGATGGCCGGTCACAACACCAGATCTTGCTGGAATTGTTCACACAACACGGTACGGGAACGCTGATCCGCGCGGATTGAGTCAGTACCCGATCGTCGATCAAGCGGTGACATGCCGATTAACGGATGCGTCCAGCGCAGTGATATCCCGCAGCATATGAAAATGTTCGCGCATCACAGTGATGTCATCCAGATCAATCGTGGCACAGAGCAGACCCGGTGCATAATTGCCCCGCACCCGATCATGTCCCTCAGGCCCGCAGATTTTGCTCAGGCCTGAGAAATTTGCCCCCTGTTCAGATGCTGCAAAATCACAATAGGCAACGAAAATGCCATTCTCATAAGCGCGGGTGGGGATCACAACATCTGACACAATGCGCCAGGTCGCATTCAGCGCCGTGGGGATAAGCAAAACCGAAGCTCCCGCCAAAGCCGCCTTGCGGGCGGTTTCTGGAAATTCTATGTCGTAGCAAATCAGAATAGCACAGGGAATATCCCCAATCCTAAAGACAGATGTCTCGGATCCTGTTGAGAAACAGTCTTTCTCATAGGCGCAGGGCAGGAACTGCTTGCGATAATTATTCGCCAATTGGCCCGACGATTCAAAATAAGCGGCACTGTTATAGCGCTGAGGACCTGCTTGTTCCGAATAACCCAGAACAAGACCAACCCCATGAGTCTGAACAAGGTCAGAAATCTTGTGCATGAAGGGATCGGTTTGGGAAACCGCCATATCAATGGCACGGTCCTGCTCGCCATATCCACATACAAAGAGTTCCGGCGTCACTAGAATATCGGCCTTTTGCGCAGCAGCCGCTTGAAGGGCAATTTCAAGATCGGCCAGCACATCCGTAAAGCTGCGGGACACGGGCGCGGCCTGCAAAAGCGCAATGGTCATGGTTTTCATAAAAATCAGCTCATGCTCAATGCAGACCCAATAGTTGTGGCAACCACAACGACACGAAGAAGTTCTTATTTAATGCGGGCCCTACCGCTTTATGAATCGACACTTTCCCAATCCGGCAGGCCATGTAGAGGATCGGTGCGACGGGCGGACTGTTTGCGCCAATCACAACAGAACAAGCGACAATCGACGCGTAGTGTACCGGGTCTACACCATTGGCGATCATCAGCGGCATCATCAACGGCGCGATAACAACGGTGACGGACAAATCGTCCATGATCATACCGACAAAGATCAGGAAGGCATTCACCAGGAGGAGGATCAGAATCTTATTATCGGTTACATGGGTCACCGCCTCGGTTAATTCTTGCGGCACGCTTTCAGCCACCATGATGCGGCCAATCATGAAAGAAAACAGCAGAATCAGAATAATGGTCCCCGTCGTTTCACCCGCTTCCACAAGGCTCTTCTTAAAACGCGCGACCGTCAAATCCCGATAAATGAAGAACCCAATCAGGATCGCTATAAACAAGGCCACGGCAGCGGCCTCTGTCGGGGTAAAGATGCCGCCATAAATGCCGCCCAATATAATCACTGGCATCATAAGGGCCGGAGCGGCGCGCAGTGTTGCCCGAATACCGCTTTCCCCATTCTCCTGTGCCTTCAAAGCGGCCAAGCGTTCTGGCGTATCCTTCAATATACGGCGCGTTGTCCATTTATTGAACAACAGCAACCCAATCATCAATAACAGACCAGGCACCACCGTCGCGGCAAATAAGGCTGTGATTGATTGCTTCGTGACAACGCCAAACAAAATTAAGGTGATGGAGGGTGGAATTAGAATGCCCAGCAGAGATGAGACCCCCAGCAAAGCGCTGGCATAGCCCCGCGGATAGCCGCGTTCCGCCAAAGGGTCGATCATAATTGTACCGATAGAGGCAACCGCCGCCGTCGCCGTGCCGGAAATTGCCCCGAACACGCCCGATGACAGGATCATCGCCCCGCCAAGGCCACCCTTGCGGCCCTTCAGGGTCAGAGACATGAAACGAATCAACCGTTCTGCGACGCCCCCGCTTTGCATCAGATAGCCCGCGAGAACGAACAAAGGCAGCGCCAGAAGAATGACAGAATCCAAAGACCGAAAACCCTGTAACAGTAAGGTCGATGTATTCACATCATACGCCCAGATAAGAAACATCAAGACACCGGAAAAGGACCACGCTACCGGCACCCCAAAAATCATCAGCGCCATCAAAAGCGCGATTGCCCATACAGCTTCCATGGATCAGCTCCCTACCGATGGGGCCTGAGGCCGGGCAAAAACCACCATCACAGCCTTCACTAAATCACGCAGCGCATAGACGGAGCATAAAACCGCCGCCAAGACGATGGCAGATTGAGGCAAAATCAGGGGAAGACCCAGCGCGGCCGTGGTCTGGGGTCGCTTAATCGACCAAGCGACCATATCCTGGGCCAGACTGAGGAAAAACAAACTGAGCACCATCATAATGACCGACACGGCCAAAGCATGCAGCGCCCGCATACGATCACTGCGGATGGATTGAGATAAAAAATCTACGACCAAATGTTCTTTATTCCGGGCCGCGATAACGGCCCCGCACATATACAGCCAAATCGCCGAAAAGGTTGCCATTTCCAGCACCCCGACGACAGACCAACCCAAAACAAACCGGGCCAGAACGAGAAAAAGAATAAATCCAGTCACAGCGAGATTGGTGATAATCACAACCAAGCTCATAATAGCCATTATGGCCCGGTCGCATTTTTCAAAAACCTGAAACACGCCACATACCTCCCCACTGAAAACCAGAAAGCATTTGGGCCGCCGTCAATTCAACAGCGGCCCAACGCCCTTATTTCACATTGAAACGGATCAGATCCATCAGTTCCTTTCCAACATCGTCGTCCATTTGCGACCAGACTTCCGCGCGCACCTTTTTGGCAATCGGGGCGATCTGTTCGTCTGTCAGCTCAATGTACTTCATACCTGATTTGACGGCCAAATCGACATAGTGCTGATCTTCAGCTTGTGCTTCTTCAAACTGCTTGCCCATTTCAACAATAGCAGCATCCTCGATCAACTTCTGATATTCCGGCGACAGCTTGTTAAAGCTCTCCAGATTGGCCAGCAGATTGCCGGTTACAAAGGTGTGCTTGGTGCGGACGTAATAGTCCAGAACATCCCGGAAATATTCATAATCCCAGTAAATGACATTCCCTGCATCCCCATCAACAACCCCGGTCTGGATCGAGGTATAAACTTCACCCCAATCAATCGCTGCAGTCTGGTAGCCCATGGCTTCCAGCGTTTGTGGGAAGGGAAAGATCGGCGGGGTGCGAACTTTGATATTTTGCGCGCCCGCAATGTCCGTCGCGTAGCTTCCCCGTGTGGCAACACCGTTGAAACCTTCCGGCCATGCACCAAAATATTTCAATCCGATATCGTTAAAGACCTGATTGACAGCACCATTGACCCAACCACCTGGCTTATAAGCCTCAAAAGCCTCGTCCCAGGACGTGACCATATATGGGGTGTTCAGGATACCAATGCGCTTGTCGTAAGAAGTGGACGGCCAAGACAGCATCAAGTCCACTTCACCCGCAACAAAGAGGTCAAAAACCTCCAACTGACCGCCCAGTTCATTCTGATAGAACAACTTTACTTTGATATCTCCGTTTGAGCCTTCCTCAATGGCTTTAGCCCAACTGGCGATGGCCTGACCGGATGGTGAATCCCGATCGCCAGAATCTGTTGCAATCTTTAGTTCAGTTTCGGCCAATGCCGGTGCGGCCATCAGGCCAGCGGCCATGGTCGCTGCGACGAGCATTTTCTTTAACATCTGAATCTCCCTAGTAGAACCGTACCCCAATAAAACCAGCGCATAACAACTGTTACGCTATTTGCATAACGTGCGTTATGGGTTTTAGTGAGTCAATGAAAAAAATTTCAGAGATACCGGATTTACAAGGATGCATGCTTTGAGTCAGCAAGATGGGTCTGGTTCCACACGCACCCTGAATCGGGAAGATTGGGTCGCCGCGGCGCGAAAAATGCTAATCGAAAAAGGCATATCCGGCATTCGTCTGCGTAGCCTGTCAGAATCTCTCAATGCAACGACGGGCGCGTTTTACTGGCAATATCGAAAATTAGAAGAATTATTTGAAGATCTTCGCCTGGATTGGGCCCGCGTCAATTCTGACCCGTTCACCCGCGCTATTGAAGCTGCTGGATCTGATGGAATGCGCCAGTATCTGGCCTATGTGCGGGTCCTGGTTTTAGATGGGACAATCGATCCTCGTTATGACAATGCGATCCGAGATTGGGCCCATAGTTCCCCACGTACCGCTGAAATACTAAAAGAAATTGAGATCAAGAGGATTGATCAATTGACCTCAGTCTTTCAGGCTTTGGGATTTGAGGGAAAAGCCGCTGTGATCCGTGCCCGCGTCACGTATTTCCATCAAACCGGCTATAACGCGATGCAGATCACCGAAACTGTAGAAGAACGCTTATCAAATCTTCCTTATTATGCGGAAGTTCTGACCGACCGTAAGGACTTACATGCCTTAAAAGGACCTGATGAAATTCGAACATTTTTGTTGGCAGGAGGATTTCCTGACGTCTTGCCAGATAAAAGCTAAAGCCCGACGGCTGCTTCTTTTTCGGCCCTCAGCGCAGCGATGCGATCCCGTTCTCGCTTGCCAATCCGTTCACTTTCAGATTTCAACTGACCACAGGCGGCCAGAATATCCTGACCACGGGTCTTGCGGATCGTCGCGACCATGCCAGCCTTGTGCAGGATGGCCAGAAAACGCTGCATCCGGTCCGGATCGGAACATTCATACTCACTGCCGGGCCAGGGATTGAATGGGATCAGGTTCATCTTTGACGGAATACCTTCGGTGATGCGCAGCAGGGCGCGGGCATCCGCATCGGAATCATTCACGCCCTTCAGCATGACATATTCCCAGGTCACACGCCGGGAATTGGTCAGGCCAGGATATTCCTTCACCGCCGCCATTAACTGCGCGATGGGGTATTTGCGATTGATCGGCACGATCTGATTGCGCAATTCATCCCGCACCGCATGCAGCGACACGGCCAGCGACAGGCCCATTTCCTCGCCCACACGCTTGATATCGGGTACCACGCCAGAGGTCGACAACGTGATCCGGCGGCGGCTGATCGCGATACCATCCCCATCGGCCACCAGGCGCATGGCGGCCAGCACGTTATCGGTATTATACAGCGGCTCCCCCATTCCCATCAGCACGATATTAGTGATGCGGCGGTCGCCATCTTCCGGCTTGCCCCAGTCATTTAGGGAGTCGCGGGCCAGCATAACCTGGCCAACGATATCACCGGGGGTTAAATTCCGAACCAGCTTTTGCGTGCCCGTATGACAGAAGGTGCAGGTTAAAGAACATCCGACCTGGGACGAAATACACAAGGTGCCCCGATCCACTTCCGGGATGAACACCATTTCGGCCTCGTTGCCATCTTCATAGCGCAGCAGCCATTTTTCGGTACCGTCAGTGGATTTTTGATGCGCCGACACACGGGGACGGGCGATCTGGCAGGTTTCTTCCAGACGCGCGCGGAACGCTTTAGACAGATTGGTCATCGCGCTGAATTCTGAAGATCCCCGATAATAGAGCCAGCTATAAAGCTGCTTTGCCCGGAAAGCCGGCTCCCCCATATCTGCAACAACCTTCGCCAACCCCTCGCGATCCAGCCCGATTAAAGGGATGCGCGTGTCCGTCAAAGGCCCCTTATCGGGCGCAAGCGCTCCGCCGGGCAGAAAATCATTGAGTTGGGCGACGTCACTCATCATCTATCCTATGTAATTCCTTGCATTTGATGCAGGTCATACAGCCCAACAGGGGTCTGTGTAAACTAGTGAGCCGCCGAACCGAAGGAGATGACCCCATGGCATTCGATGAATATAAAGCAGAAATCGCACTTTTGCTGTCACAAATCAGCGGTGATCCAGGCAACACCCATGAAATTCAGATGCGGCTGCACACCATGATACGCACCCTGCGCGCAGAAGGCCTGCCCGTTCCAGACGACCTGAAAGAACTGGAAGCGGAACTGGAAGAAAGCTTTGGCCCAACCGTGTAAAAGACCTGATGCGGGCTGTGTTATTTTACACCGCACGCCTTGTTGATCGCCTGATTTGCGGCGGTAAAACCGGTCAGCGAATAAATATCCTTGGTCACCGTGCCGCGGGATGAGGTGCCAGTAACCGACATCGTTGCGCCCGCGCGCATCGTTTGAATGATTTTCGGCTCATCTTCCCGCCAGGCATAGGCACCTTCACCACTGGTATAGAGGTCAAATTTGGCACCACCGATTTCAAGTTTCACCAGGGATCCCTGCTTGATTGGATATCCCATCTGAAACCCGACCTCCCCCGTTGCGCCTTCCTTGGGACGGTTCATCACAAAGGACCAAATCGGTCCCCGTTTTGAATAGTCCCCCTCATCTTTCAGGGGTTGCGACGCCATAGTGCATCGCTTCCCGCCACTTTGCTCATAGGTATAAGCCTGCCAATCACCGAAATCACCCAACATCTTATGGTCAATGCCATCAGAGTTGCTCTGGGCATAGCCGGGACTGGTGAGGGCAATCATCAAGCAAAGAGGGGCAAGAACGGCACGGGGCAAGGTGTGGAACAATCGCTGAATGCGGGTCATAGTCTCACTTCGTTTAGGGTCTGAGTTCGATTGAGGTCTATCACCCCAAGACGGGATGGGGTGAAGACTTCTTTACCATGCCTCCTAAATAAGGCTATTTTTTGATTATGCCAATGATCCGACGCTGAAAAGCTTTCGTATCCCCATTATGGAACAGTTCGTAGAACTCTCAAATGGGGTCAAGCTGATGTCGTGTTTGAAAAGACACGATCGACTATACCCTTCCGATGCCACTGCGACAGGTTCCAAGAAACAGTTTATGACCGACCCACAAAACGCCGACGCGCAACAGCTGATAGAGTGGATGCAGCGCCTGGCTGTTGGTCAGGATAGAACCGCATTTGCAGGCTTGTTTGGTTATTTCGCGCCCCGTATCAAGGCGTATATGATGCGCAGTGGGTCAGACAATGCCGCTGCAGAGGAATTCGCCCAAGAGGCAATGTTGATGGTATGGCGCAAGGCAAACAGCTTTGACGCCAATCAGGCATCGGTGGCGACCTGGGTCTTCACCATCGCGCGAAACAAGCGTATCGATGCCTTTCGCAGGATTAACCGACCGGAACTGGACCCGGAAGATCCCTTGTTACAGCCGTCCGCAGAACCAATGCAGGACGACAAGGTTATTGAAGATCAAACGGCACAGGCCATTGCCGCGGCAATGGAACAGTTACCTGAAGAACAAGCAGTGATGCTGAAGATGGCGTTTTACGAAGATAAGGCTCATAGCGAGATCGCAGATGAAACTGGCCTTCCCCTGGGAACAGTGAAATCCCGCCTAAGGCTGGCAATGGGCAAGCTTCGAAGCCTGTTAGGAGATGTAGAATTATGACGGCTGCACATTCTGCTGTCACGACCGACCCAGAATTTGGGAAAACGGCCGGACCTGTACACCATTTATCAGAAGATTTACTCTTAGATTATGCTTCTGGAGCCTTGGATGAGGCGGCCTCTCTCTTTGTTGTGTCTCACCTGACCCTGTGTCCGGACTGCCGCAAGGAACTGATGCGCCTTGAAGCCGTCGGCGGTGCCTTGTTTGCTACAATGCCGCCAACAGATATGTCGGCAGATGCACTGGAAAAGGCACTGGCCGCGTTGGATTCATCTGATTTGGATGGTATCCCGGCCTCCGCCTCACAAAAACGATCCTCAGATAATTCTAAAATTTCTGTGCTGCCACAGGCGGTTCAAAAGTATATCGGCGGCGATGTTGAAAGTCTGAAATGGAAGCGTTTAGGCATGGGTATCGAGACTGCCGATATCCCGCTGTCGAGCGAAACTGGCACCAATTCAGGCAAGCGATGCTTCCTGTTGCGCGTACCACCAGGAAAGGCCGTGCCACAACATACCCATACTGGTACCGAATTGGTCCTGATACTGCAGGGCAGCTATCAGGATGAGCTGGGCACCTTTGCCAAAGGGGATGTTGCAATCAGCGATGATACAATTGACCACCGTCCTGTCGCTGCAGAGGGCGAAAGCTGTATCTGTCTGGTCGTCACAGACGCCCCCCTGCGCCTGACAGGCCCCTTGGGAGCAATCATTAATCTATTCGTGCGGGTATAACGCGATAACAGGTGACCTTTTTCGTCGCCTCCCACAACGACGCACCCTAAACTAGGGTTATGTTACGTGCCTTTACCCTGCTTCTGATCTGTCAACTGGCTGGCGAGTCGACCGCCGTGCTTACCGGCCTGCCTATACCAGGGCCCGTCGTTGGCTTGGCCTATCTGCTGATCGGCCTGATGGTCTATCGGAAATCCACGCCCTGGCTGGATGACACGGCTTCTGGTCTGTTGCGGCATCTTTCCCTGCTTTTCGTACCAGCCAGTGTTGGCCTGATCCAGCATGCAGACCGACTAAGGGCGGAATGGCTACCCTTATTGGCGGGAGTTGTGATCAGCACCATCGCCGCCATTGCCGTTGGTGCGCTAACCTTTGTGGCTGTGACGCGCCTGACCGGCCACCCGGCACAGGGGGAGGATCACAAGCCATGATTGCCAGTACCCCCGGTGACATTTGGGTCTATCTTGCGGACACGCCCTTATTGTGGCTGACCGTGACGCTGATTGCCTATGGCATAGGCTATATTGCCTTTACCCGGTCGCGCTCCAACCCCATCGTCAATCCCGTTGCCATCGCCGCTGCGCTACTGATCGGTCTGCTGGTGATCACCGATACGTCCTACGAAACATATTTCGACGGCGCACAGTTCGTACATTTTCTATTGGGTCCAGCAACGGTCGCGCTCGCCGTGCCACTGTATAACAATCTGCCCCGGGTGCGCCGTGCCGCCCTGCCGATGATGGCAGCCCTGGCAGCGGGTGTGGTGACCGCCGTCACCGTCGCGCTGGCTGTTGCCGCGGCACTGGGGGCTGAAACGCAAAGCCTGCTATCTCTGGCACCGAAATCCGTCACAACCCCGATTGCCATGGGGATTTCAGAGCGGATCGGCGGTCTGCCCTCTCTTTCTGCTGGCTTGGTCGTTGCCACAGGGATCACGGGGGCGATTGTGGTCACGCCGTTGCTGAACCTCCTGCGCATTCATGATTGGCGCGCCCGAGGTTTTGCAGTGGGCATCGCCGCCCATGGCATTGGCACAGCGCGCGCCTTTCAGGTGAATCAGATTGCGGGAGTCTTTGCCGCAGTCGCCATGGGCCTGAACGGCCTGACGACCGCCATACTGGTTCCGGTCCTGGCGAATTTGTTCTTTTAAAACCTACTCTATGATGTCGAGAAGTCGACGCACCGTTTTGGCATCCAATCGGCGTATCCGCTGTCCCAGACGATTGGCAAGTTCCGTCGATTCCGGCGACAAGCCAGTCGTGTCAATCGTGATCCGGGGCTGTGACAGGCGGGCAAGATCTTTCAACGCCTCCGCCTCGTCCCAGATGATCCCGAAATAGGCGCAAATCTGATCCACCCGCGCCGGTGTCGGGCGCGGCCGCCGCCCGGTTTCCAAGGCACTGAGATAAGCCTGACTGACACCCAAAGATTCAGCCAGCTCTTTGAGCGTAGTGCCTGACTCATGGCGCAATTCCCGAACCTTTTGACCAAAGGGGGTCGTCATCCCACGACCCCTCGATCCCGTTTCAGCAGCACATAAACAGCCCCACTGCCGCCGTCCTGTGGCCGTGCATGGGAAAAACTGAGGATCTGATCGCGCAAGGGTGGCAGGTTGAGCCAGTGGGGCAAGTCTGCTTGCAGAATACCCTTGCCCTTACCGGTCACAATCAAAATACAGCGTTTACCAGACAGGCGCGCATTGGTGACAAAGCCCAACGTTGCCTGATGCGCGGCATCCCGGCTCATGCCATGCAGATCCAACCGCCCCTCAATCGACATTTTGCCCTTATGCAGACGCTCCGCCGTGCGGCGATCCACTCCCGGCGCACAGCCGTGGCTGAGAAAATGAGGTTTTGGATTGGGTCGTGCAGCGGGCAGGTCTTGGACAGCGGCCCGAAACACGGATTGGCGTTTCACCTTTGACACTTTCGCAGCAGGCGGTGTTGCCTTTTCCAGCATGCCCAGACTGTCTCGAAAAATGGTATCCCGGCGCACCGGCTTGGCGCTGGCCATCACCGCCTCCCACAAATTGCGGTCATCTTGAGGGGTGTTCTTTAGGGCCGCTTCCTTTGCCTTTTTCGCCTTGCCCATCCCTGCCGTCCCTTAGTCGGCAAGCACGAGGATATGCAGCCCCAAGGGCCCATGGGCGCCCAATTCAATGGTTTGTTCGATATCGCCGGTGCGGGATGGTCCTGTGATCATATTCACCACCCGTGACAGGATACCGTCCGGTCCGACCTGATCGCGCAGCTTGTCCCAGGCGTCCTCATAAGCGCCCACAATCTCTGACCGTTTCAAGACCACAATGTGATGTTCTGGCAGGAAATTCAGGGTGGTTGGCGCCTCTGGCCCGGCAAGCAGCATCAGAGTTCCCGTTTCCGCAATACCGGCAAAAGCCCGGGTTAAGCTAACCTTATCCTGACCGAAACTGCGCCCTTCGGACACGGTCAGGGTTGGACGCTGGGTCCAGTCAATCTGGGCCAAATCCGCATGTGGGGCCATTTTTACCGCTGCCGGCAGATTGTGATCAGCCAGATATGTCGCTACAGCGTCCGGCACTTCAGACAGTGCAGAAATATCCTGAACCGTTGCTTCAACACCCTGAGCACGGCTAATGAAATCCTGAACCAGGGCAGCCCCGGTATTGCGAGCCTTTTGTGGGATAATCCCGCGAGGTCGGCTTTTCAGCCGTGCATCCAGACGATCCCTTTCAAACCCTTCGATGGGACCAGACCGTCCCCGCGCCTTGCGAATTTTACCTAAAATCTCGTCACGGGAAGAAGAACTCATCGGGCTGCCTCCCGCTCTAGATCCTTTGCGCTGCGCGCGCCCTGGCGCTTGTCCCACATATCCTGAAAGGTCTTACCAGCCGGGGCTGCCATATCGCGGTGATCGGTCCAGCCCGACGCCAAAGGCAGGGATTTGAAACGACCCTCCTTGCGACCCCGCCAACCCATCAATCCGATCGCCATCCGGGTTGCCAAGCGATAGAGGCTAGGCCGTTTTGCAACAAACCCCCAGATGTCCAAACCAAACCGCGCCGCCGGTGGGGCCAAACCGGCCTCAAACTCCTTACGACGATAGGCGCGCATCATCTTGGGCAATGGAATGCGCATCGGGCACACATCCTGACACCGCCCGCAGAAGGTTGACGCATTAGGCAGATGTCCGCCTTCCGCCACCCCAATAAAGCTGGGCGTCAGAACCGCCCCCATGGGTCCTGGATAGACCCAGCCATAGGCGTGACCGCCGACAGAGCCATAGACCGGGCAATGATTCATACAGGCCCCGCAGCGGATACAGCGCAGCATATCCTCGAATTCTGTGCCCAGCATCTCTGTGCGACCATTGTCCAACAGGATAACGTGATATGCCTCCGGCCCATCTGGATCAGCGGCCTTCTTGGGTCCTGTGGAAAATGTCGTATAGGCGGAAAACTCCTGTCCTGTTGCCGACCGCGCCAAGACCCGCAAAATGGCAGAAGCATCATCCAGCGTGGGCACAATCTTTTCCATGCTGGCGATGACGATATGCACCCGGGGTAATGTCTGTGTCAGATCGCCATTACCCTCATTGGTAACGATCACACTGGTCCCGGTCTCCGCAATCAGGAAATTTGCGCCGGTAATCCCAACATCAGAATCGAGATATTTCTGGCGCAGAACGCCCCGTGCTTCGGAGATCAGTTCTTTGCGCTCCATCAGAGAGCGTTTCGGATCCAGATGCAGGTGCTTTTTGCGAAAGTCGTCGGCAACCTGCTCTTTCAGGACATGCACGGCGGGCGCGATGATATGGCTGGGGGCCTCCCCCCGGATCTGGATGATATATTCGCCCAGATCGGTCTCAACAACCTCATAACCTGCGGCTTCCAAAGCGGCATTCAGGGCGATTTCTTCCGACACCATGGATTTTCCCTTGGTAACGGATTTCGCCTTTTCCTCGGCACAGATATCCAGCACGACCTGGCGCGCCTCTGCCGCGTCGCGGGCCCAGTGAACAACGCCACCCGATTTCTGAACCGCTGCCTCATAGGTTTCCAGGTAATAATCGATATTGGCCAGCGTGTGGTTTTTGATATCGCGTGCCTGATCCCTCAACGCGTCGAATTCAGGCAGCGCAGCGCGCGCCTTGGCCCGTTTCTCAACGAAACCAACCTTCATCTTGCCCAGGGCTTGTTGCAGATTTGGATCAGCAAGGGCCTTTGTGCTGTTGGCTTTGAAATTCTTGGAAGTGCTTTGCATCGCGTTCAGCCTTCCTGTCCGTCGGCAAAAGCGGAAAGATCTTCCCCAGCTTCCCCGATCGCAGGTCCATCGCCCATCCCGGCGAGGATTTCCGCGACATGAAAGGCGCGGATTGGGCGGCCTTCACGCGACATCTTACCCGCCATATTCAGCAAGCATCCCAAATCCCCTGCCAACAACGTATCGGCCCCGGTATCAGCAATTGCTGAGGTCTTTTCACTAACCATTTTGTTGGAAATCTCTGGATATTTGACACAGAAGGTGCCGCCAAAGCCACAGCAAACCTCCGATGAGGGCAATTCTGTCAGAGTTAAACCATCGACCCCCTTCAACAGGCGGCGCGGCTGGTCCTTCACACCTAATTCCCGCAGGCCCGAACAACTGTCATGATAGGTCACCGTGCCCTGATAGGCGGCAACTGCCGTCGGCATGCCCATCACATCGACCAAAAACGATGTCAGCTCGTGGGTCTTGCGGCCCAGCGCAACAGCTTTGTCGGCCAAGATCGGATCATCTGCGAAAAGTTCAGGAATGTGCTCCCGGATCATACCTGCACAGGAACCCGAAGGGGCGACCACATAATCGAACCCATCAAAAGCATCGATCAGATTGGCCGCAACGGCACGGGCATGGGCATTATCCCCGGAATTATAGGCGGGCTGACCACAGCAGGTCTGGGCCTTGGGCACGGCGACTTGACAACCCGCCCGTTCCAACAATTCAACAGCGGCGAAACCAATCCTGGGTCGAAACAGATCCACCAGACAGGTAACGAACAGACCCACCGTAATGGGTTTATTCTCGGATACTATTGTTGGAGAATTTTTATCAACCATGGAGCGCGCCATCCCAGTTCTTATCAGTGCCAGCAACAATGGCGCTGACCGCCCTGAAAGGCAAGCTGGCCTGGCATAATCACTGGTTAAGAAGTCGCCTTAACCCGGTCTGCTAAAGGATTGGGCAACAGCAGGAAATAGCGGCCAGACGATTTCATACGACCAGCCTCCGCCAGGGCCTTATCCCCATAGCCCCAGAAGAAATCACCGCGCACAACACCTTTAATCGCCCCGCCCTTATCCTGGGCAACCATCAGGCGCTGCATCGGCTCCTTAGAACCACCAGGGCGAACCGTATCCAGCCATAGAGGCATGCCCAGCGGGATATAACGCGTATCAACCGCCATGCTGCGTTCCGGTGTCAGAGCAACCCCTTCCGCCCCAATTGGGCCATCGCCGTCCAACAACCGGAAGAAAATGAAGCGGGGATTATAGGCAAACAGGTCTGAGGCACGGTCAGGATGTTTCTCAATCCAACCGCGAATGCCGTCCCAGCTGGCTTCATGGGCCTTTAATTCACCCTGATCAATCAGCCATCGCCCGATGGATTGATATCCACGACCATTATGGGCGGCAAATCCCACCTGAACGACATTACCATCCGGCAGAATAACACGGCCTGATCCCTGAACCTGCAAAAGGAAGACATCGACCGGATCATCAATCCACAGCAATTCCAATCCCCTACCAGCCAAGGCCCCGGCTTCAATTGGACCTCTTTCCAGATAGGGAACCAGACGGCCATTCTGGACCTGACCGACAACACCCTTGCCCTTCAATTTCTCATCGAACTGCCCCAGATCAACGGTGATCAGGTCTTCAGGCCGCGCATAGAGCGGTGTTTTGAAGGTTTCATCCTTGACCCGCGATCCATGGAGCTCAGCCTCAAAATAGCCCGTAAACAAGCCCTGATCCGCGTCTGTTGCCTCACCATCGGCAGCATCTTTCGCAGCAAAGGGCTGAAAATATGTTTCAAAGAAGCTACGGATCAGATCGGGGTTCTGTTCTGCCTTCAAGGCATCCAGCGCGGTGCAGGCTTGCACCCAATCACTGGCGACACTTTGCAGCGACCCGCTGCCGACATCCTTATCAGGTTTCAGGGCAAGCAGACGGGTGCAGGACCGCCATACGGCCTGAACCGTGCCGACCATATCATCATTCTGCCATCCCGGTAGGTCGGTGAAGGCAGCAGGTGTCAGGACCATTCCGTCCGGTTGCGCGGTTTGTTCTGTGGGTTCCGGTTCGGGCGCCTTTGTTTCTTCCTGGGAATCGCAACCTGCTAAGGTAAGGCCCAAAACCAGCCCTACCGCCAAAGACTGCGCCAAGCGATTGAGGGAAACAAAACGCGACATCATCGGAAATTACTCTGCAGCAGTGCGGGTTTCGACCAGTTGCCAATTAGGATCTTTCGACTTCACGCTGCGCGCAAAGGTCCAGATATCAGACACGGTCTCAACAGTCGACGGATCGCCATCCAGGACACGCCCTTCTGAATCATAGGTGACATTCACCTGCTGACTGACAAAACGCAGCGTGACCCGGGCCTCGTCACCCTGCATGCCCGCTTCGATAATTGTGGTGGAATCGATTCCGACCAACGTATCTTCCATGCGCTGTCCT
Organism: Alphaproteobacteria bacterium; assembly: GCA_029212835.1. Taxonomy (GTDB): domain Bacteria; phylum Pseudomonadota; class Alphaproteobacteria; order UBA8366; family Aestuariispiraceae; genus Pacificispira. Next base: position 4,614 of record JARGPE010000001.1, on the reverse strand, counting down.
GCTTTTTCGCGGGTATCAATGGCACCAACGAAACTTTCATAGGTGACCTTGTCCAACAGCGGCTTCAGCGCCTTGCGATTGCCTTCCGCATAAGCATTAACGATCATTTCAAATGCCATAGAGGCGCCCTGAACAAAGGAGTCCGGCTCAAAATTCGGATCTGCCTGAGAAATTTCTCGCAGACCTTTACCAGCGGGACCTTTGTAATGGGCGCTTTCTTCGACCGGTTCTTCAAAACCAGCAGGCATGCGCACAACATTATCTTCACGCTCGCCAGAGCGATCACGAGATTCTGGACGCGCAGTATCAGTTTTCACAGGAAATTCAGGCGGCTTTTGATGGCCTGTCCGTTTTCCCAGGACGCTTCCCAGTCGGAAAATCAAAAACAATGCGATTGCGGCAAAAATCAAAAGATCAAAGGGCATCCGGCTCTCTTAACGTATGGGTGAGGGTCGCAGTCCATCTATTTTACCCGAAATGGGCATATTTGTTTCAATCAGCAAATTTCTTAAGGCCATTGTCATGGTCGATATCATAACATACCTGTAAGACATTGAGCTGACCAAAACCAAATCCAGCTCGAAACGACGGTCAAAATACGGACAATCCGTCCACGCTTCGCCTTTTGATGTAAGCGTTCACCTGCGAAAGGGCAAGATGCCACTCCTTCTTCTGCTGCTTTTCATCGGTATTCCAATCGCGGAAATCGCCGTTTTTATCGAAGTCGGCGATCAAATCGGCCTCGGTTGGACCCTGGCGTCGATTTTCGCCACGGCCATAATCGGCACCGCCTTGGTGCGTCATCAAGGGATGCAAACCCTGGCCCGTGTCCGTGCCTCTATGGATAGAAAAGAGCTTCCGGTTCAGGAAGTGCTATCTGGTGTCTGCATTCTGCTGGCGGGTATTTTGTTGGTAACCCCCGGCTTTGTCACCGACACGATTGGCTTTTTATTGCTGATTCCGCCCTTTCGAGTTGCCCTGGCTGGGGCGGTGATTGCCAGCCTGCGCCGTAACGGACGTTTTACCATGGCCAGCACCGGCGGACCCGCAGGGGGCGGTTTCCGTCCACCACCGGGCGGTCGCGGACCAATCATTGATGGGGAATTCGAAGAAGTTAACGAAGACGCCACTTCAGATCCAAATCCAGACTCCCCTTGGAACAAGAATAAAAACAAGACGCTTGAGAATAAAGGGGATGAGCAGTGATCCTGATCCGGCACGGTCAGTCTGAATTCAACGTCCTTTTCGCAAAAACCCGCATGGATCCAGGCATTCGCGATCCGAAACTGACTGATCTAGGGCGGAAACAGATCACAGCAGGGGCCGCCTATATCAAAGCACATCATGGAGATAGGGTGAAACGCATCATCACATCCCCCTATACCCGCACCTTACAATCTGCGGAAATCCTGTCGGAAATATTGAACCTGCCGATAATGATTGATCCAAATGTCGGGGAACAAGCTTATTTCACCTGTGATATCGGTACACCCTGCACAATGCTGAGGATGCAGTGGCCGACCCTGGATTTTCTGAATCTGGCGGAAGAATGGTGGCCGGTTTCGGAAGAAGAACATCATGTCGATAAACGCGCCCAGACCTTTCGCAGCCGCATGGCGCTAGATCAGGCCTGGCCAGAGACCATCGTGGTCAGCCATTGGGGCTTCATCCGCTCCCTGACCGGCCATAAAGTTCCCAATGCCGCTGTATTACAGTTAGACCCGACCTTACCCCATCCAAGCGGCGGTAAGGTTGTCTCTCTGCCGGAACTATGATAGCCACGCTTCGCATGTTTCAGGGCCCTGTCAGCGGTCCAAACCCCTTAAAAGACGGAATAAGTTCATGGCAGACGAGCGCGACGAACCAGCAGCACCGCAACCCGCATCAACGGGAGAGGGCCAATCGGGCCCAGCGGAACCGCCCTATCAAATCATGATTCAGTACATCAAAGATTTATCCTTCGAAAATCCGAATTCTCCAGCCGTATTCTCTCAAGGGGAACAGCCCAAAGCCGCATTGACCCTGGATGTCGCGACAAATCCGCTGACCGGTCGAGATGTGGAAGTGGTTCTGACCATCGAAGCCAAGGCACAAGTTGATGGAAAAACGGCCTATGTCTTGGAATTGGCCTATGCTGCCGTCGTGCGCATCGGTCAAGTTCCTAAAGAAGCCTTGAACGCACTGCTATATGTCGAAATTCCACGGATGCTGTTCCCGTTTCTGCGGGAAATTGTCTGTGATACGACACGAGCCGGTGGTTTTTCCATGCTAATGCTGGCCCCATTCGATTTCGTGCAAATCTATCGCCAGCGCATGGCGCAGGAACAGCAAGCCGCAGAAAGCGAAACCGTTTAAGGCGGAAGTCAGCTTATTCGGCGGCCCAGATCGGGGCGTCTAATTTCGCCAAAAAGGCTTTGTGTCGGGCCAGTTCTTCGGGCGTCGCGCTGTGGGGACGAGGCGGGCGTTGAGGACGTTCTGCCTGACGGGCAGCTTGTGCCGCCAAGGCATCCGATGCCGCATTTTGCGACCCGGACTTTGACGGATCATCGGAAAAAGACAGGCCGACCTGTCGCCCGCCCGTCAGCTCGATATAGACCTCTGCCAACAATTCCGCATCCAACAAGGCGCCATGCTTGGTCCGTGCGGAATTATCGATTTCAAAACGCTTGCACAATGCGTCCAGACTGGCTGCCGCACCGGGGAATTTTGCGCGCGCCATGGCAACCGTATCAATGGTTTGCGACATGGGCAGCGTTGGACGACCACAGGCCTTCAGCTCTGCATTCACAAATTTCATATCAAAAGAGGCATTGTGGATGACCAGAATGCCATCCCCAACAAAACTCAAAAAATCCTCCACGATATCTGCAAACAGGGGTTTGTCGGCCAGAAAGGCCTCACTCAAACCATGCACGTTGAAGGCTTCGGTCGGCATATCCCGTTCCGGATTTAGATAGACATGATAGACCTCCCCCGTGGGGACGCGGTTTACCATCTCCACACAGCCGATTTCCACCAATCGATGACCATCTTTAGGGTCCAGCCCAGTGGTTTCCGTATCAAAGCAAATTTCGCGCATGAACGCTCCTAGCAATACTCTTTCAGGATTTCAGGGCCAGTGTGAGGGTGTTCTGTAATTGGCGCAAGACCGGCCGCCGTCCCAACGAGGTCCATATAACCACATCGGCGCGGTGGCGTTTCTCCGCCTCCGGCATTTGACGCTTGCGAATATCCATGAGTTTTTGCGGCGTCATACCAGGCCGGGCCAGAACCCGCTGGGCCTGTAAAAACAGGGGGGCTGTGACAACAATGGTAATGTCACAACGCGCATCGCCACCGGTTTCAAACAACAGCGGCACATCCAGAACCGCCACCTTGCGACGCTGCAGGGCACAACGCTTTAAGAACTGATCGCGCTCGTAAGAGACCAGCGGATGCAGGATCGCCTCCAGCCGTTTCAATGCTATAGGATCGCCAAATACTTGAGGTCCCAGCGCGGCCCGATTAACCGCGCCATTCTCCGTTGTGCCAGGAAATGCAGCCTCAATCGCGGCAACCGCGGCCCCACCGGGACCGGTCAATTTATGCACGGTCGCATCAGCATCATGAATGGCACAGCCCAGCCGCTTTAACATGGCAGAGGCCGTGCTCTTCCCCATGCCAATAGAGCCTGTCAGCCCGATCACAATCATGATGCCATCGCCCCCAGCACAATCGCACGCAGATCTGAATCAACCTGGGGCGCAGTGGGGGGATTGAACCAGGCTTGAAAGCCGGGGACAGCCTGATATAGCAACATGCCCAAACCATCGACCACTGGATTTCCCTGCGCCCTGGCTTGTGCCAAAAGCGCTGTCTCAAGTGGTTTATAAACAATATCGGTGACAAAGGCTGTTTGGGGTAGGGACGTCAGATCAATCTTCAATTCAGGCTGACCCACCATGCCAAGACTGGTCGTGTTAACCAGAAGATCACAAGACGCCAAAAGGTCCTGAATATCGGACCAATCTACAGCACGCAGCGGCGCATCACCCGACCGAGTCAAGGTTTCGACCAGCGCTTCTGCCTTATCCATAGTTCGATTAGTGATGCAGATATCAGCAAAGCCTAAATCCTGCAAAGCAGCCACCACGGCCCGGGCCGCACCACCGGCCCCCAGGACCAGCGCGATACCGCGACCTGTTCGGCCCCAGCCTTCGGCCTGTTCCAGATTGGTGCGAAAACCATACAGATCAGTATTACGCCCTTCAAAGCGACCATCGGGCAAGGTCACAATTGTATTAACCGCCCCCAGGCGTTGCGCAGAGTCATCCAGACAATCACAGAATTCATAGGCAGCCTGCTTATGAGGCAAGGTAACATTCATTCCAACCCAGCCTTCCTGTGTAAGGAGAGCCCGAACATCCTCTGCAAATCGATCAGGCGCGATTTCCCGGCGGTCATAGCGGCCTGATAATCCAAACCGTTTCAACCAGGTTGTATGGATCAAAGGCGACAAGGAATGCGCAATCGGTTGGCCAATTACCCCCGCAATAGGGCCATTTTCTGATGCGATATTTATCATCAGGCGATCGCCCCATTCTGGCGCAGGAATCCCAACAGGGGTAACAAGGG
>JARGPE010000223.1 GCA_029212835.1 Alphaproteobacteria bacterium | reverse complement strand
CCGGCGAATCCATGGCGGAATGGTTTATGGAGGGAATGGTGACCCGCCTGTTGGATACCAGTGATCCTGTCAGCCGGGAAATCCTTGCGCGTGCGACGGTCTATGCCATTCCTAATATGAATCCCGATGGCAGCCGCCGTGGGCATTTGCGGACCAATGCCAAGGGCATGAATTTGAATCGCGAATGGGCCGAACCGACGATGGAAAATAGCCCGGAAGTATTCCTGACCCGACAGGCAATGGACCGGGCTGGGCTGGATTTTTGTCTGGATGTGCATGGGGATGAGGGGTTGCCCTATAACTTTATTGCTGGGGCAGATGCAATTCCCTCTGTCACCGATAAATTGATTGATCTGCGCAAGCGGTATGAAGCGGCGCTGTGTCGCGCAAATCCAGATTTTCAATCAGAGATTGGCTATCCGGCCGCCGCGCCGGGTAAGGCGAATCTGTCGATGTGTACGTCGCATCTGGCGGAGCGTTTTGGGGCTTTATGCATGACCCTGGAAATGCCGTTCAAGGATAATGCTAATGCACCTGACCCATTCTATGGCTGGTCCATTGCGCGGTGTCGGTTGTTGGGGGCCGCCCATCTTGATGCGCTTTATGCTGTGCTGGATGATCTGTGACATTCGATCAAGGGCTTATCCTCGGTATTCTGGTGGCGTTGCTGGGCCTCTTTATCTGGGGGCGCTTTCGATATGATCTCGTCGCCTTGATGGGGTTGCTAACGGCAACGCTATTGGGGCTGATTGAGCCGAAAGAGGCGTTTTCCGGTTTTGGGAACGCGGCGACGGTCACAGTTGCTTTGGTTTTGATCCTCAGTCGGGCTCTGTCAGCCTCCGGGGCGATTGATCCTATTGCAAGGTTGGTTCAGCGGGGTTCTGGCACGACCGTTGGACATATCGGCGGCCTGAGTGGAACCGCAGCCCTGCTCAGTGCTTTCATGAACAATGTCGGAGCCTTGGCTTTGCTGATGCCGGTTGCCATTCAATCGGCCCGCAAGTCAGAGCGCCCGGTGCGCCTGTTGCTGATGCCCTTGGCCTTTGCCTCCATTCTGGGGGGAATGCTGACATTGATCGGAACCCCACCCAATATTTTGATTTCGGCAATCCGGGGCCGGTCCGTTGGCGAAAGCTTCGCGATGTTTGATTTTTTCCCCGTTGGCGGCGTCGTTGCTGTTGTTGGCTTGATCTATCTGGTGCTCTTGGGATGGCGCTTGATTCCCTCGTCCAGTGGCAAGTCAAATGCCGATCAGTTCGGTGCTGAGGTTTATACCGCTGAGGTGAAGCTCTCCAAGGAGAGCAAAATCTATGGTAAGACAATCACCGAGATTGAGGCGATGAGCGATGATCTGGACGTTGTGATCGCGAAGTTGATTCGCCGAAGCCGCAACTATCCCTCTCCCCCACGCCACGAGCCGCTGCATGCCACTGATCATCTGATCCTGGAAGGCGTTGCAGAGGAGATCGACCGTTTTATTTCTGATTTTGGATTAACCCTTAGTGGGGGTGGACCCACGCCGCAGGAAATTCTGAAATCGGGAGAGGCGGCATCGATGGAAATGGTTGTTCAACAGGGATCTCCGTTGGATGGCCGAACCGTTGCCCAAATGCGATTTGGTCCCCGATATCGTGTTGCCCTGCTGGGTGTTTCTCGACAGGGGAAACCGCATCGCGGGCGTTTGAAGGATTTTAAGTTCCGCCCGGGGGATATCCTGCTGCTACAGGGGGCCGCGGAAGAATTGGATGAGGCTGTTGCGCGTTTTGGCGCACTGCCCCTGCGTCAACGTGATCTCAGCCTGGGGCGTCGAGGCCGTGGGACGACTGTGTTAGCCTTTTTCGCAGCCGCGGTTCTGGCCGCCGCGACAGGTTATGTTGCTTTACCCATCGCCTTTGGTGTTGCGGTTGTGGCGATTGTCCTGTTTGGCGTGGTCCCCCTGCGGGAAGTGTATGACAGTGTGGACTGGCCCGTCATTGTATTGTTGGGGGCGCTAATCCCAGTGGGGGGCGCGATGGAATCAACGGGGGCCACCGGATTAATTGCGGTCAGCCTTCTCTCCTTTGCAGGGGATCTGCCAAACTGGTTGATCCTGGGGATCATCCTGGTCGTCACCATGACGTTAAGTGACGTTCTGAATAATGCCGCAACCACGGTGGTGATGGCCCCTATTGCTTTGGCAATTGCCAATGGCATGGATCAGTCGCCGGATTCCTACTTGATGGCCGTTGCTGTCGGTGCCTCCTGTGCCTTCCTGACGCCGATTGGGCATCAGAATAACGCGCTTGTCATGGGGCCGGGTGGGTATCGCTTCAGCGATTATTGGCGTGTCGGGTTACCATTGGAGATTCTGATCGCCGTCGTGGCAGTGCCCGCCATTATGTTCTTTTGGCCGGTATAGCGGTTCAATTTCAGTCTATTGCGTCAGCACAATATCCCGGGCAACGCGAAAGCCGATTGTAGACCAGCGAGAGGCGGGGTCATTGATGCCCCGGTTGGTGACCCGCATATGCTGTGCTGCGCCCGCCCAGGTGCCGCTGCGCAGCACGCGATAGCGGCAGTCCCCGGATATCATGGCCGATCCGTCTTGGGGGGTCTGGTGATAGTCCGCGTTATAGCAATCCTGCATCCATTCCAGGACATTGCCCAGCATGCCATACAGGTCCAACGGGTTGGGTGGATAGGCGCGAACCGGGGAGGTGTAGCTGTGATCATCCCGGCAGGCGCGGTTGTGATACTGAAACCCACTCTCAGCCCCCGCGCCATTGCCATAGTCGCAGATTTGCATCAGGTCTATCGCCATAGGGAAACCGTGTCGTGGTGCCCGCCCTGGCGGCATATTCCCATTCCGCCTCTGTCGGCAGTCGATAGGCATGCCCCGTCTTGCGGCTCAGCCATCTGATATAGGCATCGGCATCTGCGGTATTCACACAGGTGACCGGATGGTCAGGGGCTTGCGGGAAACCGGGCGACTGCCATCCTTGGCCGGGGCGTCGATCCCAGGACATACCATTGTCGGTCCAGCAACTATCCCCGCCGGAATAGCCCGTCTCCGCAAAGAAGGCGGCATAGTCTGCCACGGTGACCTCAGTGGTACCCAGGGCGAAGGGAGTGGCAATGCTGACGCTGTGGCGCGGACGTTCCGCATCACTGTGGTCAGGATCGCTGTCAGGGGCGCCCATGGAATACGTGCCGGCAGGTATGTTGGTCATTTCCGGGCAGGTGGCACAGTCCCGGAAGGATTCTGCCTGGCTGGGAAGCGGCATTAAAAGCAGCGCTGCTATGACAACCAGGCGCATCCCTGCATCCCTCAGTGGGATCCGAAGTGGCGTTGCCAGACAGGTCCGATCACGGGGTGTTTCGCGACATATTCTTTCAGCTTTTGCAGGCGGGGTAAGTCCGACTCTTCCGGATACCATGTATAGACCATGGCGAGGTATATATCGGCGATGCTGAACATCTCCCCCAGGATATAGGGACCGGACTCCAGCAAGTCTTCCATGGTTTTCAGGCCTCGCATGAAATGATCCAGTCCGGCGCGTTTGACGCCCTCGCGGCCTTTCATTTCATCGGTATAGCGGGCTGGATAATAGACCCGAAGATCACTTTCATAAATGTTGATGGTCATGAACACGATCCAGCGCAGAAAGGCTGCATGTTCGACCGTTCCAGGCGTGGGGGCCAGTTTCGCATCAGGCAGGGCGCTGGCCAGGTGAATGGTCATCGCCGCCGATTCGGTAATGATGGACCCGTCTGGCAATTGCAGGGCAGGGACCTGCTTCCACGGATTGATCGCCCGAAATTCGTCGGAGAACTGTTCGCCGCTGCGCGTGTCAATTTCCACCACAGTAAAGTCAGCACCTGCCAGTGTCAGGGCGGCCTCAACTATGAATCCACCAGATCCTTTATGGCTGTAGAGCGTGTACGACACAGATCGGTCTCCAAAGGGATTGAGGATGTCACAGGGACGTGTAGGTCCGATATCCCGATCGACCCTGATTCCACAGTCGGATAACTCTGGGAAATAGTCCAGTCTTTCGACGCGCCGATGGAAATCACCTTGTGATGGCCACCTACAGTCGCAGTCAGGCGTAATCCGCCTTTATTATTCCATTGCCTGGGCAACCTGGGTGCGGGATTCGATCGCGGCATATTGCGATTCCATCTCGTCTCTCAGGCTTTCAAATCGTGCCAGCTCTGCACCTTTCAGCGTTTTGCCGGTGGGCAGTTTGACACCCTGCGGATTGACCTGTTTGCCGTTCACATGGACTTCGTAATGCAAATGCGGCCCGGTTGACCGACCAGAGGTTCCTACATAGCCGATGATCTGCCGTTGATCGACACGTGCGCCGGGCTTGATGCGGCTGTCAATGCGGCTCAAATGGGCATAGGCCGTTTTATAGGTGCCATTATGTCGGATGCGGATATAGCGACCATAGCCACCATTCCAACCTGCCATTTCCACAACGCCATCCCCGGCCGCATAAATCGGGGTGCCGGTCGGGGCAGCAAAGTCTAATCCTTTGTGCATCTTCGTATAGCCAAGGATGGGATGAAAGCGTTTGCCAAATCCAGACGAGATGCGCGCGCCTTCAACCGGGGTGCGCAGGAGGGCACGACGGACCGATTGCCCCTTGCTGTCATAGTAATCTGGATGTCCTGTATCATCTTCGAACCGATAAAACCGTTTTACAGCGCCCGCGACGGTCATTTCCGCCATCATGATATCGCCGTAATCGACGGTTTTGCCTTCATCTGTGCGGCGTTCCTGAAATAACAGGGAGAATCGGTCGCCCGGCTGCACTTCACGCTGGAAGTCAATGTCGAACGAGAAAATATTGATCAGGGATCCCAGCACAGAGTTCGGAACGCCAGCATGGCGCGCTGCGACGTAGAGGGAACTGTCAATCTCACCATCTGTTCGAACGATGTGATCGCTCAACGTTCGCATATCCTCTGCAGCCGTATAGCCGTCTTCGGATTCCGTCACATTGATGGTGCGCAATGCATCTGGATGGAACGCTAATTCAATAACTTTGCCAATGCCGCCTTCTACAGTGGGGACCATAGTTAGATCCATCGTCTGCTTTGGGCGTAAATGGCGTGGATCGAAGGCATCAGACAGGGATTGTACCAGGGAATAGGCCGTTGCCTTGTCCAGACCCACATCCAACAGCACGGACATGAAGGTGTTTCCCGGTGCAATTTCGACATGCACTGTATAGGGCTGGGCCAACAATTCATCATGGGCGGTTGAATCAGCACCGAGAGCAGCCAGTTCCCATTGCTCCGACAGCTTCACAGACGATACGGTTCCGCTAGCCGACGGCAATAGGGCGTCATAGGATTCGCTGACCGCCAAGTTGCTGTTCATCGAGGTGGATGGCTCAGACATCATGGTAATGCCGAGGCCCGCTGCCAAACCTAATCCGGAGAGAGTGAGCAAGCCGGTCATGAGGCGTTGCCTTTTGCTGACGGGATTACCGGCACGATGGGTGAAAAGCCGATTGTCATCGACCTTTGACGTGATGCCAAAGCGGGAAAATGCTCCCGCAACTTTTCGTTTCGCAGAACCCCGAAGGGCCTGAAATAGCGCCTTATCGACTCCCACGAAACCTTGCTCCCATCTCCCCGCTTTATGGCCATTGGCGTTGAAGCGGGTGTGTTGATACCCATATTCACAATAGGTTTCGCCTCATCGTAACAGTGACTGAAGCCGATTCTCTACCGTGATTCGCTAGATCGTCTAAGCAAATTTCAGGCCGAACACGCGAAATTCTGCGGTTTTTTAAATATAAACGCAAATTTCTGTCCGCCGTTTGTTGCAGCGCATTTATCGATACTGGTTGGCGCGAAAGTCGTCAAGTTGATGAATTAAGGCATTTCAAAGCCTTGCCCCAAATATGACATAAAAAATATCGCGGTTTGGAGGTTGAAATGAAAAAAAATGGGCTGGGTTCAAAAAAGTTTCTCAAAACCGTTTGACACCCCCGGACATGGCCCGTATAAGCCGCCTCCTCGACGAGGGAACACCGAAGCCAACGCGGCGGCGGCGACCCGGATCGGAACAGAATATCGGTTATTTGACATTGTGAGATATGGAAGGGATACGCGGTTGGCGGTGGTCGATAT
>JARGPE010000222.1:5846-6205 GCA_029212835.1 Alphaproteobacteria bacterium | reverse complement strand
CTGTACGACATTGCTGGACAGTGAAATCCTCTCGACGGAGGGACGCGCAACGGCCTTGGCCTATCGCGCGGCAGCCTTTCTGGATCTCTTTGATTATACCTCTGCGCTGCGCGACTTCACGGAAGCCCTGGACCTGACCCCAAACAATATTGGTTTCCTGGACGGACGTGCCCGGGCATTTGACGATATGGGTGAGCACCAAAAAGCCGTTCAGGATTATGATCTCGCCATTCAGATCGCGCCAAAAGTCGCCGCTCTCTATGCCGGTCGTGCCTCCAGCTATGCGCAAATGGGCAATATCAATGCAGCCCTGCGCGATCTGAATCAGGCACAGAAGATTGACCCACAGGACATCAACA
>JARGPE010000222.1:0-5836 GCA_029212835.1 Alphaproteobacteria bacterium | reverse complement strand
TAATTTACAGGTAGAGATGAAGGATTTCGAAAAGGCACAAGCTACCTTTACGAAAGCCATCGAAATCGACCCACAACGCCATCAATTCTATACCCGTCGGGGCCTTGCATTCCTATTCGGTGGAAAACCTAAAGAGGCGATTTCCGATTTCAATTATGCCATCGATCACGGCAATGAAAATCCCGATGCGTATATGTTTCGGGGCCTGGCCCATCAACGGGCTGATGATGTTGATGCCGCATTATCTGATTATTCAAAGGCTATCAACCTGGACCCAACACGGGCGGTTGCCTGGCATCGTCGCGGTATGATTTATATGGATCGAAAAGCCTATCAGGAAGCGTTCGATAATCTGAACGTCGCGGTGCAAATTCAACCGATTTCCGATTACTATAATTCCATCGCCTGGCTGCTGGTGGCGGCGGAAGACAAGACATTTCGCGATCCAAAGGCTGCCCTGGACTATGTCGAAAAGTCTCTGAAGTTGGGCGAGAACGCTGACAATGCAGACACGGCCGCTGCGGTCCATACACTGTTGGGTGATCAGGTTGAGGCGATGAAATATTATCGTATGTCCATGGAACTGGGCGGTGCCGACCGGGTACAGATGTATCAGGAATATCTTAAAAAGCGCGGATACTATGAAGGCCCTGTGGATGGACTGGTTGGCGTTAAAATTGAAAATGCGATAAAGGCATTTTCGGCCAACGAACTGGTTCTTCTGGTGGATTGATCCTGTTTAAAACGTAGAAAGCAGATAGTCCCGAATATCCTGCCAAATCGCCTCATTCGGGGCGCTCAGCAATCCATGGACTCGCTCCCCCGCACGGTAGGGTTCATCATCAATCCGCGCGACAAAGCCACCTGCCTCTCGGATCAAAAGCGTGCCCGGCGCATGATCCCAGGGCCAGAGGCGTCGGTAAAAGCTGAAATGGCGCGTGCCCAATGTTTGAGCCAGAAAATCCTGCCCGGCGCAGGACAATGACACTAATTCACCAAAGCGTTCCCGTGCGGCGAGTCGTAACGCAGTTCGCTTGGGTTCCTCAAAATACCAGGTATTGATCAGGCCAACTTTTGCAGAATCTTTAGGCGGAGATGGAATATGCATACGTATTCCGTCCAACCATGCCCCCTCACCTTCAGCGGCAAAGGCGGTGCGGTTGGGAATTGGATCATGAATCCAGCCCATAACCGGTCTGTTCTTCTCCACCAAGGCAACCATCATGCAGAAGGTCTCACTCGCCTTAGTGAAATTCTTTGTCCCATCGACAGGGTCGATCAACCAGACTGGCGCGTCCAAGTCGAACCGTTTCAATATATCAGGATCTCTGGCATAGGCCTCTTCTCCCACAACGCGAGAGCCAGGCAACAGCGAGGAAAGAGCATCTGTCAAAAAATGTTCGGCCTCAATATCCGCAACGGTTACCAGATCCCCAGGCGCTTTCTCTATAATCTCATGTGTCGCCAAGCTGTTGAATCTTGGCAGAACGATGTCTTCGGCCGCTTGGCGTATCAGGGCTTGAACTTTGGTGGGATCAACCTTTGCCGCTGCTGTCACGCGGCCTCCCCGCGTGCATAATCGCGCAACGTTTGGAACAAGCTTTCGGGAATTGAGACACCCTCCCGGGCAGCCTTTTCTCGATGGGCGTGGCGTCGGTCTCCTGGCAGGCGCACACCGTCCTGATCCAGCATTGCATCGAACAGAATCTCAACACGGGAAGAGAAATGCTCGCCCCCAAAAGCAGCAGGATCAATTGCCATAAAGAACTGACCGATATCTGGCGGGCCACCGACATCATTGCCCAAATCCGATGCTTCAAAGGACCAGTTGGACCCGGTCAACCCTGCGGCCATGATTTCGACCAGCAGCGCCATTGCCCCGCCCTTATAGCCACCTGAAGGTGCCATAGAGCCTTCTTCCAGAACTGTTTTTGGGTCAGTACAGGGCTTACCCTGGGCATCAAGCCCCCACCCTTCGGGGATTGGTTCCCCCGCATCCATTTTCTTTACCAAATATACCCGCGCTGTCGCTGTCGATGATTGGTCTATCACCAAAGGCGGCTTTCCGACGCGGGGCACGCCAAAGGCAATCGGATTGGTCCCAAACAGCGCCTTACTGCCGCCATAGGGCGCCATCGACGCCGATGCATTGGTAAAACAGAACCCAATCAAGCCAGCCTTTGCGATGCGATCCACAAACCAACCAATCACCCCAGCCGCATAGGAATGCTGAATACCAAACCCGGCTACGCCGCAATTTCGGGCCAGGGTGTAGAATTTCTTCTCTCCCTCCACATAGGCGGGATGACAGAATCCATTGCGCGCATCGGCCATCAAGGCGGCTTTGCCGGTCTGCTTCACTTTCGGCACGGCCTCGCCAGCCACTTTTCCGACCTGCACATGCCGACAATAATAGGGCAGATAAGCCAAACCGACGGCACGAATACCCTCGGCCTCCGCATCGACGATACTGTCGGCCACAATGGAGGCTGACTCTTCCAATGTCCCTGCCCCAATCAGTGCTGCCTTACTAAGCGCATGAACCTGATCGAGCATCAATGTGCGGGACATAAATTGGGCCTCATTTGTAAGTGTTATGAAGCCAAACTAATTGGAAGCGCCTGAGGATTAAAGACCCAATAGCAAAGCCTTAAACAGAAAAAGGCCGCCGAACGAATCCGACGGCCTCATTCTTTAGTCTGTCAGGCGTAGGCTAGGTCAGCGTGATGCTTACATCATGCCGCCCATGCCGCCCATGCCGCCCATGTCGGGCATGCCGCCGCCCTGGCCCTTAGGCTCAGGCTTGTCAGCAATCATGGCTTCGGTGGTGACCAACAGGCCAGCAACCGAGGCAGCATCTTGAAGCGCAGAACGCACGACCTTAGCAGGGTCGATGATGCCGGCTTTCACCAGATCACAGAATTCACCCTTTTGAGCATCAAAGCCCCAGTCGTGGTCTTTCGACTCCATCATCTTACCGACGATAACGGCACCATCTTCACCGGCATTGTCAACGATCTGGCGGCAAGGAGCCGTCAGGGCGCGACGCACGATATCGATACCAACGGTTTGATCGTGGTTGGCACCTTCCAACTTCTTCAGGGCGTGGGTGGCATACAACAGAGCCGACCCGCCGCCTGGGACAACGCCTTCTTCGACAGCAGCACGGGTTGCGTGCATGGCATCGTCAACGCGATCTTTCTTTTCTTTCACTTCAACTTCGGACGCACCGCCGACGCTGATCACGGCAACACCGCCAGCCAATTTGGCCAAACGTTCTTGCAGCTTTTCTTTGTCGTAGTCAGAAGAGGTGTTCTCAACCTGCTGGCGGATCTGCGAGCAACGGCCTTCGATTTCTTTCTTCTTGCCGGCGCCATCGACGATGGTGGTTTCGTCTTTGTTGATGGTGACGTTCTTGGCCTGGCCGAGCATGGCGAGCGTTACGCTTTCCAGCTTGATACCAGTATCTTCGGAAATCACCGTACCACCGGTCAGGATGGCGATGTCTTCCAACATGGCTTTGCGGCGGTCACCGAAGCCCGGTGCCTTCACAGCAGCGACCTTCAGGCCCCCACGCAGCTTGTTCACAACCAAAGTCGCCAAGGCTTCGCCTTCAACATCTTCAGCAATGATCAACAGCGGACGGCTGCTCTGAACGACCTGTTCCAGAACTGGCAACATGGCCTGCAGGTTCGAGAGTTTCTTCTCGTGCAGCAGGATCATTGGGTTTTCCAGTTCGCAAACCATCTTTTCAGAATTGGTTACGAAGTAAGGAGACAGGTAGCCACGGTCGAACTGCATGCCTTCAACGACTTCCAGTTCCGTGGTCAGGCCCTTGGCTTCTTCGACGGTGATAACACCTTCATTGCCGACCTTTTCCATGGCTGCAGCGATCATTTCGCCAACTTCTTTGTCGCCATTGGCAGAGATTGTGCCAACCTGTGCAACTTCAGAGCTGGTTTTGATTTTCTTGGCGCGCTTGGCGATGTCTTTGACAACCGCTTCAACAGCCAGATCAATCCCACGCTTCAGATCCATTGGGTTCATGCCAGCAGCAACTGCTTTAGCACCTTCACGGACGATGGCCTGAGCCAAAACCGTTGCAGTGGTCGTGCCATCACCAGCCATGTCATTGGTCTTGCTGGCAACTTCACGCACCATCTGTGCGCCCATGTTTTCAAACTTGTCAGACAGTTCGATTTCTTTCGCGACCGTTACACCATCTTTGGTGATGCGCGGTGCGCCAAAGGACTTGTCGATGACCACGTTGCGGCCTTTAGGACCCAGGGTGACTTTGACCGCATCGGCCAAAATATCTACGCCCTTGAGCATCTTTGCACGCGCATCGCTGCCGAATTTAACTTCCTTGGCTGCCATAGCAGTAGGACTCCTTAGTATGTGGTTTGAGCTTGAATAATCAGCTGGCAACAAAAAAGGCGAGGATCATTCCCCGCCCCGTCGTCGCGCTGTTATTCAATGATGCCCATGATGTCGGATTCTTTCATGATCAGCAGGTCGTCGCCGTCAATTTTGACTTCGGTACCGGACCATTTGCCAAACAGGACGGTATCGCCCTTTTTGACGTCCAGTTTACGAACGCTACCATCTTCTTTGATCGTGCCAGAGCCCGCAGCAATCACTTTACCCTGCATCGGCTTTTCTTGAGCCGTGTCAGGAATAATGATTCCAGTTGCGGTCTTGGTCTCGCTCTCAACGCGTTTAACAAGTACGCGATCGTGCAGAGGCCGGAATTTCATGGTCATTTCCCCTTCAAAAACTTCGTCCTGGTCTAGGCGGGTTCGCCTGATGCGAACCGTCGCCCCCAAATCCATCTCGGGAAAGCGCTGTTAGCACTCTCCCTTAGTGAGTGCTAGCGCATATACGAACTGCTGTGGAATTGTCAATGGAGAGCAGTCGAAATAAGTCATAAACAATCAAAGAAAGTTTTATGACGATGCTTTATAACCAAAGCGTTGCTCAAACCTATTCCAATCGGTCGGGTCCAATGCAACGGTTAACAGCACCGATGTACCATCTCCCGACTCTGAATCGGTCAGATCTACCAGCACATCCCCATTCTCATGCAGCCAAGCCAAAGCCGCCCCGTCACCGGCGGAAATTTCAACATTTGCTTCCACCCTAAAACGAGCCAAAGCGTCGTCGATTGCCGTCAGCATTGGCTCGAATCCACTACCTTCCATGGCAGAGATCGCAAACACATCCACGTCCTCTTCACCCGAGCGAATGAGTGCGGCACGCTGTTCTGTTGCGGCGCGGATGTCGTCAGGCATTGTATCGATCTTGTTCCAGGCCTCTATAACAACCGTATCGCGGGCTATGTCCAGGGAGCCCAGCACCTTCTCTACATCTGCCTTTTCAACATCGGTATCAATGGCGGCGATATCCCGGACATGCACCAGAACCTGCGCAGAGCGCACTTCTTCCAAGGTCGCACGGAAGGCGGCGATCAAATCAGTTGGCAAATCAGAGATGAATCCCACCGTATCAGACAGAATCGCGGTGCGACCTGATGGCAAGACGACTTTGCGCATGGTCGGGTCCAAAGTCGCAAACAGCATGTCTTTTGCCATAACCGTGGAATCTGTCAGCCGATTAAACAGAGTGGATTTTCCGGCATTGGTATAGCCGACCAGGGAAACAACCGGATAAGGCACTTTTTCTCGCGCCTTGCGGTGCAGTCCCCGTGTTCGGGCCACCTGTTCCAATTCTTTCTTCAGTCGGACAATGGGTTCGTCAACCAACCGACGGTCAAGCTCGATCTGACTTTCAACATGTCCGCCGATGAAACCCACTCCACCGCGCGGCCGTTCCAAGT
>JARGPE010000221.1 GCA_029212835.1 Alphaproteobacteria bacterium | reverse complement strand
CAATCGGCGTCGCGTTACGATCCATATTAATATACCAGAAGCCGCCATAATTTTCCGCCCGGATATCTTTCAAGCCATAGTCCGCCGGATTGAATCCTTCCAGCGCATTGGTACGCGGTGCGATCTTTAGGTCGCCGTCAAAGGCATAGGTCCAGGCATGATAGGGACAGGTAATTGCCTGTTTGAAGCGTCCACGACGATCCTCCACCAATTGCGTACCGCGATGCTGACAGACATTGTGAAAGGCGCGCACCTGACCATCATCGCCGCGCACGACGATAACGCTCTGGGTCAGCAGATCAAATTTCACATAATCGCCCGCTTCGGGCACTTCGGTATCGTGACAGACACAATGCCAGGAGGGATAAAAAATCGTCTCCGCCTCCCGCTGGAAAATATCGGCGTCATAATAATATCGCGCGGGCAGGGTCAAATCCGTCTCGGCGCGGTTGGTTTCCCAAAGGGTTTTCTTGTCGGCTAACATATATTCCGGCTCCTGCTAGGGCATAACTTTCTGCGACGCTATCTGGAATCAAGCTGCACCACATACAAAACTCGACAAATTAATGTCGAATAATGTTAAGTATAAGAATGACAAAACACTGCTGCTTCATCCTGCATGACGGGTTCAGCCTGATCACACTGGCCGCGATTACAGACGCCTTCTTTGTGGCGAACTGGCAGGCTGGAAAACCGCTCTATGCCTGGGATACGGTCTCTGCCAATGGAGGCCCAGTCCTGGCTTTTGGCAACCATGCAATCAACACCGATCCGCTGGATACAGTATCCGCACGAAAGATGGATATCGTTTTTGCCGTATCCAGCTTCGACCCCCATGGGCTTGCAAATGCGTCGGGCGTTGCGGGGTTTTTAAGATCGGCCCATCGATTTGGTGCGCGGGTCGTGGGATTGGAAACAGGCGGTGTGGCAATGGCAAGAGCCGGCCTGCTGACCGGGCGAGAGACTGCCATTCATTGGGCCAATCGCGATGGATTTGAAGAAGACTTCCCCGAAATCCGACTCAGTGAAGCGCCAGTCATTCGGGCAGGCCGATGCCTGACCTGTGCCGGGGGTGCCAGCGCCATTGATCTGGCCTTACAGCTGATTGAGGAAGATGCGGGCACGGACCTGGCCCGAACGGTCCGAATTCATCTGTTATATCAACAAGAGCGTCCCAAAACAGCAGACAGTTTGACATCTGAACAGAGCGCCCTGGTCACCGAGGCAATGGCGATAATGACCCGCCATATCAATGACCCCATGGCGCTTCCTGATCTGGCAGAACTGCTTGGAACCAGCCAACGAACGCTGGAGCGCCATTTTCAAAATGGAACCGGACACAGCCCGCAGGCCCATTACCTTGCCCTGCGCCTGACACGTGCACAAACTCTGCTACAGCAGACCGCCTTGAACATCGGCGAAATCGCGGCCGAAACCGGATTCAACAGCCTCCCCGCCTTCTCCCGCGCCTATCGTAAGCAATTCCAGGTCTCTCCCAGCCAGGACCGAAAACAGACCGTTACCGCCAGCGTGCCGCGACTATATGCCTGAGAGCCCTTACATATTTGGGTAAGTCGGACCTTCGCCGCCTTGGGGGACGACCCAGTTAATATTCTGGGTTGGATCTTTGATGTCACAGGTTTTGCAGTGGACGCAGTTCTGGTGGTTGATCTGCAGGCGGGGGTTGCCGCCGTCCGCCTCCCTTACAATCTCGTAGACGCCAGCCGGACAATAACGTTGCGCGGGTTCATCATAGATCGCCAGATTGATATCGACCGGAACCGAAGGGTCTTTCAGTTGCAAATGAACTGGCTGGTCTTCCTCGTGGTTTGTGCCTGAAAAGGCGACATTGGTCAGGCGGTCAAAGCTGATGACACCATCTGGTTTCGGATAGTCGATCTTCGGGCAGTCTTTCGCCGGTTTCAGTGACTTATTATCTGGCCCGTGATGGTGCAGTGTCCAGGGTGCCTTGCCCCGGAACAGGAAAGTATCCAGTCCGGAATAGACAAGTGCTGCCCAGAAGCCCCATTTAAAGGACGGGCGAATGTTGCGCACGGCATATAGCTCATCCCAGACCCAGCTTTTCTTCAACGCCTCTTCATAGGCGGTGATTTCGCGCGGGGCTTCGCCTTCGCCGGTCAACGCAGCAAAGATCGCTTCTGCCGCGGTCATGCCCGACTTCATTGCGGTATGGGTACCCTTGATTTTCGGTACGTTCAGGAA
The DNA here is from genome assembly GCA_029212835.1 of Alphaproteobacteria bacterium. Taxonomy (GTDB): domain Bacteria; phylum Pseudomonadota; class Alphaproteobacteria; order UBA8366; family Aestuariispiraceae; genus Pacificispira. The sequence goes on along the minus strand of JARGPE010000221.1, from coordinate 4,028 downwards.
CCCGGCCTCACAGCCAACCATTACGCCGCCAGGGAAGGTCAGTTTCGGAATCGACTGATAGCCACCCTCGTTCAGTGCACGAGCGCCATAGGAAATCCGCTTACCGCCTTCCAGAATCTTTTTGATTTCCGGGTGATGCTTAAAGCGTTGGAATTCCATATAGGGAAACAGGTTTGGATTCTCGTAATCCAGCCCAACGACATAACCGATGGCGACCTGATTACCATTCAGATGATACAGGAAAGACCCACCATAGGTCTTCGAGTCCATCGGCCATCCGGTCGTGTGAATGATCTTGCCCGGTTCTGACTTCGCGGGGTCAATCTCCCATAATTCCTTCATGCCCAGACCATAGGTCTGTGGCTCTGCATCCTTGCGCAGATCAAATTTCTCCATCAGCACCTTGCCCAAGCTGCCTCGACATCCTTCGGAAAAGACCGTCTGCTTGGCCCACAGCTCCATTCCTGGCTGGAACATCGGTCCTTCGCTGCCATCTTTCAGACGGCCCATATCGCCAGTCGCAACACCTTTTACGCTGCCATCCTCATGATACAGAATTTCAGCAGCCGCAAAGCCCGGATAAATCTCAACGCCCATCGCCTCTGCCTGTTCCGCCAACCAACGACAGAAGTTCCCCAACGAGATGATATAGTTGCCGTGATTGTTCATCTGCGGCGGCGTTGGCATTTTAAATGCCTTGGTTTCCGTCAGAAACAGGAAGTGATCGTCCTTGGCGGGCGTATCCAGAGGCGCGCCCTTATCCTGCCAATCAGGGATCAGTTCATTCAGAGCTCGAGGCTCCAGGACCGCGCCAGACAGAATATGCGAGCCAACTTCTGCGCCTTTTTCGATGACGCAAACGGCGATTTCTTTACCGGTTTCATGTTCCAGCTGTTTCAAGCGAATGGCGGTGGACAGACCAGAGGGACCGGCCCCAACAATCACCACATCATATTCCATGCTTTCACGAACCACAGCGTCGGACATATTGATCGATCCTTATCTTCTTTATCAGGCGACTTGGCGGAATGGGTTTCGGCGGGCACAATAGCCCAGAAGTTTGAAATAGCAATCACGGTTGGCGACGGTAACGTGTTGGATGGCGACGTAAAAGCCTTGATATCAGCGTTGGAATGGCAAGCAGCCATGGGCGCAGATGAGGCATTGGCAGACCAGCCCTGTGACCGCTATGCGGAGACGGAGGCACGTCTGGCTAAACGTCGTGCTGCGGCAGGTGCCGCTGTCTCACAGGCGAAAGCGACCGCATCATCCCCGCCAGAGAACCGGGCCAAGCCCAGTGCCGATGCCCCGCTGGGTGCGGCAGAGGCGGCGGCCCAAGCCCGAATTGCGGCAGATGCCTGCAACTCCCTGGAAGACCTCGCCAAGGCTTTAGAAACATTCGAAGGCTGTGAATTGCGGTTTCATGCCAAAAATATGGTCTTTGGCAGTGGCTCTGTGGGCGCATCGCTGATGCTGATCGGCGATGCACCCGATACCGAAGAAGATCGCGCGGGAGAACCCTTTGTCGCCCAAACAGGGGCCTTGTTGAACAAGATGCTCCACGCAATTGGTCTATCGCGGGAGGATATTTATCTGTCCAGCCCGGTCTTTTGGCGCCCGGCGGGCAATCGTTCCCCTACGGACAGCGAATTGGCGATCTGCCGTCCGTTCCTGGAGAAACAAATCGCATTGGTCGGACCGAAGTTATTGCTGCTGGCCGGTGGGCAAGCGGTTGGCAGTTTGATTACCTCGGTCGGCCCAAAACAGGGCATTACCCGAAATCGGGGAACCTGGTTTGATGTGCAGATTGGGGATACCTCGCTGCCAGCTCTGGCAACATTTCACCCTTCCTATCTGATCAAAACGCCATCGGCCAAACGTCAGGCCTGGCAGGACCTGTTGGCCCTGCAACGGCGGATGATCGAAATGGGCCTGAAGGACACAGAAAAAGGGCGCTGAAGTTTCCCTCAGCGCCCTAATTCAGGTCCCGAAATTACGGGTCAGTCGTTGATATGCGCCTGGCGCTCTGCAAGGAGCCCCCGGAAGATCGCATAGCACATCACCAACAGCACCACCGTGAACGGCAGACCTGTTGAGATCACCATGGATTGCAGGGACGACAGACCGCCCACTGACAATAGAAGAACGATGGCAACCGCCCCCTCAAAGACGCACCAGAAGACGCGCTGGGGTACCGGGGCATCCACTTTACCGCCCGCCGTGATCGTATCGATCACCAGCGATCCGCTGTCCGATGAGGTCACAAAGAAGACGATGACCAGAACGATCCCGATGAGCGACGTGATTGTCGACAAGGGCAGGACGTCCAGCATCTTAAACAGCTTCAATTCCAGCGGCGCCTGTTGGGCCAATGTATAGCCATCCTGAATGACCTGCTGAATGGCGACGCCACCAAAGACGGACATCCACAAAACGCAGACCAGCGACGGGATCAACAACACACAGACCAGGAATTCCCGAACCGTTCGGCCCCGGCTGACCCGGGCGATGAACATGCCGACAAAGGGCGACCAGGAAATCCACCACGCCCAATAAAAGGACGTCCAACCCTGACTGAAATTCACATCTTCCCGACCAAACGGATTGGCCAAGCCTGGAAGATATTCAATGTAACTGCCCAGATTCGAGACAAAGCCCGTCAGGATTGCAACCGTCGGGCCGACAAACAGCACGAACAATAACAACAATGCTGCAAGGCCCATGTTGATTTCCGAGAGGACCTTCACGCCCCCTTCAAGCCCGCGCAGGACCGAAATCAACGCAATGGCGGTAATACCGGAAATCAGCAACACTTCCGTCGTATCGCTGACCGGCACACCAAACAATTCATTCAAACCGGCATTAGCCTGCGTCGCCCCGAAACCCAGGGACGTTGCCAGACCGAACAGCGTCGCAAACACAGCCAGGATATCGATAACATGACCGGTCCAACCCCAGACCCGATCCCCAAAGATCGGATAAAAGGCGGAGCGGATCGTCAGCGGCAGTCCTTTATTATAGCTGAATAGCGCCAGGGCCAAAGCCACCACGGCATAGATCGCCCAGGGATGCAGTCCCCAGTGATAAATCGTTGCAGCCATACCCAGACGCAGCGCTTCTGCCTCGTTCCCTGCGGCGGCCCCCAACGGCGCCCAATCAGTCCGGACACCATTTTCTACACTGATACCGCCCATAGAACTGGCAAAATGGCTCATCGGTTCAGACACGCCATAGAACATCAACCCGATGCCCATGCCCGCAGCAAATAGCATTGCGAACCAGCCGACATAGGTGAAGTCGGGTGACGCGTCCTTACCGCCAAGGCGCACTTTCCCCAATGGGCTTACAATCAGCGCCAGACAGAAGACGACGAAAATGTCGCCTGCCAGCAGGAAGAACCAGTCAAAGCTGTGTGTCACAGTGGAGAAAAGATAGCTGAAAATTTCTCCCGACTGTTCCGGTAAAGCCAGCGCATAGAATACAAAAGCAACAATCGACAAGCCAGAAATCATGAAGACCGGATTATGAATATCAAACCCAAACCGCCATAGCTCACCTTCGATATTATGTTGGCCAATTTCGTAATCCGTGTCGATCCGTTCGACCGCGCCTTCAGGCTCAGGTATTCCCTGATTACCCTCTTGGTCAGACATAGTGTCCCCCTCTTCTAAGTGATCGTCGTGAGTAAACAGTCGCCGCGCAAATGCGAACGACCCCCGCTTTATCGCCAAACCAACACCGTTGAATTGGCAACGTTTCTCTTTTTTCCGCTTGATTTACGCGACAAGGCTCGAAAGACCGTTGCACAGCCAATGAGCCATAACGTTCCGTGCGCGCGTCAGCGTCGGTCCGTTCCTCCTCCTTCCCACACTCTGGCGGTTATTGTTCCGCCTCTTTTGTTTTCCGTTAATTGCGAATTCTTCTTAATATGATTCGCTAGGTAACAGATAAGTCTATCGATATCAAATTTGGCGGAAACGTCAAAATGGGTCCGAAAATTTACATATATGCGACCAATGGCATTTAAT
>JARGPE010000220.1 GCA_029212835.1 Alphaproteobacteria bacterium | reverse complement strand
CTCGAACGCCTTCAGGGGCGGCGACTAAGGATAAAAAGCGGATATTCTGTTCTTCAACGCCGCGGTCGATCAGCATTTTAACTGCCTGGACCGCAGAATTCCCTGTTGCCAGCATTGGATCACATAAGATGAACAATCGTCCACCCGGCTCAGGAATATTGGCGTAGTATTCGGTTGGCTGTTTGGTTTCTTCATTGCGAAACAGGCCGATATGGCCGACCCGGGCAGATGGCATCAATTCAATCAGTCCATCGGCCATGCCCAGACCGGCGCGCAGGATTGGTACGATAGCCGGTTTACGACCGGCCAGGACCGAGGCTTGCATTGGCTGCATCGGTGTATCGATAGCCACTTTGGTCAGTGGCACATTGCGGGTAATTTCATAGCCCATCAGCAGTGAAATTTCCTTCAGCAAGGTGCGAAACAGATTGGTCGGCGTTTCCGACTTTCGCAGCCATGTCAATTTGTGCTGGACCAGTGGATGATCGACGATGTGCAGGTTTGGGAAAACTTTGTGGTTTTGCATGGCAGCGTTCGATCCTGTGGACAGGTGGCCTTGGGGCAATGGCATCAGGTTGGAATTGGTTCGCGTCCAGGATAAGGGTCAGGAGGATTTCAGACAATCATCGATATCGCTGACTTTCCGGGTTAAATCCTGTAATATGAATTACTGTAGTAGAATTCAGAGAATCATTGATGCTAAGCGACTCAGTGTGCTGCTTCGTTGGCACTCTTCGCAAGGATCGCCTGCATGACTGACGAAAAAGATCGCGGCACCGCGACGGCAAACTCAAATGTTGCCGCTAATGCTGTCAAGGTTGCTCGTTTTCCGGGCGGGGATCGGCGTGCAAAAGTAACGGTGCCAGAAGATGTGCAGCGCGTTTCGGATCAGGCCCGCCGTCGCACCCGCTGGGTAGGGTTGATTGCCGCTTTGTTGACGGCCTTCTGGGTTGGCGCGGCAGGCACTTATCTACAAGGATTGGGTGGGCTTAGCCTGATTGACGTATTATTGCCCCATGAAGTGGGTGTGATTGCCACCGGTTTTGCCTTTCCTATGATCCTGATCTGGGTTTTGGCGTTATATTTCCGGCGGTCTGAGGAAGTGCGCCTGCATACAGAAACCCTGCGCCGTCAATTGGAATTGCTGACTTTCCCGGCTGAGGAGAGTGAGGCGCGGGTACGGCATGTCTCAGATATGCTGCGCAAACAGGCGGATCAATTGACTCAGGTGGGTGACGTCGCCGTTGCCAATCTGACAGAACTGGCGGACTCCCTGCGAGAGACGACGGGTGTGCTGGAAAGTGCCGCCCATCGCGCCGAAGATCGCGCGGGAGATATGCGCAAGGGGTTGTCTGGTCAGGCAGACCGGCTGGAAAGTGTCGCGGAGCGATTGGAACGTCATCGCCGGGATATTGATGCCTCTGTTACGGATCAGACAGAGGCCTTGATGCGTGCGGCTGAGACAGTGTTGGAAACTACGGATTCCGTTACAGCCTCTTTAAAAATACAGGCCTCTGACACAGTTTCTGCCTCAGAGCGGGCTGCGTCAGAAATTAGAGAGATCGGCAGCTTGTTCCAAAGTTATACCGATCAACTGGATCACGCCTCTTCCGAGGTGACAAAACGCAGTCTGTCTGCCCGCGATACGCTGGATGGCAGCATTCGGGCGTTGAATGATGCGTCCGATGGTGCACGCGACAGTGCCTCAGCGATTGCCCGTAATTTGAAGGAAGAGGTGGATCGCGTCGGTCAGCGGCTGAAAGAGGCCTATGATCAACAAACCGCTGCCATGAATGGCTTTTCTGAGCGCAGTGAGTCTCGCATTTCCAGGCTGACTGAAATTCTGACGAAACAAGGATCTTTGCTGGAAGAGGCTGTTGCCCAGTCTTTGGGGCGGCTGGAATCTGGCATGACTGACAGCTTGAACCGTGCGACGGATCAGGTTGATGGTATTGCTGATACGGCAGATGCGACAGCGGCGGGGTTTGGCGTTAAATTGACGGCCGCGCTGGACCAAAGCCGGGAAAGCCTGACCCAAGCCCTTGCACTGAGTGGCGATCAGGTGGAGGAAATCACCCTGGCATTGCGTCAACAGTCCGATGAATTGGCCCGGTCTGCGAAAGGTCTGACCACGCATTCGGAGGCGGTGAAGCAGACCGTTGCTCAAGAGGTTGAAGAATTCCGCCTGTTATCGGAAAGCCTTGCGAAGCAGGCTGCCGCCGTGAATGGCGAAACCGATCGCCAGCGCGAAGGTCTGGCAGCAACGGCGGACCAGGCGACCGAACAATTGCGGGCCATGGGTACGGCCCTGAGAGAACAGGCTGGCGATATTGCCAAAGCCAGCGACCTCGCCGCTGGACGTGCCGAATCCATCCGTGCTTCTCTGCGCCAGCAAACGGCTGAATTGACCAGTGCGTCAGAAAGTTCTGCCCTGCAGGCGAAGGAGATTGAAAGCTTGCTGGCCCAGCGTGTCCTGGCGATCAAGGAGGCCATGGCCGAAGGGATTACCAATCTGGACGAAACCTTCGACCCCGCCATCGCCCAGACCCGCAGCATGGTGGAAATGCTGAAGAAACAGAGTCTGTCGCTGCGGGAAGCGGCCGATTGGTCGGCGGGTCATGCCCAATCTCTGGGCGAGGTTTTGAGTCAGAACAGCGCCGCCTTGCGGGAAGCCGCAGATCGCGCCACCGGGCAAATTCGGGAAATTCGTCATGGATTACAGCATGAAACCGCAGAGCTGGATCGTGTAACAGATAAAGCCGCGGGGGATGCGATTGCCATTCGCGAGCGTCTGGCTGCTGATGCTGAGGCCCTGCGGGCCTTGGCCTTGCAATTGGCAGAACAGCATCATGCGATGGAGAATATGGCGGAAAGCCAGGCAGAGATTCTGCTGGAGGCGTCTCGCAACGCTGTGGAAAAAGGCGGTGCTGTGGATGAGGCCTTGCGGGCGCGTGTTGAAGAAATGAGCATCATCACGGATGAGGTATCCCGTCGCCTGAGCGATGCCGGGGGCCTATTCCGCAACGAAGCGGGCGAAATGCGCAAGGCGACCCAGACTGCCCTGTCACTGTTGGAAGATGTTGGCAGCCAGTTTCATAATCAGGCAGAGCAGGTTACCACCGCCTCTATGCAGGCGGGTATGCAAATTTCTGACAATCGCGAAGCATTGAAGCGTCAGGCGGAAGCGCTGGGCGCAGCGGCGGAAAGCGCGTCCCGGTCTCTGCAACTAATTTCGGACGCCTTTGCCCAACAGGCTGAAGGCGTTGAGGAACGAACCGAAATCACAGCGGAACGGGTGCGTAGTCTGATTGAAATGCTGCGCACGCAATCTGGCGATATTGCTGCGGCAGGCGATCTGGCAAACCAGCAATTATCGCTGGTCGGGCGCACGCTCAGCGATCAGGTTTCCTCGCTGGAGCGAGCCGCTGGCACATCCAAGGGGCAGTTGAAGGATCTGGTCGAGACACTGTCTGAGCGCACGGAACAGATGATGCAGGCCGTTGATGCTTCTGAAGTCCGCTCAAACCGTGCTGCGGAGAAATTTCAGAGCCAGATTGAGCGCCTGACCGATGCATCAATTCGGGCCGAAGAGCAGGCGGAACAGATAAAGGTTCAGGAAGAGGAACAGCGCCGCGACCTGTTCCTGAAGACAGCGCGCTATATTGTCGAGGAATTGAATTCTATTTCCATCGACCTGACCCGCGTGCTGCAAGGCGAAGTGCCTGAGGCAGATTGGCGTCGCTATGTGAAGGGGGATCGCACCGTCTTTACGCGCACACTGTTGCGGACCCGCCAAGCCTCCATTGTTAAAACAGTGTCTGACAAGATTCGCCATGATCCGGACGCACGCAAATATGTGCTGCGCTATATTGAACAGTTTAATCGTTTGCTGATTGATTCGGAAGCGACAGATCCAGAGCACCTGATCCATTCGACATTTGTCACCTCGGATGTTGGCAAGCTCTACATCCTTCTGTGTCGCGCAACGGGCCGTGAGGAATAGGTGTTTTCCAAGACATTTTGGGGAACCCTCTAAAAAAATTGTCTTTAACTTCCTAAGTTAAGAGCAGCTACAGACCCGTTTCACTGGAACTTTGGCGTCGATATCTCTTAAGGGAGACCTTGCCAGTTCCGGGATGTCGGGGTAACGAGTTGGACCAAATTCATAAGGCCATAAACATGGCCCGTACTTTTTCACAGATAAGGGGTGAACCCGATGAATCAGATTAAAGCTGCAGGCCTGAGCCTGAAAGATCCGAGCCTGTTGCGTCAGCAGGGCTATATCAATGGTGCTTGGGTGGATGCCGATAGCGGTGAGACAATTGATGTCACCAATCCGGCAACCGGCGCTGTTGTGGCGACTGTTCCCAAGATGGGCGCTGCAGAAACTCGTCGCGCAATTGAGGCTGCCAATGAAGCCTGGCCTGCCTGGCGTGACAAACTTGCGAAAGACCGTGCTGCAATTTTGCGCCGCTGGTACGAATTGATGCATGAAAATGCTGATGATCTGGCGCTGATTATGACCAGTGAACAGGGCAAACCGCTGGCGGAAGCCAAGGGCGAAGTGGCCTATGGTGCGTCTTTCTTGGAGTGGTTCGCAGAAGAAGCCAAACGCATGTATGGCGATGTGATTCCTCAGCATCAGGCGGATAAGCGCATTGTCACCATCAAACAGCCAATCGGTGTTACTGCCTTCATCACGCCTTGGAACTTCCCAATCGCGATGATCACCCGCAAGGCCGGTCCGGCTTTGGCGGCTGGTTGTACGGCGGTTGCCAAACCTGCCTCACAGACCCCGCTATCGGCCTTGGCCTTGGCGGTTCTGGCGGAACGCGCTGGAGTGCCTAAAGGCGTGCTGTCGGTGGTGACCGGATCGGCTGCCCAGATTGGCGGCGAGATGACCTCTAATCCAATCGTGCGCAAGCTGTCCTTTACCGGGTCAACGGAAATTGGACGCAGCCTGATCAAGGATTGCGCGGATACTGTTAAGAAGGTCTCCATGGAATTGGGTGGCAACGCCCCATTCATCGTGTTTGACGATGCCGATATTGATGCAGCAGTCGAAGGTGCGATTGTTTGTAAATTCCGCAATGCGGGTCAGACCTGTGTCTGTGCCAACCGGATTTATGTCCAGGATGCGGTCTATGACGAATTCTCGAAGAAACTGGCCGCCAAAGTCGCGGAAATGAAAATCGGGAATGGCGTTGATGCAGGTGTGATCATCGGCCCGCTGATTGACATGAAGGCCGTTGAGAAAGTTGAAGAGCATCTGACAGATGCGACCGGCAAAGGGGCAACGGTTATGACCGGCGGTCACCGCCACAGCCTGGGCGGCTCCTTCTATGAGCCAACAGTTCTGGCCAATGTGACTCAGGATATGATGGTGTCTAAGGACGAGACCTTTGGTCCTCTGGCCCCCTTGTTCCGGTTTAAGGACGAAGCGGAAGTCATTGCCATGGCGAATGACACTGAATTCGGTCTTGCCTCTTACTTCTATGCCCGCGATATCGGCCGTGTCTGGCGCGTATCAGAGGCTCTGGAATATGGCATGGTTGCCCTGAATACCGGTATTCTGTCGACCGAAGTAGCGCCGTTCGGCGGTGTGAAACAGTCCGGTCTGGGTCGTGAGGGATCGAAATACGGTCTCGATGAATTCTGTGAGATCAAATACATCCTGATGGGCGGCGTATAAACCTCCCAGTCGGTTGAACTGCCAGACCCCCGCTCTCGATTAAGAGAGCGGGGGTCTGCTTTTTAGATACAGCGCCCGCCATCTACTTCCATACAGACACCGGTCACCAGGGCAGCATCGTCAGAGCACAGATAGACCGCTGCGCCTGCAATATCTTGCGCCGTAGACAGGCGACCCATGGGAATGCTGGCCTTGAACGCTGCGCGTTTCTCTGGCGTGTCCTGGCCCATGAAGCGTTTTAGCAACGGGGTCTCTCCCGCCACTGGATTGATTGCATTGACCCGAATTTGCTCTGCGGCCAGTTCAATGGCCATGGAGCGGGTGATCCCGATCGCGGCGGATTTTGAACTATTGTACCAGACTAGACCGGGACGGGGGCGGATGCCGGCCGTCGAGGCGATGTTGAGGAATTGACCGCTACCCTGCTTGCGGAACACGGGCACGGCGGCTTGCGCCGATAGATACAAGGATTTCACATTCACCGCATAGACACGGTCGAATTCTGCCTCGTCCACATCCAGCAGTGGTTGGTTTAAATGGGTATAGCCGGCATTGTTAACGACAATGTCCAGCCGCCCAAAATGGGCA
>JARGPE010000219.1 GCA_029212835.1 Alphaproteobacteria bacterium | reverse complement strand
GCCGTAAGCTGGACTATCAGCTTGGTTTTGGCTCCCCCGCTGTCTTTCCCGATGCCCGGTTTCTGCGCATCGCCGCAACACCCGCAGAATTGATCGACAATCGACGGGGAACGCCGGAAGTGCTGGCTTCTGTTGATCTGGCCCTGGAAGCGATCACTGACGCATTGGGCAACGATCCAGGCAGCCGCGACGACAATTGGGTTTCCGGCCTACAAACCAAACATCGGGAACGCATCGCAAAGGGCGCTGCTACCCCCGCCCCGAAGACCTGATGGCAACATTCATCCAATGGCAGTGTTCGAAGCCATTCGAGACGTCGCGGACCCTTCCTATATCGCGGTCGCTGATGGCGGTGATTTCCTCAGCTTCGCCCGGGTCGGGCTGGAGGCCACAACCTATCTGGATGCCGGTGTCTTCGGCTGTCTGGGCGTGGGTGTCCCCTTTGCCAATGCTGCAGCCCTGGCCTGTCCAAACCGGCAAGTCATCTGTGTGACCGGGGATGGGGCCTATGGGATCAACGCGATGGAGATCGATACCGCCGTGCGTCATAACTGCAAGGCGGTCTTTATTATCTCCAACAATGCGGCGTGGAATATTGAGCGGTTTGATCAGGACAATAATTATGGCGGTCGTGTAGTCGGTACAACACTGCGCCATTCAGACTATGCGGCCATGGCACGCGCGCTGGGCGCCCATGGGGAGCGTATCGAAAATGCCAGCGACTTGCCCGCCGCCCTCCAACGCGCCCTTGCCAATGCCCCCGCCGTTATTGACGTGATCACGTCCCAAGACGCCATTTCGTCCGACGCCACCAAAGGCCTGGGTTTCGTCCCCACCTATCAGGCCCTTGGCGCCTGGGACGATGCAGAGAGAAAACGCATGGAAGACGCAAAAACGGGGGCCTGAACCTCCGCCGAAATGTGTCCAGTTGCGCGTTGGCGGATTGCCGTTACTATTCGGCATGGCCCCACTAAACCCTGCACGCCGAGTGGCTCAAATCTTCTAAACTTGGGCCAATCATTGGAGAGTTTATCATGACAGAGCAACAGCGTGTGCCGGCCTTTTGCACGCAATGTCGGTCGCGCTGTGGCTGTGAGGTTCTGGTTGAGGACGGGGCGATTGTGGGGATCGAACCGCAGCCCAGTCATCCCAGTGGCAAGACCCTGTGCCCCAAGGGCAAGGCGGTGACGGAACTGGTCTATCACAAGGACCGCCTGACCCAGCCGCTGCGGCGTACGTCACCCAAAGGGGCCAAGGTACCGACATGGGAACCGATCTCCTGGGACGAGGCGCTGACTGAAATCGCGGGCCATATGGGCCGCATTCGCGACGATCATGGGGCGGAGCAGATTGCCTTTTCCGTCACCACGCCCAGCGGCACCCATATGTCCGATTGTATTTCCTGGGTTGAGCGTTTCATCCGTGCCTATGGCAGCCCCAATACCATTTACGGCACGGAAATCTGCAACTGGCACAAAGACATTGCCTCCAAATTCACCTATGGCAGCGATATTGGAACGCCGGATTTTGCCAATACGGATTGCGTCTTGCTGTGGGGCCATAACCCGGCGGCTACCTGGCTGGCACGATCGATTGAAGTGCAGAAGGCAATGCGGCGCGGGGTCAAAATGATTGTCGTCGATCCCCGACCAACCCTGTATGCCAAGCGGGCCGATTGCTGGCTGAAAGTGCGCCCCGGAACCGATCAGGCACTGGCCTTGGGGATCACGAATCTATTGCTGAGCTCTGGTCGGTTTGATGTCGCCTTCGTGCGCGAATGGACCAATGCGACCTTCCTGGTGCGAGACGATACCGGGACCCTGCTGCGCGAAAGTGACCTTCAGCCGGATGGTGATAAGAACACAGTGATGGCAGCAGGGGCTAAGGATAAAACCCTGTTGGCCTTCGACACGGCGCAGGGGCGCTGGCAAGGGGACTGTGCCAATGCCGCCCTAATGGTTCGCCGCCGGGTTTCCTCTGCCACGGGAGAAATCCCCTGCCGGACGGCGCTGCAAGTGTTTGCAGAGGCTGCGGCAGAATATCCCCCGGCGCGCGTTGCAGAAATCACCGGCGTCCCGGAAGAAAAACTACAGCAAGCCGCAGACATTCTGGCAGAAAGCGCATCGGTTGCTTACTACGCCTGGAATGGTGTCGGGCAGAGTGCGACAGCAACCCAGACCGACCGCGCGATATCCATTCTGTATGGCTTAACCGGCAGTTATGGCCGCGCGGGTGGCAATGTCCCCGGTGGCGCCGCCCGGTTCAACGATATCGCAGGCCATGACCTGCTGACCGACACACAGCGCGCCAAGGCTCTGGGTCTGGACACGCGCCCAATCGGCCCTGGCAAATTGGGATGGGTGACGGCACGCGATGTCTATGACGCGGTCCTGACGCAGAAACCCTATCCAGTTCGGGCCCTGATCTCCTTTGGGGGCAATCTTCTGGCGGCGCAACCCGATCCCGCGAAAGCCAAGGAAGCCTTCGATAAGCTAGAGTTCCATGTCCATACGGATTTCTTTCTGAACGCCACCGCAGAATATGCCGACATCGTCCTGCCCGTTTCCACATCCTGGGAGCGTGAGGGGCTGAGACCCGGTTTCGATGTCAGCCTGGAAGGCTTGCGCAAGGTACAATTGCGCCTCGCCATCATCGCGCCCATCGGGGAGTCGCGCAGTGACACAGATATTGTGCTGGACCTGGCCCAGCGTCTGGGGCTGTCTGATGTCATGTTCGACTGTGACGCCGACAAGGGTCACGCGCATATTCTCACCCCGTCGGGCGTGGACCTGGAAACGCTCAAGGCAAATCCAGAGGGGATCACCCTGCCGGGCAGCGTGAAACTGTCTGCCTATCTGGAGAGTGGATTCGCCACCCCAACAAAGCGGTTGGAAATCTATTCGGAACAGTTGATGAAAAGCGGCTATGACCCTGTCCCGGCGCTGGATACCGCAAAACTGCCCAATAATACCAACCCCGCCTATCCGCTGCGCCTGGGTTCTGCCAAGACCATCACCTATTGCCATTCTCAGGGCCGCAATATTGCCTCTCTGCGGCGACTGACCCCGGATCCGGTTCTGGAACTGTCCCTGGAAACCGCAGACGCCTCTGGCATTGCGCTGCACGATTGGGTCGAAATCTCCACCAAGGCCGGTCGGTGTATCGCACGAGCCAAACCGACCAAGGACCTAGCCCCCGACGCGGTCTTTGCACAGCATGGCTGGGCGGTCAGCACCAGTGACGACGCGCCTAATCCGGGTGGGGATCGACTGGCAACCAACTTAAATCAAGCGATCTCAACCGAGCATACCGATCCGATTAGTGGATCAATCCCCCTGCGCTGTTCCTGGTGTAACATTCGCAAACTGTAACAGCGACCCTTTGGTTCGCTACGCGACCGTCGTGATTTTCGGCCCGACTGCCATCTGACGCGCCAGGTAGCGATGGAAATCTGCAATCGTGCCCTCATAATCCTCCGACGCCAGGTGACCAGACGTCGCGTGGCGGGAGGTCAGAGCCTGCTGCATCTTTTCCAGTTTGATGCGGTCTTCCAGATTGACCTCTCGCCACAGGGTGATGCGGGTATCGAGTTCGTCCTGGGTCAATTCAATGCCATAGGTCGACAGGGTCCAGCGCACACGAATACGGTCCACAGCCAGCGGCTGAATTCCAAAGGAAACCAACAGCGTTGCCGCCTGACTGGCGATCTGGGTTGGGAAAACGGAAAACAAGGTGGAGCGTCGGCGTTCTTCCGGGCTTAACGAATCCGCCCCCATGCCCCTGGTTGCCACTGTATCAGGATAGTTGGCGCAATAGGAGGTGAAGGCCTCCCCAGACAACGCCTTACGGCTGAGGCTTGTTGGAGTATAGGGATGCAGTGTCTTTGGATGCACCACAGACAGGTGATAGGACTCCATAAAATTCTCAACCAGGCATTTCCAATTCGTCTGCCATTCCTCCTCAAAACTCTGAATATGGCGCATTCCCTGTGTGCCATAGGGAGCCAGCAGCTGATTGAGCCCCTGCAGACGCGGGGCCAGGGGAAGTGCGGCATCATCGAGATTGGCATAGATGAAGCCGTTCCAGACCTCACTGCGAAACTCCGGCAAGCGGCAGGTTTTTCCATCAACCCCCTTTTCCTGCATGCGTGGCGCAGCACTCAATTGACCGGAACGATCGTAGCTCCAGGCATGATAAGAGCAGACAAAGCGCCTTGTGGAACCATTGCCTTCCGCCAGCAACATGCCGCGATGACGGCACACATTGGATAGCACCCGCACCTGCCCATCATCGCCGCACACGACCAACAGGGCCTCCGCAAAAAGCCGTGTGGTGAAATAATCCCCAGGATTGGGAATTTCATCTACCCTGCCCAAACAATGCCACTCACGGGACAGGAATGTTGCCACCTCATAGTCAAAATAGTCAGGATCAGTATAGAAACGACCCGGCAGCGTCTGCGCCTGATCCGCTGGCAGAGCGGCAAGGATGCGGAGTGTTTCGGTCATGTCAGTGATTGCGGCGCGGTTCGCGTCCATTCCGTTATCACTCTGCCGCAAGCGCGGTGGCGCGATCAAATCCCGCCGTTCGATCCGCGATATACTGCATGAAGTCATAGAGCGGGCGTTCCAGATAGGACAGATGCCCGGGCTTTGCTGAGTCAGCGTTCATGCCTTGATACACTTTCTCGGTACAGCCTTTGTCTTCTTCATTCACCGCATCCAGCAGAGTCTTCAGGGTGGCGATATAATCATCCGCCTTGGGATCGTTGATAAAGTCCGGCGACAGGCCGCCGCCAAAGACCATGGCCACCTGGCCCGGCCCTTTGGGATGCAGCGACAAATACCAGAAATAGCCGGGCGTCAGGGTAATCAAATGGCTGGGATACAGTGTCAGCAGTCCCGTCGTCTTACGCCAGCGACCCTCCAGCTTGGTATTGCTGGGATGGGCGTTGCCAATCGCCAGAGACGCCTCTTTGGTAATCCAATGATAATTGAAGGCAGGCAACCCCGGCGGGCATTCCATCTCCTCCAGCTTGGAAAAGCCCCCCACGGTCGCAGCATGGCAGACCGGCAGGTGATAACTTTCCATGAAGTTTTCTGCCAGAACCTTCCAATTGGTGTTCCAGACATGGGTTTCGCGGAAGCATTCGACATAATCTTCCATGCCATATTGTTCGATCATCACCCGCAAAGGCTCCAGCGACTCTGAGACAGAGGAGCGATCATTATCCAACGTGATATAGATCCAGCCCAACCAGTCCTCGCACCGTATTGCGGGCAGCTTGTAATCTTCCTTACAGAACCCGGTGGTCTGGCCCATAAAGGGCGCGCCGCGCAATTGACCGTCCAGCCCATAGGTCCATGCGTGATAGGGACAAACCACCGCGCGGGTATTGCCACAGCCCTGCAACATAGTGGACATGCGGTGCAGGCAAACATTGGAGAACGCCTTTAAGCTGCCATCCCGGTCCCGGATGACAAAGACCGGCTGTCCGGCCAATTCATAGGTCAGATAATCTCCCGGATTGGCCAGGCTGCTGACACGCCCGACACAGACCCAGTCTTTGGAAAAGATGGTTTCAATCTCCCGCTGCTGAAATGCCTCACTGGTATAGACACTGGGTGGCATGGCGCGGGCGTCTTCAAACGGAAGCGCTGCCGTTTTCAAAAGGTCAACACTTGGCTCGATCAGTGACATGACAACAGTCCTTCAAAAGTGGAAATACGGGCGGCACGGATTGCCTTGAGCAGAAGGTTGAACTTTTCTGAAGATAGGCACAAACTCAATTATCCTAGTATTAAAGAAGGAAAAATATGGTTCGATATACCTTGCGCCAATGCACCTATTTTCGCGCTGTTTCCGAACAGGGCGGCATCGCGCAGGCAGCGCGGGTGTTGAACATTTCCCAGCCCTCCATCGCACAGGCTTTGGACAAGCTGGAGGATATTCTGGGCATTGTGCTGTTCGAGCGTCATCATGCCCGTGGTCTGACCCTGACTCTACAGGGTCGGCTGTTCCTGCAGCATGCAATCAAATTGGAAGAACAGGCCGAACAAGTGGCGCGCGAAGCCTCCGCCATTGCCGCAGAAGCATCGGGGGAAATCCGCTTTGGTATTTTCTGGACGCTGGCCCCGTTCTTTGGGCCGGGCCTGATCCGATCCTTCGCGGATACCGCGCCTGGAATCAACGTTCGGCACAGTGAAATGTCCTTAACGGACCTTGCGGAGTCCTTGCGCAATGGAACACTGGATCTCGCCCTGACCTATGATCGAGGTGGCGAATT
>JARGPE010000218.1 GCA_029212835.1 Alphaproteobacteria bacterium | reverse complement strand
TGAGATGGCTGCGCGTTTGGCCTTTCAGTTGCAGCGGTTGGAGGCGATGCAAGGGGTTTCCAAGACACTCTTTGAACGGCCCCGCCTGGGTCTCGATTTTTTTGCCCGCGGCATGCCTGAGCGTCTGAAAATAGCCAATCGTGCTGTTTATGACGCCAATCTGTTGGATTTGCTACGGGCCTATGGCGATATTCGGCGCAAGCAGGATGTCGGCAGTGAATTGCGCATCATGCCCACCCGGCTTGTGTCGATGGAGCAGGCAGCCCGACGTTTGCGCGCCATTCTAGGGGAAATGCCTGATTGGCAGACGCTGGAGCGTTTCATCCCCTATGACAGTGACGATCCCTTACTGCGACGATCCGCCATGGCATCAACTTTTGCGGCCAGTTTGGAGCTTTCGAAAGAAGGGCTGGTGGAGATTCGCCAGACCGGAACGTTCGGAACGATTTACATGCGCGCCAAGCCCGGTGCGGATTTGCGACAGCCCGACCCGCAGGCCCTGGCGGCAGATGAAGACCCTCTGGATCCTGACGATCTGGATTTGTTTGAAGATAAAGAAGACTGAGCGATATCGCTCCGCACTGATTAGGAATGTTACAGATGGATCGATTTCAGCAATTGCGCTTGCTAGAAGCTATGGTTTTTGCTGCTGCAGAACCCGTTCAAGACGCGGCGCTGTTGGAGCGTTTGCCCGAAGGGGTGGATCTGACTGGCTTGCTGGAAGAGCTGGAAGGCATGTATGCCGCACGGGGCGTCAATCTGGTGAAGGTGGGCAAGGGCTGGTGTTTTCGCACGGCGACGGACTTATCGTCGCATATGACGGTAGAGCGGGAAGTGCCCCGTAAATTGTCGCGTGCCGCTATCGAAACCCTGGCGATCATTGCCTATCACCAACCTGTACCCCGGGCAGAGGTTGAGGAAGTGCGCGGCGTGGCGCTATCAAAGGGATCAATGGATGCCCTGCTGGAAGCAGCCTGGATTCGCCCTCGTGGCCGTCGACGGGCTCCGGGTAAGCCAGTAACCTGGGGCACAACGGAGCGATTCTTATCAGATTTTGGACTGGAAAGCCTGGATGACCTGCCAGGCGTTGAAGAATTGAAAGCGGCAGGACTGTTGGACAGCCGGCCTAATCTGGGTGCAATCGCGATGCAGGGCACTGATACTGATGATGACGCATCCGACGAAGACGATGATGAGCGCATTGCTTTCCTGGAAAACGACGATTTATTTGATGCCGTTGAAGAAGATGACCATATCGCTCTTGAAGACTGAGCTTGAACGCTGATTTTGAACGCTCATTTAGTCTACTGACCTTGAAGCGGTAACTCGCTCTCAATAGATTGGATCAATGATCTCTATGCCTGACCCCTCTAAGTCTTCGTCGCCTGTCATGGAATTGCGGGATGTGTGCCATTCCTATGGCAGCACCCCGTCTGTACAGGGACTGAATCTGAAAGTGAACTCTGGCGAAGTTGTATGCCTGTTAGGCCCATCTGGATGTGGCAAAACAACGGCGCTACGGATTGCCGCAGGGCTGGAGCCAGTGACGGATGGTCAAGTTTTGCTGGACGGTGTGCCAGTATCCAAAAAAGGCCAAATGGTTCCGCCTGAGAACCGCAATCTGGGCCTTGTTTTTCAAGATTATGCCTTGTTCCCGCATATGACAATTGCCGAAAATATTGGCTTTGGTTTAACCGATAAGGCAAATGCCAGCGCCCGTGTTGAGGCTGTGTTGAAGCAAGTGGGCATGACGGATTATGCGCGCGCATATCCCCATGAATTGTCCGGCGGTCAACAACAGCGAGTCGCCTTGGCGCGGGCCTTGGCCCCTGAACCGCATGGCATTCTGATGGATGAACCTTTTTCCGGTCTGGACGCCCGATTGCGAGAATCAGTGCGAGACAGAACATTGCATATCTTGAAGGAATCCGGTGCGGCCGTGTTGATGGTCACTCATGATGCGGAGGAAGCGATGCATATGGCTGACCGCATTGTCGTGATGCGTGACGGGCATGTGGAACAGGAAGGCTCTCCGGATACGCTGTATCTGTCCCCACGCAATGGTTTTGTCGCAGGCTTTTTTGGCGATGTGAATAAGATCAAGGTGCAGGTGGAAAACGGACAGGCGGCGACTCCGCTGGGCATTTTTTCGGCAGGTACGTTGAATGATGGGGACTCTGTCGATGTTGTTATTCGTCCGGAAGCCTTGAAATTGTCGACAGTATCGCCAGACCATCCGGCACAAGTGAAGGTTCTGGCCGCACGAATGTTGGGACGTACCAGTTTGATCCATCTATGCACTTGCGCTACCAGTGATCAGGCTGTTCATTTACATGCGCGCATGCCCGGCAGATACCTGCCAGACGAAGGCGAATTGCAATCAGTTCATTTGGATCGCAGTCAGGTCTTTGTTTTTCCGTCGGAAGGCGCTACATAGCGAGGACAAGCGAGATCGGGATCTGGATATGGTTTGTTTTGGATCCTTGATTAAACCGTGAAACAAAAGCCGTTCCTGTTTTGGCAGGCGGCAGAGAGACCACAGGGGTACGTTTAATGGGTATCGGTTCTTGGTGGCACTGGGTCATTGTTTTGGCCGTCGTTCTGCTTCTTTTCGGCGGTAAAGGCAAAATTTCCAGCCTCATGGGTGACTTCGGCAAAGGTTTGAAAACCTTCAAGAAGAACATGAAAGACGAGTCAGACGACTCTGCAGAAGAAGAGTCTGAAGCGGAAGCCAAGCGCATCGCTGCAGACGGGGATTCTGAAAAGACGACTGCTAAGAGTAAGTCCGCAAAGGTCTGAACTCGAATGACAGCCGAAGGGCTGTTGATGCAGGTGCGTCGTTTCTTTAACCCAGTTTGATGCGGTGAAGTATGCTCGACTTCGGTTGGCAGGAATTTATGGTAATTGCGGTCGTGGCTGTCCTTGTGGTCGGTCCGAAAGAGTTACCGCGTGTGTTTCGCACGATTTCCGGTCTGATGCGCAAGGCACGTTCTTTGGCGGGTGAATTCCACAGCGCCATGGACGAAATGGCGCGCGAAGCCGACTTACAAGACATCAAAAGCGAGATGACGAAGGTCAAGAACGGATCTTCAGATTGGGTTAAGGATATCGATCCGACAGGTGAAGTTTCGAAATCCATGAATGATGCGAAGGCTCAAGTTAATAGCGCTAAAGATGCGATTAACAAAAGCGCGCGTCCGAACTTTCCAACGCCCAGCCCAACATCAAGCCCCAGTCCGACGACGCCTAAGCCTGCTGTGACGCCGGACCCGGATCCAACCGCCGTGACGAAAACGGCAAGCGTTGACGCTGCACCAAAGACCAGTCCTGCTGCATCGTCCTCTAAAAAAGCGGCGGCGAAAGAGGCGAGTGCAAAGGCACCCGCCGGGAAGAAGACTGCCGCGAAAAAGGCTGAGTCCAAAAAGGTTGGGTCCAAAAAGACGGTGGCCAAAAAGACAGCGGCAAAGAAAGCCGCTGCTAAGAAGACAGGCGACACGGCATGAGCAGCGTTGACGAAAGCGAATTGGAAGAATCAAAAGCGCCTTTGATGGAGCATTTGAAAGAGCTTCGACGTCGGCTGTTGATCTCTGTCGGTGCGTTGATGATTGGCTTTTTCATCGCCTTCGCTTTTGCAGAGCCGATCTATAATTTTCTCGCCCATCCGCTGATCTCCTCCTGGGGGGATAATATCGATGGGCGACGAATGATCTTCACGGCACCTCAGGAATGGTTCTTTACTCAGATGAAGGTGGCCTTGTTCACTTCTTTCTGTTTTACCTTCCCGATTATTGCCGGGCAGATGTGGATGTTCATTGCACCTGGCCTTTATCGCCATGAAAAACAGGCATTTATGCCGTTTCTGGTCGCAACGCCCTTTCTGTTCATGTTGGGCGCATCCTTTGTTTATTATCTGGTCATGCCGGTTGCGCTCAGCTTTTTTCTGGGTTTTGAGCAGTCTGCCGCCGATGGTCTCCGGGTGGAGATGGAAGCAAAGGTCAGTGAGTATCTGTCCTTTGCCATGACGCTGATTTTTGCCTTTGGCCTGTGCTTTGAGCTTCCGGTGTTGCTCAGTCTGTTGGTCAAGGTGGGGATAGCCAGTGCAGAAGGACTGCGGGCTAAACGACGCTACGCCATCCTGGTTGCCTTTATCGCTGCCGCGGTTTTGACGCCGCCGGATCCGCTGAGCCAAATCGGTCTCGCCGTTCCGATTATCCTGCTTTACGAGATTTCGATCTTGTGTGCCGTTCTGATTGAGCGTCAACGCAAAGAACGGGATAAGTTGATGGGGCTGGATGTCGATGACGACGATGACGATGATGACCCGGATGCGGAAGACCGCAAAGCTGGCTCCCAACCCTAAATTCCATTAGAGCGACTGGACGCATGCCCCCGGTGCGTCCTATAACGCCTCCATCTAAACGGGGGGCGTTCCCCCATGCGTGGATAAGGAGAGAAAAATGCACGATCTGAAAGTTATTCGGGACGATCCGGACCGCTTTGATGCCGCTATGGCGACTCGTGGGATTTCCTCCGCATCCGCTGAAATTCTGCGCCTGGATGAGGCCCGTCGGGGAGCCCAAACCCGTATGCAGGAAATCCAGAATCGGCGCAACACGGCATCGAAGGAAGTTGGTCAACGCAAAGCCAAGGGCGAGGATGCCGATGACCTGATCGCCGAAGTGCAGGCATTGAAGGATGGCCTGTCCAAGGCGGAAGAAGAAGAACGACTTCTTGCTGAAACTCTTGATACTTTTCTGGCGGGCCTGCCCAATATTCCGTTCGAAGATGTGCCAATGGGGGGCGGTGAGGAAGATAATGTTGAGGTTCGCAGAGTAGGGGAGCCCGTTGCCAAGGATTTCGAGGCGAAAGAGCATTTTGATTTAGGTGAAGCCCTCGGCCTGATGGATTTTGAAACGGCAGCAACCATGTCCGGCGCCCGGTTTGTCTTGTTACGGGGGGCATTGGCGCGCCTGGAGCGAGCAATCGCCAGTTTCATGCTGGATACCCATACCGACAAGAATGGCTATACCGAGGTCGTTCCGCCTCTGCTGGTGCGGGACAATGCTGTGTTTGGCACAGGCCAGTTGCCGAAGTTTTCAGAGGATCTGTTCCATACGGATGATGGTTTCTGGTTAATCCCGACGGCTGAAGTGCCACTGACCAACACTGCAGCGGACAAAATTCTGGATGAAGGGGATCTGCCCAAGCGCTTGACCGCCTGGACCCCCTGTTTCCGGTCTGAAGCCGGGGCGGCGGGTAAGGATACGCGTGGCATGATCCGCCAGCATCAATTCTCTAAGGTGGAGATGGTCTCCATCGTGCATCCTGATCAGTCAGAGGCTGAATTGGAGCGTATGACAGGCTGTGCCGAAGGCATTCTGACAGCATTAGGCTTGCCCTTCCGTACCATGATGCTGTGTACCGGCGACATGGGCTTTGGTGCGCGCAAGACATTTGATATTGAAGTCTGGCTACCTGGCCAAAACCGCTATCGCGAAATTTCCAGCTGTTCGAATTGCGGAGATTTTCAGGCGCGCCGTATGAAGGCACGGTTCCGCACTGCGGGAGAGAAGGGCACACGGTTTGTCCATACACTCAACGGCTCCGGTCTGGCAGTTGGCCGCACTATGGTTGCCATTCTGGAGAATTATCAGAATGCTGACGGGTCCATTACCGTGCCGGAAGTTTTGCGCGGCTATATGGGCGGCATGGATGTTATTAGGTCTGCAAGTAAGGGCTGAGTTGGATGATGGAACCGGAACTGCGTGCCGTTGACCTGCCGACTGCGCGGGTTTTGCTGACCAATGATGACGGAATTGATGCTGAAGGCTTTGCCGTGCTGGAAGAAATCATCCGCCCCATGGTTGGGGAGTTGTGGGTCTGTGCGCCGGCAGATGGACATAGCGGGGCATCCGCCATGGTTTCCCTGCGTCGCGAGATTGAGATACAGCCTCGAGGCCCGCGACGTTTTGCGGTAACCGGCAGGCCCGCCGATACGGTTCTGGCAGCCTTGCGTCTGGTTATGAAAGATACGCCACCAGATTTGGTGCTCAGTGGAATCAATCACGGTTTGAATATCGGTGTCGATTTGATTTATTCCGGCACCGTTGGGGCAGCTATTACAGCAGCGGTCAATAATGTTCCTGCCGTTGCCCTAAGTGCTGATCATGTTTCTGGTCAGCCTGTGGAACCCCATACCTGGGCTGACATACGCAAGTATTTGCCCGCCGTCCTGGGGCGCATTTGCTGGCTTGGCTTTGCCCCCAATGGGGCTTATGGGGTTAACT
>JARGPE010000217.1 GCA_029212835.1 Alphaproteobacteria bacterium | reverse complement strand
GTACGAAACCGGTCTACGGTTCGGCGAAGAACCGGTATGCCCGCGAGCTTTCTGTATTGTTTCGGGACTGTTCCCCCGACGCGCATTCCCTGGCCAGCCGCAACGATTACTGCGTGAAATGTGCCATTCGTGGAAGGGGGTGCAGGGGGCATCATATAAAAGACTCCAATCGTGGGATAACTTTTCAACTGGCAGGTGGATGCGTCAGGATTGTCGTTTCAGGGTCGCTCACACGGTGTTATATACCCCAGCATGCTAATAGAGTCGCCGTTCTTTCAAATCATCGCAATGTGTTGTTTGGGCCCCGCCATTTGGGCGGCGGTACATGACTGGCCGCGTGGTTGTGCCTATTGGGTCGTATTGACGCTGGCCGTTATCGGGCCCGCCGCCTGGTGCATTGGCGTTCTGCAGGCTGGATGGCGCACGGATTTTTCCTTCACGATTTGGATTTCTGTCGCGACAACATTGACGCTGTTTTCGGCTTTGGCATTACGGTTGGAGGCAGCACGTCGCCTTACGATACTGGCGTTACCCTATCTCGCCTTCTTGATTGGCTTTGCCATCCTGTCAAACCGAGGGGACCGGAATCTAGCGGAACCTCCCGATATCTGGGTTGCTGTCCATATTGTCATTGCCGTGATGACCTATGCGCTGTCGACACTGGCGGCCGTTGCGGCCTTGTCCGTATTCGTTAAAGAGCGAGCCTTGAAGGCGAAGCGCAGTGGTGCGGTGGCGACAGTCCTGCCATCGGTGGCAGAGGGGGAAAACCTGCAAGACCGCCTGATGGCGACATGTGAAGTTGTTCTGGGTCTGGGGCTGATCACGGGAATTGCCATCCATGTGGAACATGGTCAACCCCTGCTGGAACCTGATCATAAGACCGTTTTGACCTTTGCCGCCTTCGCTGTCATCGGGACACTTTTGATCCTACAGCGCTATAGTGGGTTGCGGGGCCGGCGGGCTGCGCAATTTGTCATGATCGCCTATCTTCTGGTGACGCTTGCCTATCCCGGTGTGAAGTTTGTTACAGATGTTTTATCCAGTTGAATTGACCCATCCCCAGACATTTTGCGTTAAATGTCTGGTAAGACCAATTAATCCACGTTAAAAACCCCTAATCTACAATTGCCTAAAGATTGGGCGTTAATTGTGACTGCACACAAAAACAGCAGTACGTTGCCGGCACTCTTCGTCGGACCCCACCGGATTGAGACGCCGGTTTACTTGGCACCTATGTCCGGTGTTACAGATTTTCCCTTTCGTAAAGTGGCCCGTGAATTGGGCGCGCAAACTGTTGTTTCAGAGATGATTGCCAGTGGCGAAGCGATTCGCGAAACACGCGGCACCCTGAAACGAGCACGTTCTGAAGCGGGGGCAGGGCTGCATATTGTCCAATTGGCGGGCCACGATCCCGCAATTATGGCAGAGGCTGCCCGTCTGTGTACGGATTTGGGGGCAGGGATCATCGATCTGAATTTCGGCTGTCCCGCTAAAAAGGTGACGCGCAAGCTGTGCGGATCTGCCCTGATGCGCGATTTGGATCAGGCTCTGGCCATTGTTGAAGCGGTTGTCGCCGCAGTGGATGTACCGGTTACGATCAAAATGCGCACGGGATGGGATGATGACAGTCGTAATGCGCCTGAATTCGCCCATCGTGCCGAAAATGCCGGTGTAAGATTGGTCACAGTTCATGGGCGCACCCGGGAACAGAAATATACGGGCAGCGCTGACTGGTCCTTCATTCGCACTGTTAAGGCGGCGGTTTCAATTCCAGTAATTGCCAATGGGGATATCAAGTCATTTCAGGATATTGATGCCTGTCTGGCCGCATCTGGCGCGGATGGCGTAATGATTGGTCGTGGCGCGTAGGGACGCCCCTGGTTTCCAGGTCACGCGATATCCTATCTGCGCGATGGGATCGCACAGCGGGATCCTGGCCCGGCGCAACGCTGCGATATCCTTCTGCGACATCTGGACGGGATACTAAGCCATCATGGAACAGAAATCGGTCTTAGGATTGCGCGCAAACATATTGCCTGGTCCATAGCGGGCCTGTCGGGTGCCGCCGCATTTCGGGCACAGGCCATGGCGGCAGAGAATTATCAGACGGTGCAGGGGATCATTCGCACCGCCTTTGAAACGGAAGAAGAGTATCTGTGGGATGTTGCATAGTGTTAAATGCGATCAAAAATACCTTTGGGGGCGGACCAGCGCGTCCGGGCGCCGACAGTGTTATCGATTCTATCCCGGACCCGATTATCGTTGTTGATGAGAACAGCAATGTCGTCTTTTTAAATGCGGCGGGACAGAATTTCCTTCAAGGGTCCGAAGCGATTCTGGTGGGTGTTAATCTGCAGGATTTAATTCCACATGACAGCCCAATATTGGCCGTTGTTGATCGCGCCCGACGGGTTGGCAGTTCTATGACGGTGCATGGGGTTCGATTATCCACACCGCGACTTGGTGCGCATACAGTCACTGTTGATGCTGCGCCCCTGGCAGATCGTCGTGATTGTATCGTGATCACAATCAAGGAACATTCAATTGCCGGTAAAATTGACCACGCAATGACACAGCGTGGCGCTGCGCGGTCTGTGACGGCCTTGGCAGCCATGCTGGCCCATGAGGTTAAAAATCCGCTGTCGGGCATTCGGGGGGCGGCGCAATTACTGGAAAGCATGGTACCCCCAGAAGACCGTCAATTGACTGTCCTGATCACAGAAGAGACCGATCGCATCGTAAAATTGTTAGACCGTATGGAAATATTCTCAGACCGGCCACATTTGATCCGAGAGCCGGTGAATATCCACCAGGTGCTGGACCGCGTGTTGGAAATCGCCCGCAATGGGTTTGGCAAAGGCATGCGCCTGATTTCCAATTATGATCCATCGCTGCCGCCGATACTGGGCGATCGGGACCAATTGGTGCAGATTTTCCTCAATCTGGTCAAAAACGCTGCAGAGGCAGCAGAGGAGGGGGCCTCTGGCGATCCGGAAATCATCGTATCGACTGCCTATCGCCATGGTGTGCGGCTTGCGGTACCGGGCCTGGATGCGCCGATGCATCTGCCCTTGGTCGTGTCTGTTCGGGACAATGGCAGTGGCATTGCCGATGATTTGCGCCCGCATTTATTTGATCCCTTCATCACAACCAAATCGGGTGGCTCCGGCCTAGGATTGGCCCTGGTGGCGAAATTGGTATCGGAACATGGTGGGGTTATCGATTTTGAAAGCCGCCCGCGGCGAACAATTTTCTCTGTCATGCTACCCGTATTGCGGGCTGAGAAAAAACTGCCGAAATCCGGCGCGAAGGAGTAATCGCTATGGCCGGTGAAACTATTCTTGTTGCTGATGACGACCGCGCGATCCGCACCGTGGTAACCCATGCCCTGACCCGTCAGGGTTATGAGGTGCGCGCCACGGGCAATGCCGCGACCCTATGGCGCTGGGTCTCAGAAGGTGAGGGCAATCTAGTCGTAACCGATGTCGTTATGCCTGATGGAAATGGGTTGGATTTGATCCCTCAGATTCGCAAGATTCGCCCGGATCTCAGGGTGATTGCGATGAGTGCCCGGAACACATTGTTGACCGCAGTTAAAGCAACGGAGCGCGGTGCCTTTGAATATCTGCCCAAACCGTTTGATCTAACCGTTCTGGTCGACACAGTCGGGCGTGCATTGAAATCACAAGTAAATGTTCCAGGTGATGTATTACCGCAAGATGCCGAAGAGGAGCCATTGCCCCTGATCGGTCGATCGGCGGCGATGCAGGATGTGTATCGCGTAATCGCGCGATTGACCGGCACAGATTTGTCCGTGTTGATCAGTGGAGAGTCTGGGACCGGGAAAGAACTGGTCGCCCGCGCTTTACATGATTTCTCACGTCGCAAGAACGGTCCTTTTGTTGCGGTCAATATGGCTGCTATTCCCCGTGACTTGATCGAAAGTGAATTGTTCGGTCATGAGCGCGGGGCCTTTACGGGGGCCACGCAACGGAAGTCCGGGCGGTTTGAATTGGCAGAGGGGGGCACTCTGTTCCTGGACGAAATTGGTGATATGCCGCTGGAGGCTCAGACCCGTTTGTTGCGGGTACTGCAGGAAAGTGAATATACCATGGTCGGGGGGCGCAACCCGATTAAGACAGATGTACGAATCGTTACGGCAACTCACCGTGATTTGCGCCAATTGGTCTCCCAGGGATTGTTCCGCGAAGATTTGTATTATCGATTGAATGTTGTCCCCATCCGGTTGCCGCCGCTGCGCGAGCGTCGCGAAGATGTGCCAGATCTGGTAAGGCATTTCCTGGCGAATTCCGCCGAAACAGGCTTGCCCATGAAGACCCTGACAGAGGCATCGATGGAGCGCCTGATGCGCCATCGCTGGCCCGGTAACGTGCGGGAACTTGAAAATCTGGTGCGCCGTCTTGGGGCGCTGTATGCGCAGGATCGTATCGATCAGGAAATTATTGAGGCAGAATTGGGGGAAGCCCCCAGTTTCACCGGGTCCGAGGGCAGCCAAGAGCCAGGATCGGAAAGTCTGTCTGACGCTGTGCATCGGCATTTGACCGCCTATTTTGATACCCATGGAGATCAATTGCCAGCCGCCGGTCTGCACGCCCGTATCCTGCGGGAGATTGAGCGTCCACTGATCGAAATCAGCTTGCAAGCAACCCGTGGGAACCAGGTTCGGACGGCAGAATTATTGGGTCTAAACCGTAATACCTTGCGCAAGAAAATCCGGGATTTAGACATTTCTGTCATTCGGGGTGGTAAGGACGAATGATCCGTCTGTGCCTCTGGGCGCAGACTTCGCTTGCAGACAGGCTGGCAAATTGTGCTAAACCTGCACAACGATGACCATGCCAGATCCTGAAGAGTCTCACCCAATGAAAACGGCTTCCCGCTCTTGGACGGAGCAGGCGAAGGGTCTGCTACGTCGATTGTCTGCATCGAAGCGCATGACCCGTCTGTTTGGTATTGCCTTGATGTCAGCGGCAGTGCTTGCGGGATTTGGCACATACGCGGCCTTTACCGGGGCGACACCGTTGGGTGGAGATCCCAATACCCTGGTGGTGATGGTCTATGTTGATCTGATTATCATGCTGCTGCTGGGTTTCGTTGTTGCCAGACGGATTGTTGCGCTGTGGTCCGATCGGCGGCGCGGATCAGCCGGGTCGCGTTTACATGTACGACTGGTCGCCCTATTTGCAGCCTTGTCGGTTACGCC
Organism: Alphaproteobacteria bacterium; assembly: GCA_029212835.1. GTDB lineage: Bacteria > Pseudomonadota > Alphaproteobacteria > UBA8366 > Aestuariispiraceae > Pacificispira. The sequence continues at coordinate 1,076 of JARGPE010000217.1, read as the reverse complement.
CGCAATCATTGTTTCGACATTTTCCCTGATGTTCTTTGATCTTGGAATTGAGACTTGGTTCAGTGAGCGGGTACGAACCGCTGTCACCGAAAGCCGTGCGGTGGCGGAGGCCTATCTGATTGAGCACCGCAATAATATCCGCACCGATGCCCTGCGTATGGCGCGCGACTTGAACCGGGATGCCAGACAGTTACAGCTGAGCAATGCGGTCCTAAATCGTACTCTGGAAATTCAGTTGCGGGTACGTGACCTGACAGAGGCAATTATCTTTCAAGGCACGTCCCGTGACGTTTTGGCACGGGCAGGACTGACTCTGCTGCTGGAATATGAACCGATTGCCGAACAGGATCTACAGGCGGCAGCCAATGGCGATATCGTTGTAATCACCGGCGGGGCGGATGATCGTGTTCGGGCGCTCTTAAAGTTGGATTCTTTTACGGATAGCTATTTGTTCATCGGGCGTCTTGTCGATCCGCAAGTGATTTCCCGTATCGAGCAGGTTCGCGGTGCTGCGGCACAGTTTGAACAGCTGGAATCGCAGCGTAGTGATATTCAGTTGTCTTTTGCTCTGGCATTTCTTGTTGTTGCCCTATTGCTGCTGCTGTCTGCGATCTGGATCGGGTTGACCCTGGCAACCCAGCTTTCCGCCCCGATCAGCGCGTTAATTGGTGCCACGGAGAAGGTTCGGGCAGGGGATTTGGATGCGCGTGTTGCGGAATCGGAAGGTGATGATGAATTGGCGCTGTTAAGCCGTGCCTTCAACCGCATGACCTCGCAGTTATATTCTCAGCGGGAAGAGCTGATGGAAGCCAATCGCCAAATTGATGGCCGTCGACGGTTCTCAGAAGCGGTTCTGGCAGGCGTGAGTGCCGGTGTGATCGGCTTGGACCGCCATGGTCGCATTGACTTGCCCAATCGACGTGCCACAGAATTATTGGGCATGGAGCCGGAAAGCCTGATTGGGGAACGGCTGACAGATATTCTGCCTGAATTACACCCGGCCTTGGATTCCGCCCGTGTCTCTATAGTTGGGCGACCTGTTGAGGCACAGATTAAGCTGAACGCTCATGGTGAAA
>JARGPE010000216.1 GCA_029212835.1 Alphaproteobacteria bacterium | reverse complement strand
CATTAAAATCAATGATCGTCTGGTCAATGGTGTCCGCGCCAGCGACCGGGACTTGGCCATGGTGTTTCAATCCTATGCACTGTATCCGCATTTGACAGTGCAGGAAAACATGCTGACCCCATTACGGTTGCGGAACCTGTCCACCCTACAGCGATTTCCGTTTGTGGGCCGGTTTCTTTCCTCCACCCGGCGGGCACAGGTGGCGATGGATCGGGCCGTCCAGGACACGGCGGAAACCTTAAAGATTCAGCCGCTCCTGTCGCGGAAACCAGGTCAGTTATCTGGGGGACAGAGGCAGCGGGCCGCATTGGGACGCGCGATGGTACGCCGACCAGTGGCGTTCCTGATGGACGAGCCTTTGTCGAATCTGGATGCCGCCTTGCGTGTTCATATGCGCGCTGAATTGACGGAATTGCATCGCCGTCTGAAAACAACTTTTGTCTATGTCACTCATGATCAGGCCGAGGCGATGACCATGTCCAGCCGTGTTGCGGTGATGATGGACGGCCATATTCTGCAATTGGATACACCGGCGGTGATCTATTCCAAGCCTGCAACCATTCAGGTCGCGGAGTTTATTGGCAGCCCGAAAATAAACATCCTGAACGGCTATATAGATTCCATGGGGATGGTGTCCATTATGGGGGTACAATTGGATGAGCAATTTGATGCACAGGAACAAGCCGTTAAAATTGGTGTCCGCCCTGAACATTTAACCGTTTTGCCGGGTCGCAAGGCGCAAGATCGGGTCCTGGTTGGCACGGTGCGGCATGTTGAGAATTTTGGGTCGGACCTTTTCATTCATGCCAGCCTGGCTGATGGGCGGGACCAGATTGTGGTCCGAACGGCGGGTGATCTGGGTCTGTCACTGGGGCTGGGCGACACTGTCTATATCGGGTTCAAACCAGCAACAGCCCATATCTTCGACGCGGTGGGTAAGCGTTTATCGCCATCGGTACCCGTCACGGCAACGTCGTCTCGTGAGGTTGCATGATGACGACCCGCGCCGCGCCGTACTGGTTTATTGGTCCAGCATTTATCCTGATGCTTGTCATTTTGATCGCGCCAATTGTCATTGCTCTGGTGCTATCCTTTTCAGATTACAGTCTGGGCAGTGAGACGTTTAGCTGGATTGGTTTGGAGAATTACGAGCGTATCGCCACCCGCTCCAGTTACATCAATATGTTCACAGCCACAGCGATCTATGTGGTCGTGGTCGTGCCAGTTTCGGTTGTTCTGGGGCTGGGCGTTGCACTGTTACTGCAATCCCTGAAATTTGGGCGCGACCTATACAAGACGGTATTTTTCCTGCCGGTTATGGCGACGCTTTTAGCTATGGCGATTGTTTGGGAGATCGCGCTTCACCCCTCCATCGGTTTGGTGAATCAGACCTTAGATTCTTTCTGTGGCACCGGTGTTGAGGGATTTTTCAGCTTTGGGTGGCTGCCCTTTGTGGATGGCACGACCAGTTGGTATTCGCGTCATTGCAGCGGTGGTTTTCCCCTGTGGTTGCGGGATCAGGACTATGCTTTGGGAACACTATGTTTCATCGGCATCTGGCAGGCCTTTGGCTTCAACATGGTCTTATATCTGGCCGGCCTGACCTCAATCCCTCGGGACCTCTTGCAGGCTGCAGAGATGGACGGGGTCAAGAGCAGTTGGGAACGTTTTCGGCTGGTCACCTGGCCGATGTTGGGACCGACAACGGTTTTTGTCGTCACCATCACCTCAATCCGGTCTTTCCAGGTCTTTGATACGGTTGAGGCGCTGACCAAAGGCGGCCCCTCTAAATCCACCTATGTGATGATGTATGCGCTGTACGAGAAGGCGGTGAAGCAGAACCTGATGGGAATCGGGGCTGCAATTACAATCGTTTTCCTCGTCTTCGTGCTCTTCATCACTTTGATCCAACGCCATTTGGTCGAACGACGGGTCCATTATTCATGAAACCAACCTATTACATCGGTGAGACCTGGAAGCATGCGGTTCTGATCGCTCTCTCCATCGTGGTCATTCTGCCCTTTTATGTGATGCTCAGCACTTCGTTGAAAAGTCCGGGTCAGGTGGAACGTAATGAAGGCGGCTTTTTCGGCACAGTGTCGGAAATGGTCGATGCGAAATGTGTTAAGCGTCTGGAGCCGGATCGGGACATGATTGCTGCTGTGCGCGACCAATATGTCGGCCAGACAGATCGGGAGATCAAGACGGCGCTGATGGGTGACATCCAGACTTCTTGCACCGTACATCCGGCGATTTTCAACTATAGCAGTGCCTTCACCGAAGCGCCCTTGCTGCGGTATTTGCTGAATGGATTGATCGTGACCGTATCGATCTTTGTGATCCAGGTCGTGATCGCGCTGCCCTGTGCCTATGCGCTAGCAAAATTACGGTTTAAAGGGCGGGAATTTGTCTTTGGGCTGGTGCTGTTTTGCCTGCTGATCCCGGTCCATGCGATTGCCCTGCCGCTGTATATCATGCTGTCAAAACTGGGTCTGACGAACACCTATGCCGCACTGATTGTGCCCTGGACGATTTCAGTCTTTGGCATATTCCTGATGCGGCAGTTCTTTATGACGGTCCCGGATGATTTGATTGATGCCGGTCGCATGGATGGTATGAGCGAGTTTTCCATTGTCTGGAAAGTCATGCTGCCCGCCGCCATTCCGGCCCTGATGGCCTTTGCCATCTTCTCCGTCGTGGCGCATTGGAACGATTATTTCTGGCCCAAAATCGTGGTGACGGGAAACAGGGACCTGTTTACGCCACCTCTAGGCCTTAGAGAGTTCCGGGGAGGCTCCGATGGCAGCCTTTTCGGTCCGATGATGGCCACAGCAACCATCATTGTTATCCCCCTTATCGTTGGTTTCCTTTTGGCCCAACGGCGCTTCATCGAGGGCATTACGCTGTCTGGCATGAAGTGAGATTTCCCGAATTTCCTGACGTGGTGTCAGGAAAGGGGTCCCGATTTGTTACGAGCAAACCGGGACCCTACAGCAGAGGAGAGAGACTATGAAACGCACACTCGCCGCCGCTATACTGCTTTCAGCGGCAACGATATCAAACGCAATGGCAGAGGAAAAGGTGACGGTGGAATTTGCCTATCCTTACTCGCATTTGTTTGACGTTACCTATGAGAAGATCCTGCCAAAATTCAAAGAAGCACATCCGAATATCGATATTGTGATGCGCGCCACCTATGAAGGCTATGAGGAAGGCACGAACACAATCCTGCGGGAAGCCGTGTCTGGCAATCTGCCTGATGTGACGATGCAGGGTTTGAACCGTCAGGCCATTCTGGTTGAAAAAGGCATCGCCAAATCTCTGGAACCCTTCATTGCCAAAGAAGCTAATTTTGAGCAAGACGGTTATCATCAGGCAATGTTGAGCCTGTCGTCTTTTGGCGGTCAAGTCTATGGCCTGCCGTTCTCTGTTTCTCTGCCTGTTGGCTATTACAACATGGATATGATGAAAAAGGCCGGTATCACTGAATTGCCCAAGACCTGGGACGAAGTGATCAAAGACTGTAAGGCGATGAAAGCCAGTGGCATTCAGAACCCCTTGTTCTGGGGCTGGAACATCACTGGAAACTGGTTCATCCAGAGCCTGATGTGGAGCCAGGATACGCCGATCATTAAAGATGGTGCGTTCAACATGGCTGGCGATGCCGGTCTGACGACCTTGGAAACCATGAAGAGCCTGTTTCGCGAATGCGAGATGAAGAATCTGGAATGGAAAGACGCTTTGGGCTCTTTCGCTGCCGGTGAAATTGGCATGATGTTCTGGTCGACGTCTGCTCTGGGGGCCGTTGAACGTGCACAGGGTGATTTCACGATGAAGACCGGTCCTCTGCCCGGCATCAAAATCGCCCCGAAAGGCCTGCCGGCTGGTGGGAATGCAGCCATGCTGGTTTCCGAATCCAAGGATCCAAAAGTCCTGGCGGCTGCCTGGGAATGGTTGAAGTTTATCACCTCTGGTGAAGGAGCTGCCGAAGTTGCCCGCACGACCGGCTATATGCCGCCGAATAAGGCCGCAAATGAAATCATTCTGGCAGACTTCTACAAACAGAACCCCAACAAGCAGACCGCTGTGGATCAGTTGCCACTGCTGCGTGACTGGCAGGCCTATCCTGGCGAAAATGGCCTGGCGATCACTCAGGTTATCTATGACACGGTGGAACGCATTGTCGTTGGCGACGAAGACGACATGCTGAAACTGCAAAAAGAACTGGTTGAAGAAGTGACTGACCTGCTGCCTGCCAGCGGTTCCTAACATCCTCGCCTGATTTGACCACGTGACCCGATCAATAGAAGCACTCTGTTGATCGGGTCTGGTCTCAAACTCCATTGAATTTAAATACGAGGCGATGATGAAGCTTATTCATTTGACCGATACGCATTTCGTACCCCAGGGAAAGACTCTGTATGGCGGCGATCCCCGCGCCGTATTAGAAGCCGCAATTGCCGATATTAATCGACAACATGCCGATGCCGATCTTGCTGTAATCACGGGTGATTTAACCCATTGGGGGGAAGAGGAAGCCTTTACCAGCCTGGCCGAAGTCCTGTCGGGTTTGGAAATTCCTCTGAAACTGTTGATTGGCAATCATGACAACAGAGCTCTTTTTCAGAGGGCTTTTCCCAATCAGATTTTGGATGAGAATGGCTTTGTCCAATCCGTTCAAAAGACGGAACAGGGGCATCTGCTATTCCTGGACACCAATCTGGTCGGAACTCATGCGGGTTGGTATTGCGAAAAACGGCGGGCCTGGCTGTCCCAACAACTGGATGCTTGTGACGCAGCAGGCCAACCTGCCTTTCTTTTTATGCATCACCCGCCATTTAAAATTGGTCTGACCCCCCTGGATCGCATTTCGTTGCAGGAGGCCGATAAGTTCTATGAGGTCTTAAAGCCGTATAAAGAGCGTATCCGCCATATCTTCTTTGGCCATATCCATCGTCCGCTGTCCGGCAGTTGGAACGGAATTCCCTTTTCGACATTGCGGGCGATGAACCATCAATGCTGGCTGGACTTCTGCCAGCAGGATGAAATTGCGGGAAGTTTTGAACAGCCTGCCTATGCCATTGCCTTCATTGAGGAACAGTCCGTTATCATCCACACACATGATTTTATGGATCAAAGCCCAAAATTCAATTTGCGGGATAGTCCGGTAAAGGATTGGGCCATTCGTAATTCCCACCCGTGATCCATCGACCAAACAGTGATGATGAGGGAGAGGGAGGCTTGGTCTTGTCTTCTCTCCTGGCATCGGGAACTCTTACGCAAGATAACAATGTATCTTGTGGGGAGTGAGAGAAGATGGAGAAACCTAAAACCTATTCCTTGGAAGGTGTCCGACCGGTCATCGATCCGATCGCCTATGTGCATCCGACAGCAGTTCTGATCGGGGACGCCATTGTCGGACCCCGCTGTTACGTCGGCCCTGGTGCTGTGATGCGTGGTGATTTTGGGCGTGTGGTGATGGAGGAAGGGTCAAACCTGCAGGATAACTGCATCATGCATGCCTTTCCCGGCATGGATTGCGTCATTGAGGTGGATGGTCATATTGGCCATGGCGCAATCCTGCATGGCTGCCGCGTGAAGCGGAATGCGTTGGTGGGCATGAACTCCGTGGTAATGGACGGTGCGATTATCGGCGACAGTGCCATGGTTGCCGCCATGGCCTTTGTGAAGGCGGGATTTGAGGTCCCAGACGGAATGCTGGCGGCGGGAACCCCGGCAAAAATCCTACGGTCCTTATCCGAAAAGGAAATCGCCTGGAAAGAAGAAGGCACTAAGGACTATCAACGCTTATCCGAACGCTGCCATGCGACTCTAACATTGTGTGACCCTCTGACCGAAGTGGAACAAGATCGCCCAAAGCTCAGCGCCGGAGAGTCCATCCCGCTGTTTCAGACTAAGCGGAGCTAGGGCGGGCGGCTTTCAAGCGAAGGATGCAGGACCCAAATGATGCCATTAAATGGACATTGCTTCTGTGGTGCTGTGACGTGGCAAGCGAAGGGACCAATGCTTTGGGGAGCACTGTGCCATTGTGAGGATTGTCGTCGCGCCGCCTCGTCAGATTATGTCAGTTGGTTCGGTGTCAGACGCGAAACGATTGTTTGGAATGGGCCGCGTAAAACATATCACTCTTCCAAAAATGTAACGCGCAGTTTCTGTGAGTGTTGCGGCGCGCCAATGTCATTTGAAACAAATATATTTCCTGATGAAGTCCATCTTTATGCTGTCACATTAGAAAAGCCCTCTCTTTTTCGCCCAACGGCCCATATCTTTTGGTCTGAGCGGTT
>JARGPE010000215.1 GCA_029212835.1 Alphaproteobacteria bacterium | reverse complement strand
GGAAACGTAAACGGATTTAAATTCTCCCGTCTCAGCGCCCAGCGCCAGAACCCGGTTTTCAACCTCGCGGGCCAGGCCGTCCTTCTCATTTACCGACAGGTTGCCGCGGGCATGAACATTCACAATCATCAATTTCGGTTCAATTTCCGGGAAGAATTCTACGCCGTGGCCTTTGACCTGATACAGTGCAACCGTTCCCACCAATGTCCCCGCCGACAACAACAAAACAAGCCAGGGTGCGCGCAGAGAAAATGAGAGAATGGAGACATAAATACCGGTCAGCCCTCCAACCTTGCTGGGGTCCATGGTTTCATCAATATCACTGTCATTGATCGCACTGGGACCAGCCAAGGCCTTGGCTTTTTCAGGATCTCCTTCCGTGCGTTCCAACAAACGCCCGGTCACGCCCCCCAGCCAATATCCTAGGGCAGCCCCTAAAATAAGACCGACAATTCCCAGAATGAGAGCGGCCAGTGAATTTGGTTCCAGCATTTCAATGGCGACACTGGATAATGTTCCATATCCGGCGGCCGCCACGGCCAGAATCATCACCAAGCGCACGACCACAGCCAGATTTGCACCCAGGACCGGCACGAATATCAGCGCCATAGCCAGGGAGGCTGTCAGGGTTGCAATCAGGGTAATGGGCAGGAACTTCATGAATTCACCAACCACACCGGGCCAGAATAACAATGGCAGAAAGGCTGCCAAAGTGGTGGCTGTGGAGGAAATAATTGGCCAGGCCATCCGCTTGGCCGCCAAGCCATAGGCGATTTCTTTCGGCACGCCTTCTGCTAATTTACGATCCGCAAATTCAGTCACAACAATCGCGCCATCCACCAGCATCCCAACCGCCAGGATCAGGGCGAATAAGACGACGACATTGACCGTCAGCCCCATGATCGACAGTGCCATAACGCCCGCCAGAAATGATCCAGGGATGGCGAGCCCGACCAGCAGGCCGCCCCGCACGCCCAAGGCCCCCACGACAACGATCATGACCAGCAGAATAGCTGACAGAACATTGTTCTGCAGATCGGTCAGCATCGTGCGGATGTCTTCCGATTTGTCATTGGAATACCCAACGATCAGGCCTTCTGGAAAATAGGGCCTTTCCTGCTCAATGATGGCCTGGACGGCACCAATCGTCTCAATGATATTCTCACCCGTTCGTTTCACAACTTCCAGGCCAAGCGCTGGATTTCCGTTCACCCGGGCATAGGTGGTGGGGTCCTTAAAACTGCGACGGACCTTCGCGACATCGCTGACACGAACAATTGCGTCACCGCTGTTTACGATCGGAAGTTTTAAAATATCATCGGCTGATTCAAACAGACCCGGTACCTTAATGGCAAAACGCCCGCTGCCTGTATCCAGGGCACCTGCGGCAACCAGTCGGTTAGAGGCCCCGATGCGGGCTAGAAGGTCTTCTGGCTCCAGGCCGTAACTTTCCAACAGAACCGGGTCGATCAAGATCTCAACGACCTCTTCACGCTCCCCCGTGATATTGACTTCCAGAACCGTCTCAATGCCTTCCAGCCGATCTTGAATATCCCTGGCAATACGCAACAGCGTTCGTTCGGGCAAATCGCCCGACAGGGTCACGACCAAAACAGGAAACAGGCTCAGATTGACCTCATTAACGGTGGGATCATCCGTATCTTCCGGCAGATCTGGTCGCACCAGATCCACCTTGTTGCGCACATCGCTCAACGCTGTATCGGAATCGAACCCTGCCTCGAATTCCAAAAGAACATTGGCCCCGCCCTCGAAAGCAGTAGAGCGCATTTCTTTCGAGCCTTCGATCCCCCGCAATTCCTGCTCCATCGGGCGCACAAGAAGGCGCTCGGCATCTTCTGGAGAAATCCCTTCATGATGCATCGACACATAGATGATCGGAATATTGATATCGGGGTCGGATTCTTTCGGAATGGTGATATAGGAAATGGCACCGGCAATCAGAATGAACGCCAGAACCCCCAATACCGTGCGGGAATGCGAGAGTGAAGCGTCAATTATACTCACGAGCGATCCCCCGTCTCGTCCCCGACACTTACGGCAGGGGCTGGATTTTCTGGCACAGCGCCTTCCTTCGAAACAGTATCAGCTTCCACGGCCTTCACTTTGACACCGGACGCGACAAAGGCCTGACCAACAGTAATCAACGTGACCCTGTCCGGTAACCCGCCGACCCACATACCATCCGCCGTATCCTCAACAATGCTGATGGGATAGAAAACGACACGGTTTTCTGAATTAACCGCCTTTACCCCAACCTCCCCAGAATCATCCAATGTCAGTAGGGCTGGCGAAATCAAATGTGCCATTACCTGTTGTGCGGGCAGCATGACTTTCGCCGTAACCCCGTCGCGCAACACCGCATCTTCATTGGCGACTTCCAGTTCCACCTCGAAGGTACGGGTAGCATCATTTGCGGTTGTCGCAATGCGGCTGACAATCCCGGTCAGGTTTTCGTGGGATATAAGTTCAATAGGGGCAACAACACCCATCTCAACACGGTTGATTTCCCGTTCTGAGACCTGAATTGTCACCACGATTGGATCAAAATCAACGATCCGGGCGATTTCATCGCCCCGCTGCACATAATCGCCAACCTCAACTATTCGGGATTCGATGATCCCATCAAAGGGGGCTTCCAGCGTGGTACGGGCCAAATCGACGCGAATTTCTTCCAATGCCGCCTTTGCGGAGGATAAATTGGCTTCAGATTCAGCGCGAGCAGATTCCGTCTGGAACCCTTTGCCAGCCAACTTCTTCGCAGCATCATATTCGATTGTGCGCTGACGCACCAAGGCTTCAGCCTTGCTCAACCGCGCATATCGATCAGTGGGGGCCAGCTTGACCACCAAGGCCCCCTTGTCAACGCGGCTGCTGACCTCGGCGCCAATCTCAATAACGCGCCCTTCCGTTTCTGCCCGCAACACAGCACGGCGATCCACCTCGGTGCGGCCTGTATAGGTTAAAATAGCCCGATGCGGTACCGCTGACGTGTCCATTACTCGCACGGATGGCAACGCTTTTTCCGCCTCCGCCTTTGGAGCCTTTGCGGCCTTCTGGACATCTTCCGAGCCCACCACATCCGCTAGCGGATCATTTTGCATCTGCCCCGAATAAATCCACGCAACCGATAAAACCGCTAGGGCCACGGCAATGATCAAAGAGGGTTTCAATCGCACCTTCATCGGTTTTCCTTCGTCAGGTCACTAGACCCGAGATCAAGCTCTTGGGCCGTAAATTCAGGGTCATTTCATTCCGCCGCATGCAATAATGGTGGCTGGGCTTGCCCCGCCACTTCAATAAATGCCTCTCGATTAGCAACCAGATAGTCCAGCGAGGCCTGAAAAACTGCGATACCATAGCCAAGCACTAAGCTGCGCCCCGAGATAGTATCAAATTGCGTGCCACAGTCTGCCATTTCGTCGAGTTTCTGTTGATAAAAGGCAATTCGTGCGTCGATCACACGAGCGATCCGCTCCGGGCTTTGCCAATCAGCAAAAAACAACATGAACAACAGGTCCGACTTGATCTTGTCCTCGCCGGGGATTTTGTCCCGCATGGCGGTTTCCAGATGGGTCCAGCCTGCATCTGTGATCTGGTATACCTTTTTGGCGGGACGCTTTTCCTGCTGATGGGCGGTGCAGGTAACCAGGCCTTCCTGGGTCATCTTTGTCAGGGCGGGATAGATTGAGCCAAATCCCCCCTCAGCAAAATGACTGAATGGGCCTTCTTCAAAGGATTTTCGGATTTCGTAACCGCTGGCGGCGCCCAACATTAAAACGCCTAGGCAGGTAGTTTTAATATCCATAATTCCTCACACAGGCGCGCACCAAGATCAAATGCACAATTGCATTTGGTTGGAACGAGGTATCGCATCCCCATGCTTATATCAAGAATAAATATATCGGTTTGATATAACTTGGCATCCAAATGCCAAATTCAGTTTTCCTTGGCCTCTTCAATCCAAGGGAGGGCCGCGATGGGAACGCCCTCTTCCACCAATTCTTTGGCTTCCTCACCTGTCGTCTCACCATAGATACCGCGCAGCTCGGTTTCACCATAGTGAATTTTCCGCGCTTCTTCGGCAAAGCGAGTCCCCACATTTTCATGGGTGCTCTCAATCTTTTGCCGGAATTCACGCAGGGTTTTCCTGGTTTTACGCATGACTTCCGCTTGCGCAGACGACTGAGTCTTACCAGATGAAATATTAGGGCGGCTCAACGCCTTCTCAATTTTATGGCTACCGCAAACGGGGCATTCGATACCCTTCGCAGTATTCTGAGACTCGAAAGCGGCAGAATCCTTGAACCAGCCTTCGAATTCATGATCTTTTTGACACCGCAGCGTAAAATTAATCATCTTTTCGACCGTTTCTCTGTAAACGCCTCTCTGGGCATAAGATATGATTTGGCCTCGAATGCGGTTGCTTGCAAGAAAAATTCCAACAACAGAGGGCTTTATGGCTGATCATTTAGTAACAAAACATGCCGGATTTCAGGAACCCAGCCCATGGATTCTGCGTTGGGCCGATTTAATTCCAACGGGCACCCCTGTTCTGGACCTTGCTTGCGGCGGGGGTCGGCATGGCCGGCTGTTTTTGCCGCGCGGACATAGCGTAACCTTCCTGGACCGCGATATCAGCGCAGTTTCTGATTTAAATGTGGTCCCAGAGGCGGAATGCCTGGAGGTGGATTTGGAAACCGGGGGGGCCTTTCCACTGGCCGCGCGGACATTTGGCGGCGTGATTGTCACCTGCTATCTGCACCGCCCCATCCTGCCCGACATTTTGGACGCCATTACACCGGGGGGCGTGCTGCTGTATGAGACATTCGCGCAGGGGAATGAAGCCTATGGGCATCCCGCGCGGGAGGCCTATTTGCTGAAGGAAGGAGAATTGCTGGATGCGGTCCAAGGAGAGTTTATCGTTCGGGCCTATGAGCATGGCTATGACGCCGAACCGAAACCCGGCATCCGGCAACGCATCTGCGCAATCCGGCGATAATTAAGGTTTCAACTTGTAGCCAGTTGCCAGCAGGCGGGCACCGATTGCCAGCAGTACCAGGAAAACCAACGCCGTGACCCCAGCACTGACCAATGGGGCCGTTTCCAATCGTCCGATCACAGACCAGCGAAACCCATCCACGAGATAATAGATCGGGTTGAGTTTAAAGATAAGCTGCCAGGGGCCTTCAGGAACGGCACTGAGTGGGAAGAAGGTGCCACTGAGAAAGATCAACGGCAGAACCACAAAGGTTTCCTTACCGGAAAAGGAATCCCATTTCTTTGAGAAAATCGCGCCTATTAACCCCAGCATGGAAAATGTACCGCCCCCGATACACAGGAAATACGCCGAAGCCAGCGGATGGACCGGTAGACCGAGCCCAAAGATCGACATCACCCCCCAAATGATCAGACCAATGGAAACCGATACCGAAATCGCCGTGACCAAATAGGCGGCCAGAACCTCCATCGGCATTAACGGCGCGCCCAGAATATCCTGCAATCCACCACTTTCCAGCTTATCGAACATGATCGAATAACCCGTCGTCTCCAGGGCGCGTTGCATCACAGCAGAGATCACCAGACCAGCCCCCAGAAATTCCAGGAAGTTCCAACCATCAACGGCCATGCCGTTTTCACCTGCTGCCAGAGAGAAAACAGTTGCGAATAAAGCGGCCTGAATTGCGGGGCCTATCATGGTCACCCCGAACCAGCGCATTTCCCGCATGGCTTCACGCCGAACCAGACTGAGCAGGCCAACCACATTTACAGGCCCAAATTTCCGGGGCCGGGGAATGGCACCAAAAATGGACGCCACACGGGCGACAGGATCGGTGGAAGGGGCTGACATACCGGACCGTACTTTCGTCAGTTCTTAAGCTTATAGCCGGTTGCAACCATCCGCCAGGCGACTAGTGCCAGAACCGAATTAATGCAAAACATGACCAGCATGCCCAACCATGTTGGCGCATCCGAAACACCGATCATCCCACTGCGGAATCCGTCGATCATATAAAAGAACGGATTAAAGAAGGCGATGGAATGAAACGGTTCTGGCAGGCGCTCAATCGAATAGAATGTGCCGCTCAGGAAAGCAAAAGGCGTGATCACAAAATTGGTTATTGCCGCCATGTGATCGAATTTATCAGCCCAGATCCCGCCAATGATCCCAATCAGGCTGAGCATCAACGAGGCGGAAATAGCGTGATAAGCAACCAGTCCCCAATTGGCGACATGAAATGGCACGAATATCCACATGAACAAACCGGTCGTCACCCCGACCAGAACGCCCCGCGTTACCCCCGCCAAGGCATAAGC
>JARGPE010000214.1 GCA_029212835.1 Alphaproteobacteria bacterium | reverse complement strand
ATGCCTCATACAAGGTTAGCGGTATCATAGAACCTTTGTTTCATGGGTTTGGATGTTCGCCAAGCGAATTTTTTGATACAGATATGCGGCATTTTTCCGCGAGAAACGGGGATTCTGAGACTGGAAGAATATTATATTATGCATGGATTTTAACTTTCTGCCTTGATGAAAGCGGCAATCCGCTCAGCAATCATTATTACCGGAATGTTGGTATTCGCGCAGGGAATGGAGGGCATCAAGGAGGCATCGCAAACGCGAAGTCCAGAGATGCGATGCACGAGACCCGTTGGCGATGTTACGGCCATCGCATCGTCTGGTGTACCCATGCGGCAGGTTCCTGACGCGTGCCAGGTCCCCCCAACATGACGAGAGACGAAATCCGTCAAAGCCTCGTCATCCTGCAGCAAGCCCTGTAGGGTTGTTCCTAGTGTGATGACGCTATGCACAAGGCGCGCGCGCAAAGGTCCAGCGATATCCAGCATGGCTGACAGGGTTCCCCGCTGAAGGGCATTCCAAAGTCCGGTTCCGGCAATCTTGGCGACACGGGGGGAATAGCTGGAGGGGAAAACAGTGTCACGAAACCCGATCATATGTGGATCCAGCAGCACTTGTGCGCCAAGGCGCAGGGCCAGCTTTAGACGATCAAGGTCTCGTTGATCGGATAACATCTGAAAATCAACCGCCGGTTCCACGGTTGGGTCACTAGACGTCAGCTTCAGATGACCGCGCGAATAGGATTTGTTTACCCAGAAGAACAGGCTTCCCATTCGATGCCCCACAGAATGCCAGCCTGACCGGGACAGAATGGATCCGTGCATATCGCCTTGGGGCGTTCCAGGCAGGCCGGAAGAGAACCGCCAGATGGATTGTTCATGGTGTTCCCCAGGATTGGTTTCACGCATCTGAGGCGGCAAAAAGGTGGCGATGGCGATTGAGGGATGTTCCATCAGGTTTTGCCCAACCCCATTCAGCGCCGCAACGATAGGAATGTTCAAATCGGCCAGGTCGGCTGCGGGACCAATACCGGATCTCAACAGCAGTGCGGGGGAATGGATCGCACCGGAGGCAACGATTACTTCCTTTGCGCGGATTATGTCCGAAAGGCGCCCGACTATTTTGGCACCAACTGCTTGCTGCCCTTTAAACAGAATTTGCGTGGCTGTGCTGTCGGTGATGATGCGCAGGTTCGGTCGTTGGCGTACCTCCGTCGTTAGATAGGCAAGCGAAGTTGGCTGTCGCTCTCCGGTATCGCTGATGGCAACTACGCCACGATAGGTGCCATCTTCCCAGAGGCCGTTCTGATCCGGCCGTATTGGGTGGCCTTGCCGATCCAGAGTGTGCATGACGCGGTCAACGAAAGGCGATATCTGTTCATCCGTGATCCGCCGTACCGCCATTGGGCCGTCCACTCCATGCAAAGGGCCACTACAATCACGATCACTCTCAATTTTAAGGAAATAGGGTAGGCATTCCTCCCAGGTCCAGCCGGTCGCCCCCAATGCCGCCCATTCATCATAATCGGATGGCGCACCGCGATTGGCCATCAATGCATTTATGGCAGAGCCACCGCCCAGGATTTTCCCCTGTTCATAGCGTCGGGGACTGCGCGGCGGGCGGTTTGCGCCCATTAATGCTGTCAGATTGCTCCAAATATTTCGGGTGTCCAGATAGGCCCGTCCTGGATACCGGCTGTGTATATCCGGTGGAATGTCGTCCGGGGTGATGGTGCGTCCCGCCTCAACCAAAACCACCATACGTTTGGGGTCTTCGGACAGTCGGGCAGCCAAAACACAGCCAGCAGAACCACCTCCCAATATTAGATGATCGACTGTCACGCGGCCCCCTTGGCTTGTGGTCTTACCTCAGATCGATTGATTTATTGCCCTATTGCGTCCAGGAATTGGTACCATCCGGCAACCAACCGAACAGCGGGTTCTCGAATTGGATAGAAGGGAACGGGTTTTAATGCCTCTGCGGTGACAAGCCCAAGATTGGGGCTTCCCCCGGTGATTAAATCTGCCACATGTTTTCCCATGTAAGAGGACAGGGCAACGCCAGCACCATTATATCCAACTGCAAAGACGATCCGATTATCCAGGCGTCCCAAATGGGGAATACTGTCCATGGTCATGGCAACAAGACCAGACCATTTATGGGTGATCTTAATATCCAAAAGTGTAGGGAATTGCCGGATCATTGCCTTGTGTAACGCGGCAAAGGCGGTTTCGGAATCAGTCTTTCCAAAGGCACCACGACCGCCATACAAAAGTCGATCTCCTGACTTTCGGAACCACCGCATCATGCGTCGGGTTTCGCTGTAGCTGCGCCCTTTTGGCAGCAGTTTTGCCCCAGGGGTCCCCGACAAAGGCTGTGTCGCAATCATTGCGGAGCGAAAGGGGATGATCGATTTTCGAACCGATTCAGTCGCCGATGTAATGTCGGAATAAGCATTGGTGGCGATCACGGCTTGTTGTGCCTGGACGATGCCATCGGGTAATTCCAAGAGCACGCCACCCTCATCCCGTCGTAGCCGTTGAACGGGGGCATTTTCAAAAATCTCGATACCATCTCTTTGCAGGCCCGCCGCAATACCCAGCGCAAAATTCAAGGGATGGATTATGCCGCCATGGGTATTCAACATGCTGCCAATGAAGTCAGCAGAACCAGTCTCTGAGACCGTTTCGTCGCGGCCCAACAACATGCAGGACGTATCACCCAGAGCTGAGTTCAGCCAATCAACGTCCTTCTTTAAGGCTGCAAGCGTTACGGCATTATGGGCGCACCGCAAGGAACCTGTCTGTTGGTAATCAGCGGCATCAATCCCGTAACTCTCGACCAGTTCCCCCACATGCTCAATCGCTTCCAGGCCGAAATCATGCATATGGCGGGCTGTCTCAAGGCCAAAGCGTTCAGCGATGTCGGCGAATGCCACGCGGAACTTGCCTGAGATAACGCCGCCATTGCGGCCGCTGGCCCCCCATCCGATGCGATTTGCTTCCAGCACGACGGGTGACAGGCCTTTGGCGGCAAGATAGCGTGCTGTTGTCAGTCCGGTATAACCGCCACCAATAATGGCGACGTCATAGTGCCGAGTCCCAGAAAAAGCAGCAAATTCTGGCTTTTTCGCAGCAGTATCCTGCCATAGAGATCGAACATCGGAAGAGGGCTTTAATGGAGCCATTGCTTATAGCTGTTTCTATTGAGCCAGCTCTGCATCAACCGCATCGGCAAGCTGCTTCAATGAGGTGAAGTGGAGGTCTGGTTTTGTGAACGTTTCTGGTGCGGGGGTCCCACCATAACCTTCTTGGTCGTGGCGACGCTCAATCCAGCAGGTTGTATAGCCGAGTCTCATGGATATACCGATGTCATGGTATTGGCTTTGGGCCACATGTAGGATTTCAGATTGCTTGTAACCAAAAGCTGATTGGCGTCCCTTGTTGTAAGCGAAGAATTCCGGGTTGGGCTTGGCACAGCCTGTATCATCACAAGTGACGCTGTCGTGGAAGGGATTGCCCAGCGTATGGGAATGGCCAGAAAATACGGTGCGGTCGCCGTTGGTCATTGCGACCAGGCGAAAGTTCTTTCGCAGGCGGGCCAAGGCTTCGGCTGAATCTGAAAAAGCAGGCCAATGGAAAATGGTCGATTGAAAAGCACTCGCCGTGGTTTCGTCATCCTTGAAGCCCATCTCTTTGGCCACCTGCAGATAGACATCCTTCATTGCATAGGAGGATCGCCCATAGAATTGGTTGCGCGCGCGAACATAGGGTTCGAATATCTCATCATCCGTCGCCGCGATCGCTTTTTCTCCACCCAATGTGCGGAAGCCATTTAATACGCCAGCCTCAAAATCAATTAATGTGCCGATGACATCAAAGGTCATAACTTTAAAATCGGTAATTTTCATCGTTGCTTTTCCTTGTAAGTAAAAATCTGTTGCCCAAAGCTGACCTCGGAACGACTTTCTTCGCAATTGAAAAAAAGTTCCAATGGGTATTACATGATGTAATGAACAAACTGCGTCGATCCCTGCCATCCATGAATGGTCTCTTTACTTTTGAGGCTGCGGGCCGCTGTGGAAACTTCTCCAAAGCGGCGGATGAGTTGAATGTGACGCCAGCTGCAGTCAGTCGGATGATCGCGCGATTGGAAGAGCATCTGGACACCCCCCTTTTCCTGCGCAGACCCGGCGGCGTTGATATGACGGAATCGGGTCAGATCTTGTTTGATGCCATCGCACGCGGCTTTTCGGGCATTGAAAATGCGCTGAGAGAAATTGAAGACCGCCGCAGTGGATTGGAAACCGTCACGCTGTCTGTGTCTACGGCCTTCACGACCCATTGGGTGATGCCGCGGATGGCTCAATTTAAGGAAGTGTTTCCCGATGTTGAATTGCGTTTCCAATTGATGATGGGGCCCATTTCTGGGTCCGTGAATGATGTTGATTTGGGAATGCGCTATGCAGATGGGCCGGATGCCCGGCATGACGCTGTCTTTATTATGCCAGAAATCCTAATCCCAATTTGCACACCATCCTATCTGGAAAGTCATGGCCTCTCGGGTGTGGGGAAAAGGCGTGCGCCAATGTCCACCATCAATCTCAGCGACGCGCAGCCGGATTGGTCCAGTTTCTTCACATCGGCAAAGAAAGAGGAAGCTGAAAACTCCATGGTCTTTTCTGATTATGCCATTGTGGTTCAAGCCGCTTTGTTAGGGCAGGGGGTGGCGTTGGGCTGGTTGAATGTTGTTGCCCATTGGCTGCGCACCAAGGCGCTGGTGCCAGAACGTCATCAAGTTCGGGTTACGGACCGGAAATGCCAGATGTTACGACTTCGTGACAAGCCTGCCCGGTCCATTGTTATGAAGGTGCAGGACTGGATTGTTACGGAGTTGCACAAGGATATGCTGGCCGTGGATGCGCTCTATCCTGAGCTTGAACTGGACACAAAGCGTTGGATCGTATCAGGCGTATGATCTGTTCAATATTAGATGTAACCATCGGTTTTCAGGCTGCGAAATTCTGACTTCGCCACGATGATGTGATCATGCAGCCGAATATCAACCTTGGACAGGGCATCGCGCACATAGCGGGTCATCTCAATATCAGCCTTGGATGGGGTTGGGTCCCCGGATGGATGATTGTGGACCATGATCAGGGCGCTGGCCCCTAATTCCAAGGCGCGTTTAAGGACTTCACGGGGATAGAGGGGCGTATGGTTTACGGTACCCCGTTGCTGAACTTCGTCGGCTATCAGGCAGTTGCGATTGTCCAGAAACAGCAGGCGAAACTGCTCAATCTTTTCCCGCCCCATCGCGGCGCGGCAGTAATCAACCACCGCTTGCCAGGAGGAGAGCACATGTGCCCCTTCAATTTCCTGACGCAGCAAACGAATGGCGGCTTGCTGAATCACTTTAAGACCCACGACAGAAGTTTCGCCTAGACCGGGTTCAGCAGCCAATTGCGCTGCATCGGCAGATAGGACACCACCAAAACTGCCGAATTTAGTGATCAAGGATTTGGCCAATGGTTTGACGTCTCGACGGGGGATGGTCTGACAGAGCAAAAGCTCCAGCAGTTCATAATCTTCCATATGGGCGCCCAAATCCTTCAGAAAGCGAGTTCTAAGTCGCTTTCTATGCTCTAGGTGGTGCGGTTTCTCAGGCTTTTCCACCTAGGGAGCATCATCTGTCATGAAGGGGGCATCCCGCGTTCTGCGTTGGTCCTGCCAGATTTTCGATTTACAGGTAGGGAGGTTTGTCCCAGCCTTTAGGGGACTTGGTGAAAATCTCCACGCCCGTTCCGGTCACGCCGATTGAATGTTCAAACTGGGCTGATAGAGAGCGATCCTTGGTGACCGCCGTCCAACCATCATCCAGTGTCTTTACCGGATATTTCCCTGCATTGATCATTGGCTCGATGGTGAAAAACATGCCTTGGCGCAATTCAACCCCAGTATCGGGTTCACCATAATGCAGGACGCTGGGGGCATCATGGAAGACGCGGCCCAATCCGTGGCCACAGAAATCCCGCACGACAGAAAACCGCTGGCTCTCGGCATAACGTTGAATGATATGTCCGATATCGCCCAGGCGCATGCCGGGTTTTACGGCCTCAATCGCCATCATCATGGAGGTATAGGTGACATCAATCAGCTTTGTGGCCTTAACCGGTACCTTGTCGCCCACCGGAAACATGCGGCTGGTATCGCCATGCCAGCCATCCAGAATGACGGTGACGTCGATATTGACGATATCGCCATTGACCAGTTTCTTGTTGTCATCAGGAATACCGTGACAGACGACGTGATTGACGCTGGTGCAAATCGATTTTGGGAAGCCC
>JARGPE010000213.1 GCA_029212835.1 Alphaproteobacteria bacterium | reverse complement strand
AAGAGATGACCGCTAGGTTTTCCGCCTGGGCCAGGGGCAGGATTTCCACTTCAGACTGGCGTTTCACCAGATTGTACATGGGCTGGATGATATCAAAGCGCGACCAGCTATTCTTGTCCTGGATGCCCAATGACTTGGCCAATTGCCAGGCGGCGAAATTGCTGGCCCCGATATGCAGGACCTTGCCCGCCCGGACTAGGTCTTCCAATGCCCGTAGGCTTTCTTCAATGGGCGTTTCCGTGTCCCATTTGTGCAGGAAATAGACATCCAGCCGATCCGTATTCAGGCGTCGCAGACTGTCTTCAACCGCGCGGGTGATATGGCGGCGATTGGATCCCCTGTCATTCGGCCCCCCTTCATTCAGCGGCATGCCTACCTTTGACGTGATGACCAGCTTGTCCCGTTCCGACGCGATCAGGCGGCCCAGAATTTCTTCCGCGCGGCCACCATTGTAAACATTCGCACAGTCAAAGAAGGTGATGCCCGCATCCCGACAAGCGGCGTAGAGGCGTCCAGCCTCAGCTTCATCTGCGTCGCCTCCGAAAGACATGGTGCCAAAGCACAATTCAGAGACAGTAAGGCCTGTACGACCCAGTCGGACGGATTCCATGAGACACTGTTCCTTTGCAAAAACCGGCGGGGAGGGGTTATCCGCCGTTCTGTTCCGCGACCTTGATCAAGGCCATGATATCGTCGCGCTTGCCATATTCCTGCATCAGGCGTTCACGCGTCGTGCGCTTTGTGATGGGCGGTGAATCCAATCTTGCGCCAGCCAGAACCAACATCTTTACCCACAGAGCCCGCTGTTCAACTTCCCATCGGTCCCAGGATATGACGGTTGCAAGCATATCGCCTTCCATTCCACCAACCGCCGGATTGGCGCCCAATTCCAGATAGCGCACGGCGATCTTGGGGCAGTCCCTGAAGTAAGCGGCATAAAGGGGAGTCCAGACGGAGCGTCCCCGCACGAGGATGCTATTTATATCTTTGCCCTTATAGGCTTTGTCCAGATCTTCACATTTTGAACAATAGTCTGGATTCTGATCATTGCATTCCAATGCATGCGCGGGGCCGGCCTGAAACACAATCACCAAAGCAAGGCAGAAGATGGCGAATAAAGCGGAGCGCAGCATCATCAATCTCATTTCACAGCAGCGCAGCGGGAGGGATCATCCATCAATTGCGCGCCATCCCCCTGGCAGGCAAAGAAGGCAGCCAAGTCGCGTATGGCTTTTCCATCCAGACGGCCCGCATAGATTTCCATGAATTTATGAGGTCGCCGACCATCGCGGAAATTTTGTAGTTGGTTGATCAAATAGACTTCAAACTGACCGTCCAGACGTGGAACACCAGGTGTTTTGGAACGCCCAAGTCCAGTATCTCCATGGCATTTCGGGCATTTCATTTCGATCATCATGGCCTTGCCGTTGGCAGGGTCACCAGAGACGTCTTGTGCCTGAGCCGGTGAGAACCAAAGCAGCAGAGATACAGCCAAAAGGGCGATTTTGAATGTTTTCATGGGAACAAGATAAAATACTTTCTATTTTTGGGCAATGCTAACGCCTGCTTTTAGAACGGAAGAATCTGTTACAAAGAAAATGAAGTAACAAAAGGCAATGCCGCGCGTCAGGAGCAATGGCAATGACAGAGGATCATGCAGGGGCACCTGTCAAATTGGGGCGCGATTCCATGTCCCAGCTTCGCGATATTGAAATTCGTTTTAAAGCGATTGCTGGAGAAGATGAGAAAATCGACAAGGACGAGTTACAGGCGGGGCTGGGACTGCATGATGCAGAGTATGCGGCTCGGATATTCAGCCTGATCGATCGGGATAGCAGCGGATCGATTACGCTGTGGGAGTTCATTGATTTTGCTCAGGTCCTGCTAACGGGATCACCGGACCAAAAGCTGCGCATTGTTTTTGATCTGCATGATCTGAATGGAGACGGGACCGTCGACCGTGCCGAATTGACCCATATTCTGGACCGCAGTCTGAACGAACACCATCTGGATATTTCGTCAGAGAAATTGGCTGCCTTAAGCGAGGCCATGTTCCAGAAGGTTGATGTTGATAGCAGCAATTCGATTACATTTGGGGAGTTCAAGACCTGTATCGATGCCCATCCCGCCCTGAAGGACCAGATGGTTGCGTCGTCGGCCACCTGGTTGCAATTACCGGAGCGAATTGATCGAGATCGACGCCGCAATCATGGGCGGGTTCTGCACAATTTGGTCGAAGGCTGGATACGCCTGTGGGAGAATGATCGACCCTGGCTGATCCTGATGCTTGTCTATGCGGTGGCGAATGTATGGATGTTCCGAAGCGGCGTTCTGGCGGAAATTCATTTAGGGTCTGATATATTCACTCAAATCGCCCAGGGGGCAGCGGCGTGTTTGAAGTTGAATGGGGCGATCATTCTGATCTCCATGTTGCGCCATTCGTTGACCTTTCTGCGGCGGACATGGTTTGGACCTTTCCTGCCGCTGGACCATGCCATCGCCTTTCACAAGATTGTTGGCCATGTCGCCTTCCTGTGTGCCGTTGTGCATGTCGGGGGCTATATCGGTGCCTATGAGAGCATCATTGATCCGGATTTTTTCACACGCGATGTCGTCTATGGTGAATTGTTCAAATCCAGGGTCGGATGGACGGGGCTGACATTAATCAGCCTATTCCTGCTGATGTGGATCTTTTCCCTACGTTTCGTGCGGAACAAAGGTCTGTTTGATTTGTTCTATATCACCCATCAGCTTTATTGGTTGTGGTTTGCATTTTTTCTGCTGCATGTGCCTGGGTTTTGGATGTGGGTTGTTGGTCCTGGCGTTTTGTACTTGATTGAACGTGGTGTCCGCCTGTTTCATGGGTTGAAGACAACCAATCTGATACAGGCTGATGCGCTGCCGTCCAATGTCACGCGTCTGAAAATGAAGCGCCCAGGCTGGTTCCATTATCAGCCTGGCGAATATGTTTTTCTTAAACATCCGATGATTTCCAGATTTGAATGGCACCCCTTTACGGCGACATCAAATCCGGAAGAGACCGAGACTTTGGAACTGCATGTTCGGGGGGTAGGGAATTGGACCCATAGGCTGCATGATTTGGCACAACAATCCGTCCCAGAACGCCCGGCCGAATGGACACGGGTTTATCTGGATGGTCCTTATGGATCGCCCGCATCGGATATTTTTGACAGTAAAATTCCGGTCTTGATTGGGGCTGGTATTGGGGTGACACCCTTTGCTTCTATCCTGCGGTCTATCTTGCACCAAAGACAGCGGGCGGGTGCCGCGCCCAGCCAGATGGAGCGGATCTACTTCATCTGGATGAACCGCGATCAAAAGGCCTTTGAATGGTTTGTCGATTTGATGGCGGAATTGGAAGATGATCCCGCAACCCGTGATGTGATTGATATTCAGGTTTACCTGACGGGTTTGCGCGCGGAATTAACCTCTGCCAGCCTGACGGTTGCGATGGAAGTATATCATGAAGAAACTGGAAGGGATCTTTTAACGGGCCTGCGATCCCCGACACTTTTGTCGAGACCGAATTGGCAGACTGTTTTTAAATCAATCCGGGATGCGCATCCGACCGGATCGGTGGATGTTTTCTATTGCGGGCCAGAGGGGCTGTCGCGCGTTTTGGCCAGGGAGGCTGGGCGGTTCGATTTCGGATATAAGAAGGAGAATTTCTGAGCCATGCTGCGCCGTCTTGATCATGTCAATCTGCGTACCGCCCAGTTACAGCGTATGATCGATTTCTATTGTGATCTGCTGGGGATGACGGTTGGACCACGTCCTGACTTCAAATTTCCCGGGGCCTGGTTGTATTGTGATGGTTTCCCCATTGTGCATTTGGTCGGGGTAACCGACGCGCCTGCGGCCTATCAGCGGGATCAGCAATTGGAGCATTTTGCAATTTCCGCCGATGATATGCCCGGTTTTCTGGCGATATTGGAACGGGCAGGGCTGCCGTATCACCGCGTTGATCTGCCGGGTATGCCCATTACCCAGATCAACATCCATGACCCGGATGGCAATCATTTGCATGTCGATTTCGCACAGGAGTCGATGACAGATTAATCAGGGAAATCACTGAAATTGCAAAGCACCGCCTTGCTTGCGTTGGAATTCGGTCTGGAAAGCGACGCAATTCCGGGCTAGGTATGTGTCAGAACTATTAATCACTGTGGAAGTGGTCCAGTTGTGACAGATGTCAGCCCCCTGCTTGCTACACCTTTGTTGGATACCGTTACGTTTCCATCGGACTTGCGTCGTTTGAAGCCAACGCAGTTGAGCCAATTAGCAGACGAACTGCGTGCGGCAACCATCCGGGCGGTGTCCCAGACCGGTGGTCATTTGGGGGCCGGGCTGGGTGTTGTCGAATTAACTGTGGCCCTGCATTATATTTTTAACACACCCGATGATCGTTTGATCTGGGATGTGGGACATCAATGCTATCCTCATAAGATACTGACCGGACGGCGTGATCGAATTGAGACATTGCGCCAGGGTGGCGGGCTGAGTGGATTTACCAAGCGCGATGAGAGCGAGTATGACCCGTTTGGTGCCGCGCATTCCTCAACCTCCATCTCTGCTGGTTTGGGGATGGCCGTGGCGCGGGATATGAGCGCTAAGGACAATCACGTCGTCGCCGTCATCGGTGATGGTGCAATGTCGGCGGGCATGGCCTATGAGGCGATGAACAATGCCGGTGCAATGAATTCCCGCCTGACGGTGATCCTGAACGATAATGACATGTCCATCGCCCCGCCTGTCGGCGCGATGAGCGCCTATTTGTCTCGTCTGATGTCCTCCAAGCAGTATTTGAGTCTGCGTGAGATTGGTAAGCATATCGTTGAACGCTTTCCGCGCTCTTTTGAGCGGGCGGTGGAAAAGGCTGAAGAATATGCCCGTGGCTTCGTCACCGGCGGAACGTTGTTTGAGGAAATGGGCTTTTACTATGTTGGCCCGATTGACGGACATAACTTGGACCATCTTCTGCCTGTCTTGAAGAATGTGCGCGATGCGCGGGATTCTGGTCCGGTTCTGATCCATGTCGTTACGCAAAAGGGCAAGGGGTATCCCCCCGCAGAAGCTTCCGCCGATAAATATCACGGAGTTGCAAAATTTGATGTGGTGACCGGGGCCCAGCACAAGCCAAAGCCCAATGCGCCTGCCTATCAGAATGTTTTTGGTCAAGTGCTCAGCGATTTGGCGGAAAAGGACGATAAGATCGTCGCGATTACCGCCGCGATGCCGTCTGGCACGGGCTTGCATCTGTTTCAAAAGGCCCACCCCAGCCGCACCTTTGATGTGGGAATTGCTGAACAGCATGCGGTTACCTTCGCGGCCGGATTGGCGACAGAGGGTTATCGACCCTTCGCTGCGATCTATTCTACCTTCTTGCAGCGTGGTTATGATCAGGTTGTCCATGATGTAGCGATCCAGAATTTGCCCGTGCGCTTTGCGATTGATCGCGCAGGCTATGTCGGCGCGGATGGCGCAACACATTGCGGGGCGTTTGACCTCAGCTATCTGTGCTGCCTGCCCAATTTCATCGTCATGGCCCCGTCGGATGAGGCGGAATTGGCGTGTATGGTGGCAACAGCCGTTGGTATTGATGATCATCCCTCTGCCATTCGCTATCCGCGCGGGGAGGGGATCGGTATTGAAATCCCGAAAAATCCGCAGCCGCTTGAGATTGGGAAAGGCCGAATTCTGCGCGAGGGTAAAACCGTTGCGATCCTGTCGCTGGGAACGCGCTTGCAGGATGCGATGACGGCAGCGGAAGATCTGGCCGCTCATGGCTTTTCCACTACTGTTGCTGATGCTCGATTTGCCAAGCCCGTGGATGCAGATCTGGTGCGGAAACTGGCACAAACCCATGATGTGCTGATCACCGTGGAGGAGGCCGCTATCGGGGGCTTTTCAACCCAGGTGCTGAATATTCTGGTGGCGGAGGATTTGATCCAGGGCATTCGTTTGCGCACGCTGTTTATGCCTGATCGATTTATCGATCAGGACAAGCCAGAACGCCAAATTGCAGAGGCTGGACTGGATGCGGCTGGTATTGTCAAAACCGCATTGGCAGCTTTGGAGGTTGAGGCTTCGGCTGAAACGGACGCACCGGCACGGGCCTAGGATTGGAGCGGGCGATGCCACGCATCGTCTATTTTCTAATTGGATGTCTGTTTGTCGGACTTGGCTTTGTCGGGGCATTTTTACCCCTATTACCAACGGTTCCATTTCTTCTGGTGGCCTTGTGGTGCTTCGCGCGTTCTTCCCAGCGGTTCCATGATTGGCTGTATCATCACCCGCGCTTTGGGCCTTTGCTGCGGAATTGGGATCAGCATGGCG
>JARGPE010000212.1:3346-6425 GCA_029212835.1 Alphaproteobacteria bacterium | reverse complement strand
GGGTAAGTCCAGACGTGAAGGTCTCAGGACCGTTCCAATTTCTCTTTTCTGTCAAAATAAAGATCAATCGACCGAACCATTCCATCCGCCATTTTGGCTTGGTGCTTGGCGGACATCAAGGATGCCTCGTCAGATTTATTCGAAAGATACCCTAATTCGATCAAAACTGAGGGGATGTTGGGTGACTTTAGAACGGCAAAGCCTGCAAAACGATGAGGATTGCGCAGCAATCGTGCCGATGTCTTCATTTCGTCGACCAGGATTTCCGCGAAATAGGCGCTGCTCTGCTTCACGCTCTGCTGTGCAAGGCTGATCAGAATGGAGGTCACATCGGCCTCATATCCGGTTAAATCAGTACCGGCCAGCAAATCAGACCGGTTTTCCTTCGCGGCCAAGGCTTCGGCTTCACGGTCCGATGCCTTGTCTGACAGTGTGTAAATCGACAATCCGCGCAGAGACGATGAATTGTGGGAATCCGCATGCAGAGAGATGAAAAGGCCCGCATTGACGCTGTGGGCAACCTCATAGCGATCGCGCAGAGGGATGAAGATATCTCGATCCCGTGTCATCACGACATCATACCGTCCTGTCGCCTCTAAGGCCTTCTTCAGTGCCTTTGCATAGGACAGAACGACCTTCTTTTCATAGATGCCACTGGTGCTGATGGCGCCTGGATCAACGCCGCCATGGCCAGGGTCCAGCACGACTACGCGTTTTGTGGATCCTGGGGGCGGTCCAGGCGTTGCAATTGCTGGGGATGACTTTGCCAATATCTGGGCATACTCATCCCAGCCTGCGGATTCCATCGCAACGGTCGACGGCTGTGTCTTTGAAACCGGTCCCAGATCAATCACGACACGTGGACCATAGCCTTCCGCCGCATCCAGGGCGAAATGCCGAACCACGGATGCCGGGGCAGCCAGATCAATGACGACACGGGTAATTCCGGGTTTGAACAGCCCATGGCGGTATCCGCCGATCAGGCCGCGCCCTTTCACTTCATCCTGTGCAGGTCCCTTCCAATCAACGGAAGGAAGGTCGATCACAACCCGGTCTGGGCCTGCCAATGTGAACACTTTGAAGGGGACAGCGCGGTCGAATTCCAACACAAACCGGGTTTCACCCTCACGCTCGCCAATCCGCGCATCGGCTAGAACGGCGCCTGATGACTGTGCCAGACTGGGATACGGCATCCGCAGCGCAGACCAGGCAAGTAAAAGCATCGCGCAAAGCACGATAGAGCTAAAATAGTGGTGTTTCAGGGGCTTAAGGCACCCCGTATATGCCTGACGCATCCTGTGCCGCTCCTGACTCGGCAAGTCTCGTCTAGAAATTCTCAGTAGATATGCCGTGAGTCGTCAGGAAATTCAAAGCACAAGGACGGTTATTTTATAAGTATCTTGAATTTGTCTTCGGTTTAAGATTGTGCAACGCGTCACGCACGGATAGTCTCTCCACCGAGAGAGTCCGTTTCGTGTCCGCCGCAGGGGGCGAACGGCAGCGCCGGAAAAATCGGCGCGCCGCCAGTTTTCTTTGCGGGCCGGGCATAGGTCGGGGTGATACGGGGCACGCCGTTCGTCCCAGAGTTCGAAGTACCTTTTTAAGGGCGCTAAGTCGACATTCTGGGATTGGGCTTGATGTCTCGCCGCTGCTGGGCGCGACTCTCTGCGGCTCTGTGCTCAATGCCTTTTGAAATAAAAGGGCTGCGGTTACAGGCAAACAGACTCATCGGCGCGTTGGCTCGGTGGACGAATTCCGGATTTCCGGATCGACCAATTGACCCGAACCTCAGTGCCGCATTTTGAAATGCCCCGGCCTGGCCGGTACTGAACCCGCCCGGCGCTGCCGGACATAGTAAATGACTTATTTAGAGCAACGCGAAAGCGACACAATGAAACCAGTGAGCATAAGCGAGACGGATCAGGGACTGCGCAAAGCATGTCTTATGTCCGCAACGCGCCCGGCGCGTGCGACCCGATATTGGCGTCGCGCGGGAACGGTGATGCTTGCGCAACGGCTGCCGACGATCCGTGCAATAAGAGCCGGATACGTCGAGGTAGGATTATATGACACGCAGAATGTTAATCGATGCGACCCACCCGGAAGAGACCCGGGTCGTTGTAGTAAATGGCAACCGGCTTGAGGAATTTGACTACGAAACAACCACGAAGAAGCAAATCAAAGGCAATGTTTACCTCGCGAAAGTAACGCGGGTTGAGCCATCCTTGCAGGCTGCTTTCGTAGAATATGGTGGCAATCGCCACGGCTTCCTGGCCTTCTCTGAAATTCATCCCGACTATTACCGGATTCCCGTTGGCGACCGTGAAGAACTGGTCGACGATGATCAAGAGGCCCATGATGACGACGAAGAAGCCGCCGATAATGGCGATGGCGTCGAAGATATGGGCGCTGGTGAAGGGGTCGATGAAGCCGTTGAGGAGGCTTCTCTGCGCCGCCCTCGGTTGCGTCGCCAGTACAAAATTCAGGAAGTCATCAAACGCCGTCAGGTGATGTTGATCCAGGTGGTGAAGGAAGAGCGCGGCAATAAAGGCGCGGCTCTGACCACCTATCTGTCGCTGGCGGGTCGCTATTGTGTGGTCATGCCCAATACGTCGCGCGGCGGCGGTGTCAGCCGCAAGATTGCCAATGTGGCGGATCGCAAGCGGTTGAAGACGATTCTGGCGGAATTGGATGTGCCGGAAGGCATGGCGATTATCTTGCGCACCGCTGGGGCGGAACGCTCCAAGGCGGAGGTGAAGCGCGATTTCGATTATATCATGAAGCTGTGGGACGATATCCGCGAGAAGACGCTGGAATCCTCTGCTCCTGCTCTTATTCATGAAGAAGGCAATCTGATCAAACGTGCGATCCGCGATGTCTATACCAAGGATATCGAGGAAGTGCTGATCGCCGGTGATGAAGGCTATCGCGTGGCCAAGGACTTCATGCGAGCGCTGATCCCCAGCCACGCCAAGAAGGTTCAACCCTATAAGGATGATCAGGGCATTCCCCTGCTGCACCGCTATCAGGTGGAACAGCAATTGGCCCAGATCCATGAGCCAACGGTGCAATTGCGCTC
>JARGPE010000212.1:0-3336 GCA_029212835.1 Alphaproteobacteria bacterium | reverse complement strand
ACCGAAGCCTTGGTCGCCATCGATGTGAACTCCGGCAAGTCAACGCGGGAACGTCATATCGAAGAAACCGCATTGAAGACCAATCTGGAGGCCGCTGATGAAGTGGCGCGCCAATTGCGTTTGCGGGATCTGGCCGGGCTGATCGTTATCGATTTCATCGATATGGACGAAAATCGCAACGATGCAGCGGTTGAGCGGCGTCTGAAAGAGGCTTTGCGCCGGGATCGCGCCCGCATTCAGGTCGGGCGGATTTCCAGCTTCGGCTTGATGGAAATGTCCCGTCAGCGTCTGCGCCCCAGCTTGATTGAGGCGATGAGCCAGCCCTGCCCAACCTGTGGCGGCGTCGGTTACATCGTTTCGACGGAATCTGCGGCCCTGATGGTGACCCGTGCGATTGAGGAAGAATGCCTGCGCCGTCGGGCGACACAGGTCACAGCGAAAGTGCCGGGATCGGTCGCGCTGTATGTTCTCAATCACAAGCGGGCCAGCTTGATGGAGATGGAAAGCCGGTATGGCATCACCGTCACCCTGGAAGCTGTCGATGGCATGTTGCCGCCGCATTATGAGCTGACACGCTCTGGCACCGGCGAGGGTGAAGAGGGCGCGGAGCAGGTGGTCGAACGGGCACCAGATCGACCAATAGATCGTTCAGGCGAGTCATCCTCCCCTGCCCCTCGCAATAATGAGCGTCCCCCGCGCCCCGCTGCGGAAGGCAATGAGGATCGCACCGGTCGTAAACGCAGCCGCCGTGGCGGTCGTCGTCGCGGTCGTCGTGATGACGAATCAGCGGATGCGACAGCCGAAGATCAAAATGCTCTGGCCAATACAGAGGCTGAAGACGAAGACAACGCTGTAGCCGAAAGTAATACCGAGGCTACGGGTCAGGATAACCAAGCCAACACCGCCGAAGGGGGTGAGGGGGAAGACAAGACCCGTCGCCGTCGCAAGCGGGGCCGTCGGGGCGGTCGTCGCCGTAATCGTGGTGGCGCAGATGGCCAAAATACTGAGGGCCAGAATGGTGATGGTCAGTCGAATGGTGCGTCCAACACTTCAGTCAATGACAACGAGGGAGAGGGTGAAAACAACGCCCCCGTTGCGGCATCGGCTGATACTGGCAATGACACAACTGAACAGTCCCGTCCCTCCCGTCGGGGACGTGGTCGCGGACGTAAGCCCGCTGCCGAGACGACATCTGACTCTGGACCTCAGTCCGACGCACAACAGTCTGGCGAACCAAAGGCAGAGACGTCGCAGGAGTCGGTCTCTGACAGTGCTGCCAATGATGGTGTTGCTGTCGGGGTGGATGCACCTGAAGCTGAGGCGAAGGTGAAGCCAGCCCGACGTAGTCGCAAAAAGGCTGCTGCGGCGAAGCCAGAAGCGGCCGATGCGGTAGATGCAGCCCCCGAGGATGCACAACCAGCTAAACCGGCAAAGCGGACTCGCAAGAAAGCGGCTCCTGCAAAGCCTAAGGCGGCGAAGCCAGAAGCCGTGGCAACTGAGGCTGTTGTACAATATACAGCGCCAACGCCGCCCCCTGAGCCTGCTAAAGACCAGGTGATGGCTGCCGAGAATGAAGGGATGGAGAAATCTGTTGTCCTTCCGGCACCAGAACCAGTGGTTGAGGAAGGCCCACCGAAGGCGAAAAAACGCGGTTGGTGGAACAAGGTCATCGGCTAGTTATATTTGTGAGCCCGCATCCCTGGTCTGGGATGCGGGCTTGCGATTCTCGGTGCCTGCCCTAAATCTGAAAACCGAAGACAATCTGAGCTAACTTGGGAGCCTAATCATGTCACTTGAAGAAGGCGATATCGCCCCTGATTTCACCTTACCAACCGATGGCGGCAGCAGCGTCAGCCTTTCGGCCTTAAAGGGTAAACCGGTAGTGCTGTATTTCTATCCGAAGGATGACACGCCCGGCTGTACCAAGGAAGCCTGCGGCTTTCGTGATGCCCAGGCCGATTTTTCCGGTATTGGGGCAACGGTGATTGGCGTTTCCAAAGACAGCGTTGCCAAGCATGACAAGTTCAAGGCCAAGTATGAGCTGAATTTTCCCCTTGCTGCAGATGAAGAGGGTACGGTGTGCGAGGCCTATGGCACCTGGGTCGAAAAAAGCATGTACGGCCGCAAATATATGGGCATTGACCGCGCAACCTTCCTGATTGATGCCGATGGGAAAGTGGCCAAGATCTGGCGCAAGGTGAAAGTTCCCGGCCATGTTGAGGCTGTTCAGGCTGCCCTGAAAGATCTGTGATTTCTTCCATCCATGCATCATCGTTGGGCGATGCGGCGGTCCGGGTTCTTGGTACAGCCGATGCCCGTCAAAAGGCATGCGTCGCGCGAGAGGTCGCTAAGACCTGGCTGGGACGTAGGTATGACATTGTCGGTGTGACCGGCGCTGTGCCGGACCGCCCGGCGCGACCGGACCGGCCTGTGCTGATGCTGCCCCGAGATGTTCCACGACGGAAGATCAATGCAGGTGCGGCAGGGCGGATCGCCCTTTTGCACGCCTTGGCGCATATCGAATTGAATGCGATTGATCTGGCCTTTGACATCATAGCGCGGTTTTCGCATCAAGACCTTCCTGATGAATTCTTTGATGATTGGATCGCTGTCGGTGATGACGAAGCCCGGCATTTTCTGATGCTGGAAGACCGCCTTCAGGAATTGGGCGGTGCTTATGGTGATCTTCCGGCACATGACGGATTATGGCAGGCTGCGATGGAAACCGCGCATGATGTTCTGGCGCGATTGGCCATTGTTCCGATGGTATTGGAAGCCCGAGGATTGGACGTCACGCCCGATATGATCCGACGTTTGGAGATTGCCGGAGATCAGGAGAGCGCGGCGGCCCTGACCATTATACATGACGATGAAATTGGCCATGTTGCGGTTGGGAAGCGGTGGTTTGACCATGTCTGTGCCATGCGTGACCTGTCTGATCCTGTCGCGGTCTGGCAGGATCTGGTGCGCAAGCACTTCAAGGGTGGACTGAAACCGCCTTTCAATACGGCCAGTCGAGATCTGGCCGGATTTCCTGAACAATACTATGCGATATTCGATGCATAAAATCGCATGGCCCGACACGGATTTCTTAGGCCGGGCCATGCGATTTCGTAAGGTCTCTTAGACAACGCTCAACTGAACATCGATATTGTTACGGGTCGCGTTGGAATACGGGCAGACTTGGTGAGCCTTCTCGACCAGCTCTTCTGCCTTATCCTTGTCAACGCCTGGCAGGGAAATTTCCAATCCGATTTCAAGGCCAAAACCGCCTTCGGATCGTGGGCCAATTCCAACGGTTGCTGTCACAGTTGTATCGCTGGGCACTTTCGGGCC
>JARGPE010000211.1 GCA_029212835.1 Alphaproteobacteria bacterium | reverse complement strand
TGGATTTTGATGACCCGGTCAATCTGATCAAACATTTCAAGGGCAACCGCTATGCCGGAATGTTGATCACGGTTGGTCTGGCCCTAGGCACGGTGATAATCTGATCGTGCAACAGTTGATCCGCGAGAATACCAAGATCATGTCGCCGCGCCTGCTGCCGGAAATGAAGCTGCATCTGGCGCAGGAGGATGTGCCCCTGTATCGCATGGGGGAAGATGAGTTGGACGCGCTGGGGATTGGGACACCTTATTGGGCCTTTGCCTGGGCCGGTGGGCAGGCGTTGGGGCGATATATTCTGGACAATCCGCAGGTCGTTCGCGGGCGCAAGGTACTGGATTTCGGCGCGGGTTCCGGCATGGTCGCAATCGCAGCAGCGATGGCTGGCGCGTTTGATGTCATCGCCAATGATATTGACCCGGTTGCCGCAGATGCGATGCAGATGAATGCCGACCTGAACGACGTATTCCTGGATATCGTGACCGAAGATGTGATCGGCCGAATCAGCAATGACTATGAAGTGGTTCTGGTGGGGGATGTGTTCTACGATCAGCAGATCGCTGATTTGGTTCTGCCCTGGCTGCATGAATTGAAAGCCAAGGGGCGCGAAATCCTGATCGGTGACCCGGGGCGGTTCTATCTGCCCAATATGGGCCTGGAGCGGATTGCCCGCTATGAAGGGGAAACGACGGGCTTGATGGAAGATACTGATCTGCGCAATGCCGGAGTCTGGCGATTGGCGGAATAAGCTCTGGGGTCAGTCCGGCGGTCCAAAACCGAAGACTGCTAACCGAGCCTGTGCCTCCGGCCCAACCAGATACTGCAACAGCGACGCTCCCAGTTCTGGCCTGGCTGTGTTGAAGGCCGCAGCAAAGCGCGCCCCCACCTCAATTTCCGGGGGGAAGGTCAAATAGGTAAGGTCCGGCGCTTTGCTGCAGGCTTCCTGGCAGATCGTCCGGTAGGCCAGCATCAAATCCACCGTGCCCTGCTGCAACACCCCGACATAGACCCCATCTGGATGGACGGTCGGTATTTTCTCTCCACCACCTGTTACAATGCGAACCCGACGGCGCAAATCCGCGTCCCTGTCCGGATCTAGATTTGCTAACCGATCAAATAGTTGCAGCGCATAATCTCCGCTGGGATCCGCCACAGGAGTCGACATTCCAATGCGCAGTTCCGGTGTGTAAAGCAAGGCGACCGGATCGCGTGTGGCTGAGTCTAAAGTCCTTCGTCGCAATAGCAGAGCCAAGGAATTGGTCGCAAAAACCCGGCTTGGGCTGGCCAGGCCTGCTGTATGCAGGCGGCTTGGATGAGACGCATTGGCAGAGCAGAACAGATCCCAAAGCATGCCGGTTTCAATTCTTTTGGACATCGTCCCTGACGCCCCAAAGTCAAAACACGGCTTGGGTTGGAAGGCGTCGAAGATACCTGACGTGGTCGTAAATGCGTGTTTCAGGCTACCAGCAGCGATGATTCTTGGGATATATGTATCCGTTATTGCTCCGTCATCCTTCTGTCTCATGGGGTTTTACGTAAGGTTGGCAGGCCTATCCCTGTGGAGTCAAAACCCCCATCCACTGCCAGGGTCTGACCATTGATATAGCTTGCCTTCTCGCTGCAAAGAAAAACCACCGCATTGGCGATTTCTTCTTCTGTGCCATAGCGATTCAGCGGGATGGCGTCGTGATAGTCGGCGCGAATGTCGGGCGTGTGTACTTCCTTTGCCATGGCGGTATCTACCGGACCCGGCGCGATAAGATTGCTGCGAATGCCAAGCCCGCCCCATTCTGCCGCCTGCTGTTTGGTCAAATGCATCAACGCCGCCTTGCTGGTGCCATAGGCGACGCGCAACGTGCTGGCCCGCAGACCAGAGATGGAGCCGATATTGACAATCGCGCCCCCCTGGCCGGATTTCAGCATTTCGGGAACGGCCGCCTGACTCATCAGGAAGGGACCATTCAGATTAACCTCCAGAACCCGCTGCCATTCGTCATATCGGGTTTCCAGGATTGGTTTGAAGACCGCGATCCCGGCATTATTGACCAAGGCATCCAATCGGCCAAAATGGGCTGCTGTTGTGGCAACAGCCATGCTGACCTGGTCCGGGTCGGAAACATCGGCCGTTACGGAAATGATTCGATCCCCGGCGTCGATGCCGGCAATCTGTTTATCCAGTCCGGGTCGATCAATGTCCAACAGGGCAACATTCCATCCATCATTTAAAAAGGCGCAGGCGACAGCAGCCCCAATACCCCGCGCCGCCCCTGTCACCAGCGCTACATTGGGTCGGGTCTCTATTATGGTGCTATCTGACATTATGATTTTTCCTTGCTGATGGCGTCGGAAGGATGGTTCACCCCATCGTTCGTTGGGATCGGGCCTAGCTTTAAGGGGTTTATACCTTCCAAACAGCCAACATTCACACTGAATTGATGCGGATTCGAGCGCCGTTGGTGATGGGTGTGAATGCCACAGATTTTGCAGAAGTAATGACGAGCTGTATCGGTGTTGAATTGATATAGGTTGAGAGACTTCTCGCCTTTTATGATCGAGAGATTGGCAAGATCCACCGCAACAACAACGGTCCCGCGCCGTCGGCAGAAAGAGCAATCGCACCGGCTGGGTCGCTTCAGGCCTTCCGGTAGTTTCACAGAAAGCTCAACAGCCCCGCAATGACAGGTCGCTTTATGGGGTTTGTTGATGTCCATGGGCTTGGTTCCTTTTGTCTTTTGCCAGACCCCTCGACGGGTCATGCGCCCTCTTCTATAACAGGGCGGTATAGAAAAAGGCGAGACCCGGATGGCAAAAGACGATTTTGGATTTGAAACCCTGGCATTACATGCCGGTGCAGCACCCGACAGCGCGACAGGTGCCCGGGCGGTGCCAATTTATCAGAACACGTCCTATGTCTTTGATGATGCGGATCATGCGGCATCTTTGTTTAACCTGCAGGAGCCCGGCTTTATCTATTCCCGCCTGACCAATCCGACCGTCGCAGTGCTGGAGGAACGCCTTGCCGCGCTGGAAAATGGGATTGGTGCGACGGCAACCGCGTCCGGCCATGCCGCCCAGATGATTGCGCTGTTGCCGCTGATGGGGCCGGGTGATCACATCGTTGCGTCGTCTAAACTCTATGGCGGGTCGATCACTCAGATGGGCCACACCTTCAAGAAATTCGATTGGCAGGTCAGTTTCGTCGATCCTACCGATCCCGATGCCTTTCAGCAGGCGCTGACGCCCAGAACAAAGGCGATCTTTGTTGAATGTCTGGCCAATCCAGGCGGTGTCGTGGTGGATCTGGAGCCGATTGCTGCCATCGCCCATGGCGCAGGCATCCCCCTGATCGTCGATAACACACTCGCCACGCCCTATCTGTGTCGGCCCGGCGACTTTGGTGCGGATATCGTCACCCATTCGACAACCAAATTCCTGTCCGGTCAGGGAACGGCCTTGGGCGGCGTGGTGATTGATTGCGACAATTTTGATTTCAACAATCCAGAGAAATTCCCCAGCCTGGCGACACCAGCCCCGGAATATCACGGCCTGACCTTTGCGGAGAGTTTCGGCAATTTGGCCTATACGTTGTATGGGCATGCTGTGGGGCTGCGGGATATCGGCCCAACGCAACAGCCGATGAACGCTTTTCTGACGATTCTGGGGATTGAGACCTTGCCGGTTCGGATGGATCGCCATATCGCCAATGCCCGGATTGTTGCAGATTACCTGGAGGAGCATTCAGCAATCGCGTCTGTGGGCTATGCGGGTCTGCCGTCCAGTCCCTATTATGATCTGGCCCGCAAATATATGCCAAAAGGGCCGGGCTCTGTCTTCACCGTCAAATTGAAGGGCGGCTATGAGGTCGGGCGCAAGCTGGTCAATGCGGTTGAGTTGTTCAGCCATCTGGCAA
The DNA here is from genome assembly GCA_029212835.1 of Alphaproteobacteria bacterium. Classification (GTDB taxonomy): domain Bacteria; phylum Pseudomonadota; class Alphaproteobacteria; order UBA8366; family Aestuariispiraceae; genus Pacificispira. Next base: position 2,796 of record JARGPE010000211.1, on the reverse strand, counting down.
ATATCGGTGATGCGAAATCACTGATCTTGCATCCGGCCTCGACAACCCATAATCAATTGACCAAAGATCAACAGACTGCCGCCGGGGCGGGGCCGGATGTGATTCGGCTGTCCATAGGCCTGGAAACGGTGGAAGATTTGATTCGGGATTTGGATCGGGCGCTGGCAATTGCGACTGCCTGACAACACTGACAGGAAAGTATCTGACCTATGAGCGAGAATCTGTTCCTGAAGCTTTTGAAAGAGCGAACCCATCTGATCGCCGATGGCGCGATGGGGACCAATTTGTTTGAGCGCGGCTTACAATCTGGCGATGCGCCAGAATTGTGGAACATCGATCATCCGGATCGGGTTGCCAGCGTGCATCAGGAATTTGTCGATGCGGGCGCAGATATCATCCTGACCAACAGTTTTGGTGGCAACAGCTTTCGCCTGAAACTGCATGATGCCCAAGACCGCGCCTATGAATTGGCAAAGGCAGCGGCACAAGTTGCCCGCTCCGTGGCCGATAAGGCCGGGCGTCCGGTGATCGTTGCTGGCTCTATCGGCCCGTCTGGTGAGTTGTTTGAGCCGGTCGGCCCGGTAACGTTTGAGCAGGGCAAGGCTGCCTTTGCTGAACAGGCACGCGGTCTGGTCGATGGCGGCGCGGATATCCTGTGGATTGAGACGATTTCGTCCCGCGAAGAAAGCGCAGCAGCGGTTGCAGGCGCGGCAGAAACGGGGCGACCGGTCGTGTCTACCATGACTTTCGATACAGTCGGGCGCACCATGATGGGAGTGACACCTGCCGATGCCTATCGTCATTTGATCGACCTGCCAACGGCCCCCACAGCGATTGGCGCAAATTGCGGCCTGGGCGCGACAGAAAATGTGTTGTCCATTCTGGGCATGCGCGAAGCTATCGGTCCAGATGCGATCATGGTGGCAAAGGCCAATTGTGGTGTGCCGCAGTTTAAGAATGGTGCCTTCACCTATACCGGTACGCCGGAATTGATGGCCGATTATGCACGGCTGGCAAGAGACTCTGGGGCTCGGATCGTCGGTGGATGCTGTGGTACAACCGGTGTCGTGCTGAAAGCAATCCGTGATGCATTGGATGGTTATGTTCCCGGTGAGCCGCCGACCATGGACCAGGTCGTGGCAAAGCTGGGCCCATTGGCGGGTGTGACGGACAAGCCAGCCCATGGGCATGGCCACGGGGCGGGCGGAGATGACGGGTCTGATGGGGGGCGTCGTGCCCGCCGTCGCCGCCGCGACTAGTTAGAGCCCGTCGCCACCGCGACTAAATTCAGGCGGTTGTTTTATTAGCCCAGGGTAACGGCGGTGCCGTTGGCAACCACCATCAGCATGCCGTTTTCCTTGCCCAGCACTTCGTAGTCCAGATCCACACCGACAATGGCGTGGGCCCCCAGACTTGTGGCCTGTTCTGTCATGTCTGCAATGGCGGCTTCCTTGGCGTCGCGTAGGACTTTTTCATAGGAACCTGATCGTCCACCGACGATATCGCGAATGCCGGCAAACATATCCCGGAAAATGTTTGCGCCGATGATAGCCTCTCCACTGACAATGCCTTTGTAATCAGTGATGCGGCGGCCGTCGATGGACTCGGTGGTGGTGACGATCATGATGGGATGCTCCTTCCTGCTGTGCTAAACCCTGTGGACAACTTTATAGGCTGGATCGGGAAAGAAATGAACCAAAAGACAGACAGACGCGCAATTTGGGGCTGGTGCCTGTATGACTGGGCCAATTCGGCCTTTCCCACCCTGATCTCAACCTTTGTTTTTGCGACCTATTTCACCCAGGCTGTGGCAGAAACGCCAGAGAAGGGAACTTCAGAATGGGGCTATGCAACCTCAATCGCCGCCTTATTTGTCGCCGTACTGGCGCCCGTTTTGGGGGCTGTGTCTGATAAGGCGGGCAGGAGAAAGCCCTGGCTGTTTGTGCTAACAGGCATCGGGGCGGCGGCAACTGCTGCCCTGTGGTGGGCTATCCCAGATGCATCTGCCGTGACGTTGGCCCTTAGCCTGATGGTGCTGGGGACGATCTGCTTTGAGCTGGGAATGGTGTTTTATAATGCGATGCTGCCCGATATCGCCCCGGATGGTATGACCGGACGGGTTTCCGGCTGGGGCTGGGGACTTGGTTATGGTGGTGGGTTGGTTGCGCTGGCAGTCAGCCTGGTGCTGTTCGTGCAACCCGACCCGGCCTTATTTGGCCTGGACAAGGATAGCAGTGAGCATATCCGGGCGATTCCGGTCCTGGCCGGAATCTGGATGGCGGTGTTTGCCGTACCTCTGTTCTTATGGACGCCAGATCGCAAAGATACGGGTATCTCTGCGGGGACGGCTATTCGTGAGGGCGTATCGACCCTGGTTGCAACCCTTCGTCATTTGGGACGCTATAAACAGGTTCTTAGGTTTTTGATCGCCCGAATGTTTTACATTGATGGCCTGAACACCCTTTTCGCCTTTGGCGGCATTTTCGCTGCGGTTAGTTTCGGGATGCAAAGTGATGAGGTTTTACTGTTTGGTATTGCTCTGAATGTCACCGCGGGGCTTGGGGCGGCAGGGTTTGCCTTTCTGGATGATAAATGGGGCCCAAAGCCGGTAATTTTGCTATCAGTCGGGGCGATTGCCGTGATCGGCGTTGCGATGCTGCTGGTGACGGATAAATCTATATTCTGGGTCTTGGGAATGGGGCTTGGTTTGTTTCTGGGGCCGTCTCAAGCCGCCAGTCGTTCCATGATGGCGCGGATTGCGCCTGCTGATTTGCGCACGGAGTTTTTTGGCCTCTA
>JARGPE010000210.1 GCA_029212835.1 Alphaproteobacteria bacterium | reverse complement strand
AAGTGGCACTGGATGGCATGGTCATGACTCAATCAGAGATGATCACAGTCCTGACACAACGCCTGAAGGATCAGCCTGACACAATGGTGCGGTTGAAAGCGGATGGTCGGATCGACGCAACAAAGGTCGTTGGCGTTATGGAGAAACTTCGGGAAGTCGGCGTCTCACGTTTAAAGCTCCTGACAGTTCCTGCGCCTGAAGTGGAAACGCCACAATGATCTCGCCCACGGAAAACGCAACATCCTACTGGATAAAGCCACATCAATGGGCATTTGGCCTGTGCATAGCAGTTGTTCTGCATGCCGGGGTCGCCGGTGCGGTTCTATGGCAGGACTCGCCGCCTCCAGGTGCTAAAAGCGCGGGGACTGGTGGCGTAGAAGTCTCCCTTGGTCCTATCGGCGGTGCACCGGGCAGTGAAGTACAAGCTGTGTCTGAAACCAATGAAATAGAACCGGTTGAGGCCGTTGCTGAGCCAGTCACCCAAGCTGAAGTGCCCCCAGAGGCGCAACCTATAGAGCCGGAACCTCAAGAGATTCAAGAAGCGGTGGAAGTGGTAAAAACGGCTGAGCCAATTTTGATGGCAGAGGCACAGGAAGTCGTTGAAGTTAGGACAGAAGTACCGCCGCCCAAACCCCAGATGCCCAAAACGCCGGAGCCAAAGCGTCCGACAACACCAGCAAAGCCCGAGCTGCCCCTTCCCACAGAGACACAGGCTGTGCAGTCACCTACCCCCACAAATACGCCCACGACACAGACTGCATCTGCCCCTTCTGACTCCGGCGCACAGGGAAAAGCTGGTACAAAAGACAGCCGCGAGGCGGGCGACGCAAATGCCCAAACCGCAGGTGGTCTGCCAGGCAGCACAGCTGACTATATGGCAACGCTGCAGGCATGGCTGGCCCGTCACAAGGAATATCCCCGGTCAGCTCAGAAACGGGGCCAGGAAGGCACCGCCCTATTGTATTTTGTAATCGATCGAAATGGTCATGTGATCGAACACCATTTGCAGAAAAGCTCCGGCTATCGGGTGCTTGATCGCGAAGTTTCAGCGATGATTGAGCGGGCGCAACCTCTTCCTAAAATACCGGATGACATGCCGATGCAACAATTGCAGCTCGTCTTGCCCGTGCAATTCTTCCTTCGCCAATAGCAGGCAGGAAACCTATGTATTGCGACGCTTTTATCATCGTGATGCGTTTGATATCTTCACTTTGAGACGGATTGATCACCGTTGAATGGATCCAAAACTACAAATGGCCCTCCACAATGCAGAACACTACCGATTTCCTGGTTCGCGCTGGCCAAGCTGACGATCTCGATTCCCTGGCACAATTGTGGTTTGACGGATGGCAGGATGGGCATGCCAAAGTGACACCACCTGAACTTATAAAACTGCGTACAATCGATAGTTTCCGCGACAGGCTTGCTATCGCCCTTCCAAACACACGGGTCGTTGGTCCACCGGACAAGCCTCTAGGATTTGTCATCACGCAAAAGGATGAGCTGTATCAACTATTTGTTTCTGCCACAGCACGGGGAACCGGGATTGCCGCGTGCTTAATCAATGACGGCTTACACAGCATCAAGCAAAGGGGCTTTCAAACAGCCTGGCTTGCCTGTGCAATCGGGAATGATCGGGCCGCACGGTTCTATGAGAAATCTGGCTGGCACCGCAGTGGCATCATCACGACAGAAGTCGAGACAATGAATGGCCCATATCCGCTCGACGTCTGGAAATACGAGCGGGATTTGAACACTATATAAGATTATCCGATCATAATTTTCGGCTCACACCGAACCGGAAAATTTACAGAATTGGCGATGAAACATTTCTCATGCGCCTGATGATGAAGACGTAACGCTAAATCCTCACTAGATCCGTCTGTGATCGTGACCTTAGGGTGCAGGACGACGTCGGTAAAATATCCTCCACGCTGTGCGTCTTCGACCATTACGCCTGTTGCAGCATCTTCATAGGCCGTCACAACAACCCCCGCGATAGCGCATAGATTCAAATACCATAGTTTATGACACGCCGATAAAGAGGCCACCAACATGTCCTCCGGGTTCCATCGATTGGCATCGCCCTTAAAGGAGGGATCAGACGACCCCAAAATGGGAGGCTTTTCCAGTGCCGAAATTGTATGGTTTCGGCTGTAGGATTTGTAATCCGTAGTCCCCTGCCCCAGATTCCCCGTCCATTCTATTGTTACTTCATAGTAATGGGTATTCCCGGCCATAGATCCCTCTTGAATTGCATGAATATCATATGTATACATGTATACATATGATCAGAAAGTACTGTCAATGCTTAGAAAATCGCATTCAATCGCCGATACAATTGCGGAGGCACTTAAAGCCGACATTCAAACTGGCGCGATCGTTCCAGGCACCCATTTGCAACAAGAAATTCTGGCAAAGAGATTTTCCGTGAGCCGGGTTCCAGTGCGCGACGCACTCTTCAAACTCAATTCAGAGGGGCTGGTCAGTATTGAGGCCAATAGAGGTGCCATTGTCGTGGCGTTATCGCCGGATCAGATCAATGAAATTTATGATCTACGACTGCTGTTGGAATGCGATGCACTTGAGCGCGCGATAAAAGCCATGTCCCCTGCTGACCTACCAGCACTGAGACGCGCACTTCAACGCTGTAGATTAGAGGCTGATGGTGGTGATTGGCTTTTGGCAGACAATGAATTTCATCGCGCAATATACAGTCTTTCAGGCAGACAAAAGCATGTCGACATCATCGACAGCCTTCGCACAAGCATTCAGGCATATTGGGCTCAATACTCAAATCTCGCCAAAAATGAACCGCATTGGCTGGATCAGCATGACGCATTGTATCGGGCCATAGAACAAAGGGACACGCGCCGTGCCGTAAAAATTCTGAGGACACACCTGATCGAAGCCTCAATCAAACTATCAACCGTTCCGCCGAAGAGTTAACCCTACCGGAAAGCAATTGAGGCATAGGCTTCGTCAATGGCTTCCTGTCCCCAAACGCTAGGATCGGTCGGCGCCTTGCCACCCGCCATTGGCAGGAACGTACCTTCATTAGCCTGATCCAGAACAACAGCACCCTCGGGGGTTCTAACTTCTATTGCACCGGAAATGATCATGACCCCGTAATGTACTTGCCCAGGGGGCATGCCCGACGCCAAAGGCCCCCCAAATAAATCAGTGCCCCGAATCCCGATCGTGGCAACAGGCGTGCTGATCCGAACGGATTCAGGATTTTGGCGACCAATAGCCCCACTCAAGAAACGAAACGTGCCAGAAAAAACCTCTAAAACTTGTTGAGTATTTTTACTGGATGGATTGCTTGGCGAATAGACCAAGTCATCCATCCGGATGCTTGCTTCCTCCCCCAAGGTTAGCTGGGAGGCGTCAGTAAAGACAATTTCCAATCGAGAGTCAGGTCCTGATCGAACAATCGAATTCATATGGATTAATGACCCTGCCTCTAACGGCAGTGTATTCTCTCCAACTGCTTCTGTTGCCGTGCCTTGGATCCGAGTAACTTTTCCAATGGAATCCTGTGCCTGTGCAGTCGACGCGGCAAGGCCACCGATGGAAAACAGTGCGGTAAAAACGATGAGGGCCAAATATCTCATGAATATCTCTCTTTTCCTTATATCTTTGTACACATAGGAAACGAGATAAAAATTGAAAGCAAAATTATCGGATAAAATTAAAACTCACAGAATTGAAATGGAACCGCTCACCTAAGCCCTATTTGTGACGGAAGGTGATACGTCCCTTGGATAGATCGTAAGGCGTCATTTCGACATCAACCTTATCGCCAACCATTACACGAATGCGAAACTTACGCATTTTTCCTGCTGTATGAGCAATAATCTCGTGGCCGTTTTCAAGCTCAACCCGAAACGTTGCATTGGGGAGCTTTTCAACGACAGTACCTTGAAATTCAATCAGTTCTTCTTTTGACATCTATGCGCCATCCGGCCTTATTTTCGAATTTTCAGAGAGACGGCACAATGCCGCGATACTGAATTATGAAACCATTTCACCCGCACGAAAACCCTATTAGGCCTTTCGCCGGACTGTGTGGCGAAGGGTATGAGGCATTCCGCCCGGAAAAACAAGCCCCGGAGGCCAAAGTGCCACAGTCCGAATGCTTACCTGGCAGAAGGTTGGACCAGTCTAAGCCCCATAGTGCTAAATCGCGTCGAGTAACAAACGACCAAACAGATGACAAAATGAGTCTTTGTAGGCACCATAAAGTTCAATAATAATGCCAACAGCGTTATGCCTAGCCCAGAAATAACTGGGATTTTTTCCGGATCAAAACTGAAGCCAGAGGGCTCCCTTCTTATATGCAAAATGTATTACAAGATGTATCGGTACTTATTGCGGATGGAAGCAGCTCTATTTTGAGTATGAGCCGTTTTATTCTGGGTGGTTTTGGAATATCAAAAATCACAACGGTTATGAGTTCACATCATGTTCTGGATGAGATTACCATCAATCCGATAGACTTAGTAATTATGGATTGGAACATGGAACCGATGAATGGCATTGAACTGACAAAATTTATTCGTTTGTCAGAAGAAAGTCCCAACCGATATCTACCAATCATTATCATGAGTGATAATACCTCGCCATCTTGGGTTTTCGAAGCAAGGGATGCGGGTGTTTCGGAATTTCTGGTCAAGCCACTGACCATGCGGTCAATACGTCAACGGATCGACGCTGCGTTGATTTCGCCCAGAAGCTTCGTTCGGTCGGCAACGTATTTTGGTCCGGATCGCCGACGCCGTAATAACCCCAAATATGATGGCCCCGAACGGCGTATTCAGATGGAAGACGCATTCATCGATTAATGCGCATTAGCACGACTGATCGGAATCAGCTGCTTCCAGATATTTCGGGTTCACCAGGGTCAGCCGATCTCGAACATCCTCCATCAACAATGCATGCAACGTCTGGGCGGATTCTCCCCGATCGAAATCTCCCCGTCGAATGGCCGTGCACAAGTCTCGCACGCTGCCCGCATCGGACATTATTTTTTGCAGCCGCGCAGCCTGTCGATGCGCCAATCCACCGTTATCAGCAAGATCGCGCTCTGCACCAGCCATGATGGACAGAACCATCAACGCATCCAGCCGGTTCTCATCGGGTAAGGCCGGAATCAGAACCTTCTTCATCACCTCGGCCGCGGCCCTCAGTAAATCCTGTGTGTCTGGCTTGTCAGGAGTCATGCCCCCTCTCCCCTGGACGATGGCGCGGTCATGCGCAACATTTCCAATTCCATTTCGGTCGGGCGGCGTCCGGTCAATCCCAGATCAAGGGTCCTCTCCCCCCCGACAAGATAGCGATCTCCCTGCTGTAGGGCGATAACCGCCCAACGCAAATGTGCATAAACTTCCCAATAATAGACCCGCTGCGGATCAATCTTTACACCAGACTCTGACTCATACCCACGGGCAAAGGCCTCACGACTGCCTACCCCACCGGCAGGCTTATTGCGCCCTGAGAATCGCCAACACATGGCATGGAACCAGCCAATATCCTCATGCCGGTCAGACCATCCAGCAAATTCCCAATCCAGGATTGCGGTCAGCCCTGTGGCATCCACCATATAATTTCCAGTCCGGAAGTCATGATGCGCCAGCACCGATCCAATAGGGTCAGGTCGATTGCGTTCCAACCAACGGATTGTCCAATCCAGCACAGGTCGCGGTCTGTCCATTTCATCCAAAAAGGCACACATCGCTGCCAACTCCGCCGCCGCAGCATCAGCTGGAGGGGCAGATAGGAAATCAAAATGATGTGTTTCCGGGGTAATGGAGTGAATGCGAGCCATTTCTCGCCCTAATCGCTCAGTCAGGGCCTCGCGGTCTCCTCCCAGATCCATATCGCGCGTAATACGTTGCCCCAATGCAGTTCCCCCGACACGGCGCATCAGGCAGAATTCCTTCCCAATAATGGCAAGATCCGTAACGCACAGAATTGGCTCTGGAACGGTCACACCCGCGTTCCAGGCAGCCTGAAGCAATGCGAACTCTTCAGCCCGGGACAGACTGACCGCAACACCTGTTGGGCTGTCCGTGCGGAGGACCGCTGAAAGGGTACCAGCACGGTCACCCCCGGTTATCGTCAGGTCCAGGGCCCAATTCTCCTGTATAGCACCACCTGACAGAATCGACATTGCCTCAATGGATACAGAATCGGCACCGAATGCATCCGTCAGACACTGACACAACCGATCCTTACCCTCTGGTGATAAGCCAGACATGGTTAAACGCCCCACCGCCAGAAATCTTCACCTTCAGCCGTCAAGAAACGGTTCAGCACCATTTTATGAACCTCCGACGCGCCATCGACCAAACGCGCCTGGCGGGCATAGCGGTAGATCCATTCCAACACCGTGTCTTTGGAATAACCCCGCGCACCATTCAACTGAATTGCCGTATCCACCGCAGTATGAAGTGTATCGGCCACTTGAATTTTGGCCATGGAGACTTCCTTACGGGCCTTGTCCCCCTGATCCAGAGACCAGGCCGCACGCATGGTCAGCAGGCGCCCTAATTCAATTTGCATGGCAACGTCGCCCAGCATCAATTGCACAGATTCACGGTCAGCCAATCTGATACCAAATCCTTCGCGGGTCTCGACATAGTCCCGCGCAATGCCTAAGGCTCGCTGAGACAGGCCAAGCCAGCGCATACAATGGGTAAGGCGTGC
>JARGPE010000209.1 GCA_029212835.1 Alphaproteobacteria bacterium | reverse complement strand
GGCGAAGTTGCAGGAGGTTAGTGACCGCACCCGCGCCATCCTGAGCATTCCCACCGACTATAAGATCGGTATTGTTCCGGCCTCCGACACGGGGGCCGTGGAAATGGCGCTGTGGTCCTTGTTGGGTGCGCGCGGTGTGGACATGCTGGCCTGGGAAAGCTTCGGCAAGACCTGGGTATCAGACGTGATAAAGCAATTGAAACTGTCTGATGTTCGCGCGATTGAGGCTGATTATGGCCTGTTGCCAGACCTGTCCAAAGTTGAGGCGGACCGCGACGTCGTCTTTACCTGGAACGGAACGACCAGCGGTGTGCGCGTCCCCAATGCAGACTGGATCGCCGATGATCGCACTGGATTAACAATTTGTGATGCGACTTCTGCTGCCTTTGCCATGTCCCTGCCTTGGGACAAGCTGGATGTCACAACCTGGTCCTGGCAGAAGGTATTGGGCGGCGAAGGGGCTCATGGCATGATCGTGCTGTCACCCCGCGCTGTGGAGCGTCTGGAAACCCATACACCATCCTGGCCAATGCCAAAAATCTTCCGCATGACCAAAGGCGGAGAGTTGATTGATGGGATTTTCGTCGGGGAAACCATCAACACCCCTTCCATGTTGTGCGTAGAAGATGCCCTGGACGCTCTGCGCTGGGCAGAAGGTGTCGGTGGGCTGCAAGGCATGATAAACCGGTCCCGTGCCAATCTAACGGTCATAGAGGACTGGGTGGAAAAGACCGATTGGATCGAATTCTTGCCCGTAGACCCAGAGACAAGATCCAATACGTCCATTTGCTTGCGGCTATCCGCGGCCTGCCCGCTGCAAGGCGATGTCCGCGCCACCGCCCCAAAACGTATGGCAAACCTGCTGGACAAGGAAGGCGTGGCAAAGGACATCAATGGTTATCGAGATGCTCCGGCTGGTCTGCGCATCTGGGGAGGGGCTACTGTGGAGGCCAGCGATACGTCTGCCCTGATGCCTTGGCTCGACTGGGCCTATGCTAAAATCACTGCAGAAGGGTGACCGGATGCCAAGAGTCCTGATTTCCGATAAATTGAGCGATCGCGCCGTCGATATATTCCGTCAACGTGGGATTGAGGTTGATTTTGAACCGGGCCTGTCTGCCGAGGACCTCTTGGCCCGGATTGGAAATTATGACGGCCTGGCGATACGTTCCGCCACGAAAGTAACAGAAGCAGTCTTGGCCGCAGGCAACGGTCATTTGAAAGTGGTTGGACGGGCCGGCATTGGTGTCGATAATGTCGATCTGGCGGCCGCTACCCGCTTCGGCACGGTGGTCATGAACACGCCCTTTGGGAACTCCATCACCACGGCAGAACATGCGATTTCCATGATGATGGCGCTGGCCCGACAGATTCCTGCCGCGGACGCTTCCACCCGTGCTGGAAAATGGGAAAAGTCCAAATTTATGGGCGTGGAACTATTCGGTAAGACCTTGGGTCTGATCGGGGCAGGCAATATTGGCGCGATTGTTGCCGATCGTGCCCAGGGACTGAAGATGAAGGTTGTCGCATTCGACCCCTTTCTGTCGCCAGAGCGGGCGCGCGATCTGGGCGTGGAGAAGGTTGATCTGGATACATTGCTCAGCCGGGCAGATTTCATCACAGTCCATACGCCCCTGACCGATGGGACTCGCAATCTGATCAATGCGACAGCGCTGGAGCAATGCAAAACCGGCGTGCGCATCATCAACTGCGCGCGCGGCGGCATTGTTGATGAAATTGCCCTGAAAGACGGCCTGGAAAGCGGCAAGGTTGCTGGCGCGGCACTGGATGTCTTTGTTGAAGAACCCGCGCGGGACAATCCCCTATTCGCGTTGGATAATGTTGTGGCCACACCGCATCTGGGTGCCGCGACTGAAGAGGCGCAGGAAAATGTCGCCCTGCAGGTCGCCGAACAAATGTCTGACTATCTGCTGACAGGGGCCGTAACCAATGCGCTGAATATGCCCTCTATCTCCGCAGAGGATGCCCCCCGGCTACAGCCGTATATGGCACTGGCCTGCCAATTGGGGGCTTTTGCGGGTCAGGTCACCGAGTCGGCAATCAAGTCCGTAACAATTGAATTTGAAGGCCATGTTGCAAAACTGAACGTCAAGCCTCTGGTCCAAGCAGCCTTGGCGGAGGTGATGAAGCCTTTCTCCGACGCTGTTAACATGGTCAACGCCCCAGTTTTTGCCCGTGAGCGCGGCATTGATGTGTCCGAAGTGATCCATGATCGTCCCGGCGACTATCAGACCCTGATCCGCCTGACCTTGACGACCGAGCGGTTCACAAGATCTGTTTCGGGCACGCTGTTTGGCGGGAAACTGCCGCGCGTAGTCAATATCAAGGGCATCGTGATAGAGGCGGAATTGACCCCAAACATGCTGTATATCACCAACCATGATAAGCCCGGCCTGATCGGTGGTATCGGGTCTATCCTGGGAGATGCCGGGGTCAATATCGCCACCTTCCATTTGGGACGGGCGGATCAAGGTGGCGATGCCATCGCGCTGATTTCAATTGATGAGCCTCTGCCCCCCGCCCTGTTGGCGAAACTGCAGGCATTACCCCAAATCAAGCAAGTGAAAGCATTGACATTCTAGATGCAAAACATTGATATTATTATGTAATATTTTTTCCTTTCGCACCTGCAGCATAAACCTATATCATAAGGATCGTTCTACTCGTTTTTAAGGACACTTGATGCTGTACTCATTCCACGACGCGCGGTCTCGCGCTCTCATGCCGCTTCGGTGGATGGCGGAAGCAACGCGCATCACCTTCGATAGCCCATTTCACCCGATGAGCTGGACCCCATTTGGCCGCATGCTGGCCGCAGGATCGACCGTGCTGGAAAGCCTGATTGCCATCCGTGGCAAGCCAGACTGGAACATCGATACGGTCACAATTGATGGCAAGGATGTTCCGGTCACGATCGAAGCCGATTTTGAGGCCCCTTTCGGCGACTTGGTTCATTTCAGCAAGCCAGCAAAATTTAAAGGTCAGCCTCGCGTCCTTCTGGTCGCGCCTATGTCTGGCCACCACGCCACGTTGCTGCGCGATACTGCCCGCGCGCTGATGATCGAAAATGATGTCTGGATCACCGATTGGCGCGATGCCGCCGAGGTTCCAGTGGAAGAAGGCCGCTTCGGGGTCGATACCTATATCCAATATCTGCGCGATTTCCTGTCACATCTGCATGAAGATGGTGGTTCACCGATCCATATCATGGCGGTCTGTCAACCAGCCCCATTGGTCCTGGCCACCGTTGCGCTGTTAGCAGAGGAAAAATCCCCGTATCTGCCTGCCAGCATGATCCTGATGGGCGGTCCCGTTGATACCCGCGCATCAGAAACCGCCGTGACCCGCGTGGCCGAAAACCGCTCCATGGCCTGGTTTGAACGATCTGTGATCCATCGCGTTCCAGCGCGCTTTCCTGGAGCCAATCGCAAAGTCTATCCAGGCTTCCTGCAGTTGCAGTCCTTCTGGTCCATGAACCCGGCCCGTCATGCTGGTGCCCATGTGAAAATGTTTGATCAATTGCGCAAGGGTGATGACGAGTCTGCAGAGCGGACGCAAGCCTTCTACGACGAATATATGTCGATTGCCGATGTACATGCGGATTTCTTCCTGGAAACCGTAGATCACGTCTTTAAGCGCCATTCGCTGGCGACCGGTCAGATGACCTGGAATGATCATCTTGTTAAGCCAGAAGCGATCACGAATGTAGGATTGCTGACGGTTGAAGGGGAATTGGACGACATCTCTGCACCGGCCCAGACAGAGGCTGCCCATACCATTTGCGCCAATATCCCGGAAGAACTGAGAGATCACATGCTGCAAAAGGGAGTTGGGCATTACGGCATCTTCAACGGTCGCCGCTGGCGCGATGATATCTGCCCACGGATTGGCACTTTCATTCGCAAGATTGAAGCAATGAAAGCCGAAGCCGTAAAAAATCAAACGGCGAAAAATCCACCCACGAAAACCAACACTAAAGAAGCAAATGACGGACAGCAAAACGCTGCTTAAACTTGGCGTATGAAATCAGCCTTGCCTTTTATCATCATGCTGATGCTGTTGCCCGTGACAGCCATCGCGCAGGAGCGCCTGCCAGGCGGTGGCATCGCCGAAGCAACCGGTTTGCGCGCTTGGTATGCCGAACCAACAGAACGCTATGACCACGGCATTCTGGATGATGCGATTGAGGCAGGCAGCCTGATCGCAGAGCGGAACGGCAAGCGCTATCGCTATGATTTGCCCGAAGACAGCGTGTTTGAAGACATCACGCCCCGTCTGGTCGATGCTGACGGCGACGGGCAATTGGAAATCCTGACAATCAAATCTTATTTGGACAACGGATCTACCATCGCCCTGTATGGCATACGGGACGGCACCCTGGTTCCTCTCGCGGAGGCAATGCCAATTGGCAAGCCCCATCGATGGCTGAACCCAGCCGGTGTCGCTGATTATAACGGTGATGGCAGCCCGGATATCGCCGTAATCCGGACACCCCATATCGGCGGTATCCTGATCCTATATCATTGGGATGGATCATCCTCAAAGATCGTCGAGCTGGCCCGAAAATCCGGCTATTCTACCCATGCTATTGGCTCAACGGAGCTTAATATCGCACTGACCGTCGATTGGAATGGTGATGGGATCATGGATCTGTTGCTGCCCCGCCAGAACCGCACCGATATCGTGCCCGTCTATATGGTCGGAAATGCCTTCACAGAGGGTGATACCTATCGCATGCGCCGGGAAATCACCGGGCGTCTGGAAATGATGGGCAATTTCGTAAAGGTCCCGCTGCGTGGCGGTCTGACGAAAACAATTACCCGCCCATATAATCCCGCCGAACGGGCAAAGAAGAAGGAAAAGGCGCAGCACCTGTCCGACTGAGCTAGATGAGCGATTATTCCGCGGCCTGAGACACAGTTTCGGCAACCGGGCTATTCAAGGACGCAATCGCGGCATCCATAGCGCCTTGCCCCAGAGGTACACCATGACGGCGCAGCACGGTTTCAATTCCCGCCAGCGAGCCCAGGATCATTGGTTCGTTGATATTGCCCATATGGCCAATACGGAATCCCTTACCCCGGAACGGACCAATGGCGGACCCGATATGCAGATTCATCTCTCGGCCGGACGCCCGGATTTCTTCTGCATCAATACCCTCTGGCGTCAGAATAGCCGTTACGGAATCCGCACGCTCTGACGGGTTTTCAGCATTAAAGCGCAGCCCACCGGCCTCACTCCACACCGTCACCGCCGCCCGCACACATCGCGCCAACCGCGCGTGGCGCGCGATCACGCCCTCCAACGTTTCTTCCGCAATCATGTTCAGGGCTTCACGCAATCCAAAAATCTGATGTTCCGGTGCCGTGCCACAGAACCGCTGGTAATGCTCACCAGCAACGCGTTCCTGCCAATCCCAATAGCGGCGTGGCATCTTTGCTGACTTACCCGCCGCCATGGCCTTGTCATTGGCCGCGACCAGCGCCAAGCCTGCGGGCATCATCAACCCTTTCTGAGAGGCCGCAACCGTGACATCCACGCCCCACTCATCCATCGGGAAAGCGGTCGTACCCAGCGAGGCAATCGTATCGACACAGAATAAGGCCGGATGCCCCGCCGCATCAATTGCCTTGCGCGCTGCCAGCACATCGCTTTTCAGGCTGGTGGCGGTATCGACATGCACGAACAGCACGGCCTTGATTTTATGGGCCTTATCCGCGCGCAGGACCTCTTCAATCCCGGCTGCATCAATTGCATTGCGCCAGGTATTTGGCACGGTCTGACAAATAAGCCCCAAGGATTCCGCCATAGAGCGCCAGGCTTCAGAAAACACGCCAACCTCCGGGATCAGCACAGTGTCGCCGGGGGAGAGAATATTACTCAACGCCGCTTCCCAGGCCCCATGACCATTGGCACCATATAGATGCACGATCCCTTTGGTCTGAAAGATTGCCTTCACATCCTCAAAAAGCACGTCACATAGCGCGATAAAATCAGGCCCGGAAAAATCCACGGACTGACGGTGCATCGCGTTTAAAATACGATCCGGGACTGGCGTCGGGCCAGGGCTCAACAAAAACTGAAATCCGCGCTCAATCACCATGGGATGCTCCTGAAAAACCCGGTATGGAAGAACAGGCTATTCCTACTCCAAATATTCGGTTGGTCAATCTCAACGACCCACCGTTGCGGCGTATTGCCCGACCGGGTGGTCAAGCGGGGGCGAATGCCGCTATAGAAACAACTCAATCCCATCTGACATATCGGAAATTTGATCTTATGAGCGACCTGCCCCCCTGTCCCGCCTGCGCTTCCACTTATACCTATGAGGCTCAGGACCTATTCAACTGCCCGGAATGCGGCCATGAATGGTCCGCCAATGCCAGCGCCGGCGCGGCAAAAGTATGGCGCGATGCCAATGGCAACGAGTTGCAGGATGGCGATACCATCACGGTCATCAAAGACCTGAAGGTCAAAGGCTCGTCTTCTGTCGTCAAGGTCGGCACCAAGGTCAAAAACATCCGCCTTGTCGAGGGTGATCACGACATCGACTGCAAAATCCCAGGCATCGGCGCCATGGGCCTGAAGTCGGAATTCGTGAAGAAGAGCTAGCCCACACGATCAGCATAAAGTCAGGGCGCAAACAGCCATCGGTCTTCAGGCCGAAGTCCCGTTGAAAGCCCATCAGGCCCCAATTCAGATCTTCGGC
>JARGPE010000208.1 GCA_029212835.1 Alphaproteobacteria bacterium | reverse complement strand
AGGCCAGCACCAAGGATAACAGCGTCACACCGAAAGAGATCAGCGCTGACTTTACAAGAAGCTTCAGGATCAATGGGCTGGTCAAGGCAAGGTTGGCGTTATGCAAAGTGAATGTCAGATCAATATCCAGATAAGTCTGACGCGCGACAGCCAACACCATTAACACGACCATACAGACCGCCAGTGTCGCAACCGTTGTCACCATTGCGGGCGTCAACAGCAGATATGGGCTTTTAGAACGCCCGGTCATGCACGGTCCCCATCATTTTGGTTTTGGCATTCTCAAACAGCGCGTTTTCGCATATTGGGCAATCGATTTGCACCGACACCATAAAGACTCTAATAAAAAATTTGTCAGTCGTCCAACATATTTTATATACTTTTCCAGAAAGAACCCATTCCCACTTTAGATCTTCAAACCTCAGGAAGATCAAACCACGCAGCTTGCTGTGTTGAGGATAAATACGTTTCCTTCATCAATACAAACCTACGCTCACATTATTTTCTTTGTCGGACGTCCAACAAATTTATATTGAATGTTAAATCGATTTCTGTAACGCTCTCCTCAATGTCAAAGCGATATGCAAAGGAAGGAACACCATGCGCCCCGAAGATGTCATCAATCTTGATGTCTATCCGATTCAAGATCCGACTAACCCGGCCCGTGCCGAAATCGTGGCGCGGTTGAAGCGGGAACTGGACATGAATCAATATGTTTCCCTTCCGAACTTCATTCGTCCAGCGGCGCTGGAGCGCGCTGTGGCAGATGCGAAGGCCGCCCGAAAGAATGCCCATCATAACAAGTCGCGGCGGAACTGCTACCTGCATCGCAAGGGGGATCCCTCTTTGCCAGACACAAACCCCCATAACCTGATGATGGAGGCCAGTTCGCGGATGATCGCCTACGATCTGATCCCAGACGATTCCCCGGTGAAAACAATGTACCACTGGGACGTCGCTCGCGACTTTGTTGCCGAAATCGTGGGGGCTGAAAAACTGTATGACAATGAGGACCCCTGTCAGCCCGTTAACCTGTTGTGCTATGAAAATGGTGATCGATCATCCTGGCATTTTGATTCCGTGAATGCCTTTACGATGACGCTGATGCTGCAAGCCCCTGAAGCGGGTGGTGATTTTCAACTGGTCCCAAACACGCGCAGTGATGAGGATCAGAACTATGAATATGTGCGCAAAGTGGTGATGGGAGAATGTCCCCAGGACGCCGTCTCTGTCGCGCGCCATGCCGGATCACTTTGCATTTTCCGGGGCTGCAATTCCCTGCACCGCGTATCGGAAGTCAAAGGCGACACAATGCGTATTATGGGCGTATTCGTCTATGAAACCGAACCGGGCGTGATCGGCGACCCGGAAGTCAATGCGACAGTTTACGGACGGAGCAGCCCGGCAACGGCATAAATCTGGGCATCAAGAATTTAGGGAAAGCCAAGAAAAAGAATAAATTTGTTGAACATCCGTCAAACTTTATTCTAAGGTTTGTTGGATACACACATGAACCAAGGGAGGTTGTCATGAAGGGTGGTCTAGAGCGTTGGTTACTTGACGAGTTGGAATGCGAGCGTATTTCCCGTCGGCGGTTGGCACAAATGCTGGGCGCTGTCGGGATTGGCCTTGCTACCACGACACGGTCTGGCGGGGCGTTTGCCAGCGATTCTCTGACGGTCTTGTCCTGGTCTGGCTATGACATTCCCGAAATGGCACCGGCTTATTTCAATGCGCATCCTGCACCCAACTTTACCCTGATGGGATCGGATGAGGAGGGCTTCCAGAAAGTCCATGCGGGCTTTCGCCCGGATCTGGGGCACCATACCAGCTTCATCGTTGGTAAATACCGCGATGCCGGGCTGTTGAAACCAATCGATAGGTCGCGCCTGACGCATATTGATGACTTCTTCCCGGAACTGTCACAGATCGTGACCATGGACGACAAGCTGTGGGAAGCCCCTCTGAGTTGGGGGAATTCCTCCGTCATCTATCGCCGTGACAAGGTCGAGGTGCAAGAGGAGTCTTGGGGGCTGTTATGGGATGAACGCTATAAAGGACGCATCGCATCACGCGATTCCCTGGAAGGCCTGTTAATCGTTGGCGGACTGTATACCGGGGCGGCTGATCCCTGGGCGATGACGGATGCTGAACTGGCCAAAGCAAAAGAGGCTCTGCTGGCGCAGAAAGAACTGGTGCGGTTTTATTGGTCCAGCCAGACCGACATGGAGCAAGCCTTTGCGAATGGCGAGATCGTTGCGGCCTATGGCTGGAATGCCTCGGTTGCGATGCTGCGCAAGCAGGGTATCGATATGGCCCTGATGAAATGCAAAGAAGGCATAGTCACCTGGACCGACGGTCTGGTCATGATGAATGGCGGCAGTGGCTCGGAAGACCTGGCCTATGACTTCATCAACGCCTACATGTCGCCCGAAGTAGGGGCGTTCCTGATCAACTCCTACGGCTACGGCAGCGGCAACGCGAAGGCTTATGAATCCGTGACCGACGAGCGCCTGGCTGAATTGGGCATCACCGATCCAGCGGTCGTCATTTCAACCTCCAAATTCCAACGCGAGATTTCATCGGAAATTCGCCAGAAGTATCAGGCCGTCTTCGACGAAGTGAAGCTGTCCTGATAGCGCTGCGCGCGCCGCAGGAGGGGGCGGCGCGCGCACCATTTTCAGAAACAGCTGATTGCCTTGTCTCACGAAGGCAGCCTGTGCCCCGCATCACTGCGGGGCATTTTTTTTGCTCTCGACTGCCAAGAAGGAGGCTAAAGCGTCACGCTGGGATTGCGAATATTCTGATCGCAATTGATCAAATTGACCTGCTTGGCCAGAATCTTAAAGGTGCCCTCACCTGTCTGCTGCACGCGATGGACGGCATATCCAACCCAGGGCCGAAGCTCTCCATTCAGAAATTCCGTCATGTTGAAGTTCGACCGGATCATGAAAACATCGGACCGGTTCGTCTGGAAAACCTCAATATTAGAGACCAGCCTGTTGGTGCGGCTTGCGGGGTGTTGGGACCATGCATAGCCGGTTTCCAGGCGATAGACCCGGTCCTCCAATTGCCGTCGGTCATGGAAGGCAAAGGTGATCTCCCGACGGGGATCTCCCCGCTCCCACGAACCTGGAATCCAATAGGCACATTCTGGCGCAAACAGATCGAGCCATTCCTTGAACTTCCCTTGATCCAGATACCGGGCTTCTTGATACAGCATAGCCTGGGCCCTTTGCTGCACCACCGTGTCATGGGAAAGCTGGGCGCTGTCATCCCAATCAGCGAAAACTTTAACCAGGTCTGTATAGTAAGCATCTGTGATGTAATGCGAAGTCTCTGATGGATTTGCAGGTGCGGTTACCATTAGTCAGACCCTCCCCGTGAGATGGATAAGGTTGGATTGGCCATCATCAGCTTTTTATAATGTTTCATATATTCCCGCATAAAGACCTCGTCTGTCGCGGGACCGGTTATCACGCCATCCTTTTCCGTGAAACGATCCGGCAGGCCCAATCCCCGATCCATATAGACCCAGGGGTCTTCCTCCGCCCCCAGCCCAACTTGAATCTCCTCGAAATTCGTCAGGTCATCGACCTCCCCGAACAAGGGGAATTGTTCCTGGGTGCGCATGCGCAGCGCATTGATGGCATCGACTGCCCCGTTCAACTCATTTTCCTCGTCCACCACGGCGGTTCCATACCAGGTTGTTGCCGTTTCCGTATAAGACAGTGGTTCCAACACCTGAATGTGATTGCCCAGGATCAGCAGGTTCGGAAACACATTGATATTCATGGGAATGCCCGCGGCCAGGTCGAGATAGAAGTCTGCATCATCGCCATATTTTTCGCGCAACTCAGCCTCATAGCCCTCCATGCCTGGATGCTTGCCTTCAATCTGCCACATGGCGCCTGGGTGGTTCGCCAGGGTCGGGCGCTTGTCTTTAAAATGATGACCGTTGCCGTAGTAATGCACCCGAATTGGACCATCATCCGGATGCTGCTTATAGAAGGACATTCCCTTTTCATCATCAGGGGAAAACCGGTTCTCCATCATCAATAGCGACCGATGGGAAAAGATCACATGATACCCATCGGCGCTGTTATCATAGGCCAGCTTCCAATTGCCCTTGAACTTCATACGGTTGGCTTCACAGACTGCGACCTTGCCGCCTGGATGCCGGTCCAGCCAATCATCAATCGGCTTTCGTACCCCCGCCAGATGCTCGATCAGCGGGGCTGCTTCCAAATTCAAGGTGCCAAAGATAAAGCCACGATAAGACTCAACCCTGGGCACTTGGGCCAGATTGAACTGTCCTTCTTCCTTATGATCCCGGGCATAGCCTTCCCGCCAGGGCACCCCGGCCAATTCGCCTGAGATGCTGTAGGTCCAGCCATGATAGGGACATCGGAAGGACCGGGTGGAACCCTTGGCCTGTCGACAGACCGTTGCGCCGCGATGGGTGCATCGATTGTACAAGGCATGGATCTCATTTTTCCCGTCCCGAGTAACAATGATCGGCCGCAACCCCAATTTCGTCTGAAAGAAATCGAACGGTTTCGGGATTTGGCTTTCATGCGCCAGATAAACCCAGGTTGCACCAAAAACCCGCGTCAGTTCCAACGCGAAAATATCCGGGTCTGTATAGAGGGACCGGTGCACTTTCTCCTCATGGATCAGTGCCTCGAAATCAAAGCGTCGCCCGTCCCGCCCTGGTGCAAGATTACCGTCGCTCATAGCTCCCCTCCTTGTCGATTGTCGGTCTTAAAAGGCATCGAAATATTCCCTCATCTCCCATGGCGTGACGCCGGATTTCGGGTCGATCCCGGACTCTTTCAAAGAGGCCTCATAACGTATGACCTCAGCCCGCTTCATTCGCAGGAAATAGGCGATATAGATGTCCCCGAAGGCAGTGCGATAGAAGCTGGATTTCTCCAATCCATCCAGGGCGTCCCTTAATGATTTTGGCAACATCGGGCGGTCTGATTGGTAGGGATTGTCGTCTGGTTCCCAAGGCGCGAGATTCTGTTCAATACCGTCCAAACCAGCAGCAATTTGCGCCGCAATGAACAGATACGGATTGGCACAAGGTTCCCCGACGCGGTTTTCAATCCGGCTGGCAGGATCCTGCACGCCGCCCAGAACCCGCAGCATCACGCCGCGATGTTGGACATTCCAGGAGACCCGATCCGGTGCCAGAGAATTCATGCGAAACCGGCGATAGCCATTCACACTGGGCGTTGCAAATGCGATCCCCTCTTCTGCATGACGCAATTGTCCGGCCAGGAAATTTAACCCCAGAGACGACAGGCTGTGTGTGCCCCCTTCCGGCATGAACAGGTTCTTGCCCGTCGTCGTTTCAGTCAGGGACAAGTGTAAATGCCAACCACTGGGAAACAGGCCCACACCGTCTGGAAATGTCATGAAGCTCGCAAGATAGCCATGACGGTGACAAATCTGGCGGGTAGCGCTACGGAAGATCAGATAATCCGTGGCTGCCTCCCAGGCCGATTTCGGCATAAAGGTGCATTCAATCTGTCCCGCCCCCAACTCATTATCCAGCGACCGCATTCCGAGTCCCAAATCCGAATAATGTTTCGCCAATATACTCAGGATCGGTTGAACCCGGTCCATATTGGTTTCGGAATCATAGGAAAATCCGGGTTCTGCTGGCACACAATGAGGTGGGGCACCGCGGCGTCCCGGTCCATTGACCTCGTCCGCGGTCATCGTGTCCTGGCTCAGGCGCATCAGGGTCCATTCAACCTCTAACCCGATCAAGGCCGTGAGGCCTCGTTCGGCAAGTACGTCCAATGTCTTGCGCAGGATATGACGGGGGGAGAAATAGAAAGGGCGACCGTCGCGGAAATAATCATCGCAGACCACCATCGCCACACCCGGTGCCCAGGATGCCAGTCGGAAGCTGGTCAGGTCCGGCACCAAAACCAGATTGGGCGACCCGGTCATTTCAGCCAAGCCCATGCCGCCGCCTGCGGTGAAGGTTTCAAACACCCGGCCGCCGGACGCATCCAGGCTCCAACTGCCAGCGCCAATGCTGTAGCCATTCACCAAAACGGATTCGAAGGCCTCAACCGTTACCGTTTTCGCCCGGGTAATCCCGTGGGTATCGCACCAGATTAACCGGATTAGACTGATCTGTTCGGCCTGGATACGCTTAAGAGACACGGCAGCAAGATCATGCTGGTGCGTGTCCCAAAGTCCGTGCCGCACGATGAAACCGGTCCCTTGCTCACTGTGCATAATTCCGCAGCTCCTGTTTACCAATGACGCAAGGATACGGGCTGTCCTGACACAGCAATAGCCCCCAGAGTGGGTAAAATTAGCGAAAAGTCTGATTTTCTGCTGACGCCAATGCATTTGAGAATTCTGAGCGCATTGTGACCCTTCGCGATTATGCTAGGCTATCACCAGATGAGAACAGGGAAGACAGAGGCATGTCAGACCCCATCGCAACCGCTTTTGGCCCCTTTGGCCGCATCGGTGTCATGGACATGGACGCGCCATTGGCTATCCATGTCCATCATCATCTGCATGTCATTTTGAATATCGGCGGGGCGGATACAGGGTTTCAGGTGAAGGGGCAGCTTTATCCAGCGACCCGGAGGACCGGCATTCTGGTGAACCGGTGGGAGCCACATGCCTGGTCACCCGTTCCTGGACAGACGCCAACGCGATTTCTAACATTGTATCTTGAACCAGACTGGCTGCGGGATGTCGGGCTGGGAAATGGGGTTGATAGTTTTGGGCAGTTTTTCCCCTCCCCCATTGCGGAGCGATCAGACTGGGCCAATTGCATTGCCGACCATCTGCACGACCTGATCTTAT
>JARGPE010000207.1:5560-6910 GCA_029212835.1 Alphaproteobacteria bacterium | reverse complement strand
AGCCAAATTGGCGCAACTGCGATGCTTCGCTCTGGTTCGTGGGATCAAAGATTGGGGAATCTGGAAACAGGGCATCGCCCCAACGCAACAGGATATCGGCATCATAGCCAGGGGCGACATGGTGGGTGTGATCCACACCATGACTGATTTCTTCAAAGGAGAAACTGGCATCCAGCGCCGCGTGCCCCGGACGAGAAAAGCTTGCAATCGCAAGGGCCGTCCCGGTCATCAGAGCCCCTTTCAAGACACCTCGACGGGAATAACGGCGCTGGCTGATGCTGCTGAAGGTTTCATTGTCTGATGGGTTGCTGGGCTTGTCTTCAGCGAATTCCATCGCCTGTTCACGGGTGAGCGTCATAGCAGATCGGTTCCTTATCCAATAAGATTGGGTGAGATGCATCCCATGGCGGTTCGCGCAAAACGACGACCGGGCAACGTGACCTGGATACCGAAAGTGGATTTCCAACGCATGAAGCTAGCGTGAAATATCGATGACGGAGCCTGATATCCGCGTCTGCATTGATCTGAAAAGACCCTTCAACCGTACAGATGATAAGGATTAAGTCCAATAAAGGCTCTCATCACTAAAGGCTGCCAAAATGTATCAGAACCGACGCACTGTGCTATTGGGTGCCATGGGATTTGCTCTTACCGCGCCACTCTCTCGTTTCGCCCAAGCAAATATCAACCCGCGCAGCAATGACCTGGATTTCAATGTCTTTCGCAATGGGTCGGCGATTGGGCATCACAAGATCGATATTCAACACAATGGCAATCGCACAACGGCCAATATCAACATCCTTCTGGAAGTCGGGATCGGACCGGTTGTCTTGTATCGTTACCGTCACCAGAACACGGAAATCTGGGAGGATGGGGCCTTTAAATCCTTCTCCTCAACGACCGATGATGACGGCACACCGTATAAAATAACGGCAATCCGCGAGAGTGGCAGCATTCGGGTCTCGCGTGATCACGACTCGGATTATGTGATCGATGATTTGGACATTTTGCCCACAACCTATTGGCACGAGCAGACAGTTCGATGCAATCGATTGCTGGACACACAAAAAGGGCGCGTGATGAATGTAACCATCGCCTCCCAGGGTTGGCAAAAAGTCCCCACAGCCTCAGGCTCGGTCGACGCACAGTGTTTCAACATTGAGGGCGATATTGATTTCAAGGTCTGGTATGACCGCAATGATCGATGGACGAAACTAAGCTTTCCATTCAAAGGCGATGACTTCGACTACCGGCTTGTTTGAACCAGATCGAATTTTACGGTACCGTTGGTATGCGCACAATGTACGCGTACGATAAAATTTAGAGAGCCAAACCAGTTAAATATCCACT
>JARGPE010000207.1:0-5550 GCA_029212835.1 Alphaproteobacteria bacterium | reverse complement strand
AGAGGGAGCCCGGACTGATCTGGATCACCGGGGCCAGTATGGGTATTGGCGCACATCTGGCACGCTATGCGGCTGATCAGGGTTGGTCGGTTGCAATCAGTGCCCGTTCTGAAGATACGTTGAAAGAAATGGCGGACCAATCCAATGGCCGTATGCATGCCTATCCCCTGGACGTGCTGGACCTGGAAGCCACAAAGACGGTTGTGGATGCGATTGAGCGCGACCTTGGCCCCATCACAATTGCTGTGTTGAATGCCGGAACCCATGCAGACATGCCAGCCAGCGCGTTTGACGCCACAGAAGTCGCCAAAATCTATGCTCTAAATATGACAGGCATGGCAAATGGCCTGGACCCTTTATTGAAAAAGTTTCTGCCCCGCGGCGCAGGCCAGATTGCCTTGACCGCCAGCGTGGCGGGATTTCGCGGCTTACCGCGGGCAGGCGCATATTGCGCCAGCAAGGCCGGGACCATTGCAATGGCTGAATCCTTGGAATGTGAAATCGGTCCAAAAGGGGTGAAGATTCAGGTAATCTGTCCCGGTTTCGTGCGCACGCCGCTGACCGACAAGAATGATTTCCCAATGCCCTATCTGATGGAACCAGAGGACGCCGCCAAACGCATCTGGAATGGATTGATGAGTGACCGGTTCGAGATTTCATTCCCCCGACGCTTTGTCTGGCAATTGAAATTCCTGCAGCTTCTGCCTGCACGCTGGTATTTTGCCCTTATCCGGAAAGCAACCGGCCAATGACGGCACCGCGCAATTTGCTGGCAATCACCCAGCGCTGGGCTGACGCATTTTCTGCGCCCATGCCCGGCGGCATGCCGGCTCTGCTGGCATTGGCGACAGAGGATATTCACTTCACCGATCCATTCAATGATGTACGTGGAAAGCCTGGCCTAGAGGCGATCCTGGAGGACATGCTGGAGCGTTGTCAGGCACCAAGTTTTACCGTGCACGATGTCACCGCCTCCGACCGGGCAGGCTATATCCGCTGGTCTTTTTCTTTCATCCCGAAAGGCCAGAAAGAAACCTGGAATTTTGAGGGGATGAGCGAGATTCTAATTGCACAAGACGGCCGCGTTCAGGCGCATCACGACCATTGGGACAGTGGTGGACAACTATATGCAAAATTGCCTGTGATCGGCTGGATCATTCGCCGAATTCGATCCATGATCCAGGCCTAGCGCCCTATTCCGCAGCCTGTTTCAAGGACAGGGCGTTTTCCTCCCCAACCTTGATGAAGGATATCACCACGGTTCCTAGCTCAATACCCCATTTTGAGATGGTCGCGCGGTTCACGACGACCCCATTGGGCTGCAGGAACATCCAATCATCAAAATCTACCCGCAGACTGCGGTTCTTCATCTTAAGATCAAATGTATAGGTCCATTGGAACACATTGCCAGCAATCTGACCTTTGGCGATGCCGACAACACCGGCCGCCGTGCCCTCATAGGTCGATGGCCCCGTACGGGTCAGTGTCCAGTTGCGCTGTTCAGTTTCGCCGTCATCATAGACAAAATCTTCCTGCAGATAGAGTTTGTCGTCCTCTACCTTGCCGGTAATAGAAACCACAAACTGCCTGCGAACATCGCCGAAACGATCATAGAAAATGCCTGACGCTTCGGTCTTGCCCAGGAAATAATCCTCCAAGACGAACTGTGGTGTTTTACCCTCAAAATCTTTTATTTTCATACTGCTGCACCCCATTAACAGTGTCAGCGCCAGCACCAGCGCGCCCGTTAGAATCCGTTTCATCTTACCTTGCACCTTCGATACGCGCTTTCAGCGCTTCTTGATCTTTTGCTGTCAGGGGGAACTGCCACATGACCGCAATGGCCGCCCCCTTAAATATAATCGGCACCACCCCATAGAGCAGAACCAGCGTTGTATCCCCAAAGGTCGCCGGGCTGTTGGCCTGAAACCCTGACCATTCCAACACCGGAAACGCGATGCCGACTGCCAGGGCCAGCGACAGTTTTGTCGCCATGCCCCATAGGGCGAAATATATGCCCGTGCGTGCCGCACCGCCTCCGGCTGTTGCAATGGTGGCGGTATCGACATCCACCACATCCGCCTGCATCGACGGGGGAAGCGCCAAATCCGCGCCAAGCGCAAAGCCGGTCCCAATACACAGCGCCAAATACAGGGCACCATCACCCAAACCAATTAAAGGCGCTAAGGCAAACCAGCCGCAGGCCCAAATCATGGCAACACACCAGGTCCGGTGCTTGCCAATTTTTCCTGCGATCCACAGCCAAACCGGCATGCCAGCGACCGCTACTAAGAAATACGTTAAAAGATACAAACCGGATTGCTCCGGCGCGCCGACAATGTTCTCAACAAACAGTATGAACAGCGTCGCAGGCAATCCATTGGCGACCCCGTTCAGAACCCAGGCCAAAAGAAGTTTGCGGAATGGGCGATTGCTGGCCATCACAGACAGGCCTTGGCGCCAGGAAACCTTGTTAACAGAGGCAACAATTTTCGGGTCTGGAACTTTCCAAAACAGGGGTATCGCCGCCAGCGGCAAACCAATGGCCAGAAGTAGTCCAACCGTCCCCAAAGCCTGACCACGGTCCGCCGGTGAGGCTGCCAGGGCAACCAACCCACCCGCCACCAAGGTTCCGGCGATCACAAACATCTCCCGCGCGGCGGCGATGCGGTTTCGGGTGTTATAATCTCTGCTGAGCTCCGCCCCCCAGGCTTGATAAGGCAACATCACCATCGTCCAACCCAGATGGAGGATGAGGCCAGCCACGACCAGATAGGCTATATCCACACCCATCGGCGGGCGAAAGATCATCCAGCCCCCCAGCATCGCGACAGGGATACCCATGCCGACCCACAAACGACGGCGGCCATACCGCCCCCCAATGCGATCCGACAGAACGCCTATCAGCGGATCGGTCACCACATCCCAGATCCGCATCAGGAACATCGCACCCCCGACAGCAGCCAGCCCCAGTCCCAAATCGACGGCATAGTAATTGGGAATATGCACATAAAGTGGCAGAGTCGCCGCCGCCAGAGGCAGGCCCAGCAAACCATAGGCGATCAAGATCAACGGGCGAATCGATGATTGCGCTTTATTTGTGGAGGACAAGGCCGCCTAAGCCTTTGCCAGGGTGACGCGCTTTACATCAATGGTGCCGGACCGGAATCCAGCCTCGCAATAGGCCAGATAATATTCCCACATCCGCTTAAACCGATTGTCGAAACCGATTTCCGCAATGTCACTCCAGGCTGCTTGAAATCGGTCATTCCATTCTGACAAGGTTCTGGCATAGGACAGACCAAATCCTTCTGTAGAAACCTGGCTCAAGCCGACGGCTTCCGCCCCGCTTTTCAGAGCACTGGGCGATGGCAACATGCCGCCGGGGAAAATATAGCGCTGAATGAAGTCAGGCCGACTGCGATAGTTATCAAAATGCTTATCCCCGATGGTGATGATCTGAAGGGCGGCGCGGCCTCCCTCTTTCAGGCGATCCCGCAAACCATCAAAGAAGACCGGCCAATACTTTTCGCCGACTGCCTCAAACATCTCGATGGAGGCAATATGATCGAACTGACCTTCCAAATCGCGGTAATCGATCAGGCGGATATCAACTTTATCGTTCAGGCCTTCTCGCTGCATGCGAGCCTTGGCATAGTCATGCTGTTCGCGTGAAATCGTGATGCCGGTGACCTTTGCGCCGCGCTCTTTCGCGACCCGCTCTGCAAATCCGCCCCAACCACAGCCAATTTCCAAAACTGTGCTGTCGGGGGTCAGGTGCAGGCGATCCGCCAACAAATCGTATTTGCGGGCCTGTGCCGATTCCAAATCTGGTGCGGTGTCATCGAATTGTGCAGAAGAATAGGTCATGCTGGGGTCTAACCAACGCTCATAGAACGCATTTCCCAAATCATAGTGATGAGCAATGTTCTTGCGGCTGCCCCGTTTGGAATTGCTGTTAAATCCGTGATGAATCAGACGGTTGGCAATGCGATACAGCATGCTGCCATTCAAGGTCTCGTCCAGCGCCTCATAATTCATCGCGCCGACGGTCAGAAAATCTGCCAAATTGGAACTGTCCCAATCGCCATCCAGATAGCTTTCACCAAGACCAACATTACCGCCCAAAATCATGCGGGGCACCATACGGCTGTTATTCAGTGTGATCGGGCCGTTCGGACCGGGTTCCTTGCCACCACATTTGCGCGTCACCCCTTCGGGTACAGTTACTTCAAAAGTCCCATAGTGAATGCGGTTCGCCATGGCGAAATGCAGTCGGCTTAACAGCGACAGCCTGGGTTCCTTCTGATTTTTGCTCCCAATCATTTGATCTCCGGTCGAATAATCCGTTTCAATTATGCCATCGCTCATTATCGTTCTGCCCCTGTTAAATTTTACAGTTTTTGTTTTTATCGTGTCACATGTTTCGTAGGCGCAGGTGGCTTTGGATAGTACTTCGCCCCCTTCATCCACAGTTTCAGTGCTTCCCAGTGAATGCCGCCAATCACTTTTGCCGTCATCAACGGAAAACGCAGAATTGCCCCCATCAAAGATTTATCCGTCAGCGGCACCCCGCGAGCCATATGCCGCGCCACCAGTATTGGGTCCCCTGCTGAGTCTGATTGATTGATCAGTATCGACACTTGTTCCCCTAAAGGGGTCAGGCTGAAGCGATACTGGCAATCCATTTCAATAAACGGGGAAACATGAAAAACCTTGGCCGTTTCCTGGTGAATCGCGGGCCCTGTCGCTTGATCCGGGTCCACTGGAATCAGATAACCGTGGGATTCGCCAAAGGTATTGGATACTTCATACAAAACCGCACGCAACACGGAGTCGGAGTCATAGCAATAATACAGGCTCAACGGATTAAACGCATAGCCCCATAGTCTGGGAAAGGTCAAAAGCCGGATCGGCCCGCCCTGTAAATCCAGATCATGCTCCATCAACGCAGACTCGATCCACGGCCGGATCGGGCTGCCATCGCGCGGGCCATAATCCTTGTTCCATAGGCTGATTGGTGCCCATCGGTTGTGCCCAAACAGCCGAAAATCCCGATCCATTTCCGGCAAGGCATCAATATCAACCAGGATCGAAAAGACAGAATAGGTCAGGTCGTGGATAAAAGGTTTCATCCGCTTATGCATGACCTTCCCCCGATACAGGGTTGCGCCAGGAAGTGACGCCACCTTGGTCATGCCGCAGCCACTTTCGCAGCCTTGCCCTCGGGAACACCGACAGAGGCATCCGAAATCGGGCCAACAGCCTGCATCGCCTGAACGGGATGATGGCCCCAGGGTGCCTCAATCCCAAAAGCATGCGCGACCGCCACAGCCGACCCCAAGCCATCCTCGTGGAACCCATATCCGCAATAGCTGCCACAGAACCAGACGCCACCATGACCCTGAATTTCCGGCAGTCGGGATTGTGATTCCAGCGCCCCCTGGTCAAACACTGGATGATCGTAATCAAATTCCTGGATTATCTTCTGCGGATCAATCTCTCGGATCGGGTTCAATGTCACAAACAGCGGATGGTTGGCATCCAGGC
>JARGPE010000206.1 GCA_029212835.1 Alphaproteobacteria bacterium | reverse complement strand
TTTGGCCTTGGCCTGACGGATTTTAGAGTTTCGCGGGCACGGGCGGGCCAAAATAGCCCCCGTCCGGCCCTTAACGGAAGCACGGCCATGACCGTGCCTATTGAAGGAGTGAGCGTAAAATGGATCTCGCATCAGCAAAAATGATTGGCGCCGGTTTGGCCGTTATCTGTCTCTTCGGGGTCGGTCTCGGTATCGGTAACATCTTCTCTTCTCTGATCACCGCAGTCGCCCGCAACCCGGCTTCTCGTAGCCAGGTTTTCGGTTTGGCGATGCTGGGCTTTGCTTTGGTTGAGGCCGTTGCGCTCTACGCGCTGTTGATCGCCTTCTTGATCCTTTTCGCCTAATTCTCTGGGCCAAGTTGGGGGCAGTCTTATACGGACTGCCCCTCACCGGATCCAAGTGAAAGGGGTTTCTAGGATGAACCAGGTTCTAAAAATGGGCCTTCGACTGTCAGCAGTCACAGCGCTGTCTGTGATTTGCTCCGTCGGTGCTTTTGCGGCTGAAGAGCATCACCAGGGTGGTATGCCGCAACTGGATACCAGCTCTTTCTCCAGTCAGATTTTCTGGTTGGCGGTGACCTTTGCGGCGCTGTTTATCCTGATGTGGAAAGTTGCGGTGCCCCGTGTTGGGGACGTGATTGAATCACGGGAACAGAAAATCCGTGCTGATCTTGAGCGTGCCGAGCAGCTGCGTGTTGAAATTGCGGAAGCGGAAGCCTCTGTTGAAAAGGCATTGTCGGAAGCCCGGTCTGAAGCCCAAGACATCTTGCGCAAAGCGCAGGAAAAGATTGTGGCTGATCATGCCAAGAAATTGGAAAAGCTGGACGCTGATTTGGCGGTGAAGACGACCGATGCGGAAGCTTCGATCGACGAAGCCCGCAAAGAAGCCTTGGCCTCGATCCGTGAGGTCGCGCAGGAAGTCGCTGCGGCTTCTATCGAAAAACTCTCCGGCAAGGCAGCATCTAAAACTGATGTGGCCAAAGCCGTAGACGCGGCAGCGAAAGGGGTCTGATATCATGGAGCATGAATCAATCCTCCAATCGACAACTCTCTGGGTTTTCGTTTCCTTTGTAATCTTCGTTGTGCTGGTCATCTGGAAAGGCCGTCCCATCATTCTGAAAACGATTGATGGTCGGATTAACCGTATCCGTGATGAAATAAAGCAGGCTGAATCTCTTAAAGAGGAAGCGACCTCTGCTTTGGCTGAAATGAAGCGCACCCAGCGGGAAGCGATCGAACAGGCAACGTCGATTATCGAAAATGCCAAGAATGAAACCAAAATGATGAAGAAGGACATGGATGCCCGTCTGAAAGAATCGATGGAGCGCCGTGAACAGCAGGCCATGGAGAAAATCTCCCAGGCGAAAACCAATGCGATTGCTGAGGTGAAAAACCAGGCAGTTGATATTGCGATCGCGGCCACCGCGCAGGTTTTGGCCAGCGCGATGGATGGTAAGGGCGGTGACAAGTCCATCGATGATGCGATTTCGGCTCTGCCTGGGAAACTTCATTAAGGGTTCTGTAGGGCTGATACTCAGCGCTGTTTGACTTAAAAATCGGGCCGCTTCCAAATAGGAGGCGGCCCGTTTCTTTGGCGCTGTTCCATCCGTTTCTGTTCAGATTATTGCGAATGGGTACGCAGGAAAGCAGCCCCTTCCCTCAGGGCCGTCATTGCCGCATCGACATGGCCACTCATATGCAGGAAACCATGCAGCACGCCATCAACGCGTCTGTATTCTGCGGTTCCCCCGGCCTCCTGAACGGCATGGAGCAGGGCGGTGCTGTCATCGGCCAACGGATCCATAGTGACTTCCAGAATATAAAGTGGCGGCAGGTCGTTTAAGGGATTTGCCAATATGTCGAAACGCGGGTCCTTCATTTCGTCTGGCGTGTTCAGCAGGCAAGTTCGGAAAAAGGCTAAATCCTCGGGGCTTAAGCCATCTTCGGTACCGCCCCACAGACGGCGCGACGCGGAGTCCCGCAATCCATAGGACCCATAATAAAGCAGTGCCGCCTTAACGCGGTGGTGCTGTCCCTGGCTACGCAAGGCCAACAGGGTCGCCATCGACATGTTCCCGCCCGCGGAATCGCCAGCCAGGGCTATGGCGTTAGCATCCAACCCGTGTTTGGCGCCATGGTCGATCACCCATTGTGCGGCGGCGAGACAGTCTTGCTGTGGAACTGGGAATTTTGCTTCTGGTGCCAGGTGATAGTCCACGCCCAGAACGCACCATCCACTCAATTCCGCCAAGACCCGCATGATCCGCGCATGGGTGTCCAGATTGCCGACAATCCAGCCCCCGCCATGCAGGTAAATCAGAACTGGGCTGATTGTCTTTGCACTCTTTGGGCGGTCCAGGCGCATTGCGATTGAGCCATTTGCCGTGTCCAGGGTGATATCAGTGCTGGACGCCATTTCCGGCGCATTCCGGTTCCAGAATTTGCGATCGGCATTGTACAGGATACGCTGGTTGAGTAAGTCGGTTGTCGCGACGTCCCCCAGTCCATGCGCCGCCTTGGTTTCGGCGGCAAGTTCAGCAGCCAGTTTCAGGGCGGTTGCCATTTGGGGGTCCAGACGGGGGGTGATCGAGAGTAAACCCATATGAATGGTTCCAGTCTAAAAGGGGGCGTTAGTCGGCCTTTGTCTGGCCCATCTTACAGATCAGGTCCCAGGCATCTTTGGGGATTGGCATAACAGACAGTCGTGACTGTTTGATCAGCGACAGGTCGGCCAAGGCGGGTTCGTTTTTGATATCGGCCAGGGTGACAGGTTTCTCAAACGGACGGATGGCGCGCACCGTGACCATTCCAAACCGCCCTTTCGCATCGGTGGGATCTGGATGGTATTCCTCAATCACATCAACAATGCCAACGATTTGTTTCTCATTGACCGAATGGTAGAAGAAACCCCAATCACCGATCTTCATGGCCTTCATATTATTGGAGGCCTGGTAATTGCGAACGCCATCCCAGCCTTCGCCTTTGTCAGCGCGTTTGACCTGATCGTCCCAGGACCATGTGCCGGGCTCTGACTTAAACAACCAATAATTCCGTGCCATTTCAGGCTCCCTTTTAGCTCTAACTCGGCTTTTAACAAATTGAACTCATGTGATGACATTATGTTCAGCGTAACGCCGTGCGGCGGGTAGGGAAAGACTCCACCCAATCATCGCCAACACGCCACAGAATAGGCACAGGCCCGCGACCGACCAATTAGCGTTTAGCATCCAGCCCAAAGTTGGCGGGGCGATGGCACTGGCAAAGACGGCCAATGCCGTCATCATCGCTTTGATTTCTCCCAGAAAGCGCGGACCATAGGATTCAACCCATAACGCGACCAGCAGGACCGCCGTCATTCCAGAGGTAATGCCAGCGCAGAACATGAAGGCTGCCGGCGTCCAAACACCATTCCCCAATCCCAACACCAAACAGCCCAGCATCAGGGGGGGCAGGAATAGCAGCAGACCTTTTGCAGCACCTTTGCGGTCGATAAAGGCACCCATCGCCAATCCCGCAGGAATGCTGCCGATTGCGTAGAAGACAACACTGCCCGCCCAGAGCTCGGGGCTCCATCCCTTAAGCTCTGCGATGCGCACACCGTGCAGCAGCAGGCCGGTAACGATATAGCTGGGACACATCAGGCCGGGCAGGGCGAGATAGAATCGGGCATCGCGGACGACCTCTTTGCGCCGCCAACTGCGTGCCGGGCGTGGGCGTGACAAATCCGTTGTTGCCAACAAATCTTCGGCATCCTGATCAGCCTGATCCTGTTTGTAGAGTTGATAGCGTCCCTGATGTCCGTTCAACAGCCACAGCGCGACAGGCAATCCGATGAAGAGATATAGGCCAGACAGGCCATACCAGGCCTCCCGCCAGCCATAGGCTGCGATGACCGCGACACCCAAAACTGGGAACAGGGCTTCACCCAGCGGGAAGCCATAGCCGCCAAAGGCAATTGCCTTGCCGCGCCCGACCCGGCTGTAGCGTCCTAAACTGTGTCCCATTGTGTGGCTCATCAGGCCTTGGCCGGTCTGGCGAAGCAGGAATATGGCCAGGAACAGGCTTATCGGTCCCTGCACCGACCCCATCATTGCACAGGCGGTTGCGCAGGCTGGCAGCAGGATCAAGGTCCAGCGACGAAGATCAACGCGGTCAATAACTCCGCCTGTATAGACAATAACCGCCGCCGATAGCAGCGTTCCCAATCCATAGATCGTGCCAAATGTCGCATCGCTGAGGGCAAAGTCGCGGCGGATTTCGCCACCGAATTGAGAAATGAAAAAGGTTTGGCCAAAACTGGACCCAAACGCCATGAACAGACCATAAAAGGCCAACCGCGGATCAGCCCGCAGGAAATCAACCGCACCCCGCATATTAAGAATTATCCTGTTCCTGCCGGTCCAGGACCCGATACGCAATCGACGCAGACAGGGGTTGCTGGATCAAGCTGCAGGCGTTTCACCGGAATTTCGTCCCCGCATTTCAGACAATAACCATAGTCTCCACTGTCGATGCGGGCCAGGGCAGCACGGATGCGAAGGCGTTCTGTCTTGCGTCGTTCATCCGTTGCCAGCGCCATTGCCTGGCCCTGCATGGCATCCATGCGGGATAGACGGCCAACAGATTGCTGGTCCAGCGTTACCGGTGCCCGCGAATCCTTGCTGGACTGCGTCAGGGCATCGATTTCTGCCAGTCGGGAGTCCAGCAGGGCGCGGAAATGGTCTAGGTCGAGCGGAGTATCATCAGACATGGGCAAACGGTAACACGCTAAACTGGATGTGTCTTTTGCATAAAGCGACAGATTTAGCTGTTTTCCGGTGCTGGCTTGGCTTCCGGTACAGT
Source organism: Alphaproteobacteria bacterium (assembly GCA_029212835.1). Classification (GTDB taxonomy): domain Bacteria; phylum Pseudomonadota; class Alphaproteobacteria; order UBA8366; family Aestuariispiraceae; genus Pacificispira. Next base: position 2,101 of record JARGPE010000206.1, on the reverse strand, counting down.
TGTTTCATCTGTGTCTGGCGCGTCTGAATCGTCATCAGGATGGCAATGAATAAGGTCTGAATCCTGGTCGGTCTCTGGCCATTCCAAATCCGGCCGCAGAGCCGTAACACCCGCCGCAGACATGCGGGAATCGATGGCAACGAAGGCGGCCTGTTGGTCGGCTGGCAGGGATGGACGACGGGTCATACGATAAATCCCGAAGCTCACAAAAATCACATTGATCGCAATCAGAGACCAGAAATAGCCGGGCGTCCCAAAGACATCCATGGCCAGGCCCGCGATATTGGGTCCGAACATCGCACCAAGGCCATTTCCCATGATCATGGTCGAACTGGCGGCAACCATCTGCTTAGATGTCAGATAGTCATTTGTATGAGCAGTGCACAACGAATAGAGCGGCATGGCGACGCCCCCAAACAGCAAGGCGACCAAGAGCAACAGGTTCTTGTTGCTGAACAGATCACTGCCGATTGGATAAAATTCTTGATAGGTCTCTAAGTTGTTCAAACTGCCGGGGTCCTGGAAAACCAGCCCAAGAATGCCAATCAGAACGCAAGCGCCAGCAGAAATAACAATAACCTTCCTGCGGTCAAATATGTCTGACAACTTTCCGATCGGCCAGGTGAATAGGAACCCCCCTACAAAGATCGCGACCATGAACAGCGAGGCAAAGGAGGTGCCATACATTTTATAGGCATAGGCAGGACCCATCCCGATCAACATGCCTGCTGTGGCGCCCACCATAATCATGCCCACCGTACCCAGCGGTGATATCTTGAATAGCTTGAGAGGCCCCAGTGATTCTGGTGCGGTGAATTCCGGTGCCCGGGCGCCAGAAATCAGAACCGGCAGAGCCGCGACCGAAATCAATACCGACACGATGGTGAACAGTTGGAAATTTGCGGGGTCATAGAGGTTCAACAGCAACTGCCCGCTGGCCAGACCTAACATGCTGACCACCAGATAGATTGCCAGAATTTGGCCCCGCGTATTGTTGGTGGCTTTATCGTTCAGCCAGCTTTCTACAACGATATACAGCCCAGCATAGGACAATCCGGTCAGAATGCGCATCAGGATCCAGATATAGGGATCAATGACCAGGGGATAGACCAGGATTGTCATGGATGCCAGGGCCGCCAAGGCTGCAAAAACCCGGACATGACCAACCTTTGCCAGCATTTTTGGAACGATCGCAGACCCCAGAAAGAATCCGGCAAAATATCCCGCGACGACGAAACCAGTCAGCGTGTTGCCAAAATCTTCGACCTGGGTGCGAATGCCCACAAGGCTGCCGCCCAGGCCGTTTCCGACCATGATGAGGCCCAGGCCGAGAAACAATGCCCAACTGACTTTCAAGGCGCTAAACATGGAAACCCGTCTTTCATTCGTCAGGTGGCACAGGCACAAAATTGTGGCGGCTTGATATGCACGTTCCTATATCTCAGCGCTAGATAATAGTGTGGTGTGAAAGATCAATATTTTTGTGTTTACGACATGGGGATCATAAGAGGTCTTTTGGGTGACACTTGTAGTCGTTATGGTCTGAATTCTAGCGCCCTCGTTGGGTTCCTAAATAAGTGGAGGTTTTATGCACATCGCCAGCAATTTTGATTCCGGGAATATCGACGTGATCTCTGCGGAAGCGCCGGATGATGTTCAATTGAAAATTCGCAAGGATGTTGGCCCGGACGGTTTCTTTCAGTGGTTCCATTTCCGTGTCAGTGGCGTTGCCGGTCAGCCCGTTACATTGAAGATCCTGAATGCCAGTGAAGCCTCCTATGTCAAAGGCTGGGACGGATATCGCGCCTGTATTTCCTATGATCGGGAAAATTGGTTTCGGGTCAGTACCGACTTTGACGGCAAGATTCTGACAATTGACCATACGTCGGAATTCGACAGCTTCTATGTTGCCTATTTCCCCCCTTATTCCAGAGAGCGCCATCGCGACCTGATCGCCGCCTGTCAAATGCGCCCCAATTGTCGCCACGCAGTCCTGGGCGAAACGGCAGATGGGGAAGAACTGGACCTGTTGGTCATCGGCGATAGCGACGAGACCAAAAAGAAAATCTGGACCATTGCCCGTCAGCATCCCGGCGAATCC
>JARGPE010000205.1 GCA_029212835.1 Alphaproteobacteria bacterium | reverse complement strand
GACAATTGGTGACGGTAATTATTGTCTCCATCGCGTTTGAATTTCCCTTTGCTCTTGTACCTTGCCTGTTGGCAACGGCCGCGTTGGCTATCTCCAATCTGGTGTTAATGGGATCGCGCCCGCGTCGATTAACCCAGACGCGGGCTTTTATGGTTCTGGGATTCGACCTTCTTCAAATGGCCAGCCTGATCGGCTTTACAGGCGGGTTACAAAACCCCTTTGCCTTATTGCTATTGGCGCCAGTAACGGTTTCGGCGACAATCCTGTCGCGTTGGGCAACTTTGGCCTTAACAGCGCTTGCGGTTGGGGTGGCGACGATACTCTCCTTTGTGCATTTGCCCCTGCCATGGGAAACGCCCTTGGGCGTCGCGCTTCCCTTTGTCTATCGCCTGGGCATTTGGACGGCGATCACCATGTCATTGGTTTTCATCGCAACCTATGTCTGGACGGCATCAGAGGAATCCAGGCGATTGACCGATGCCTTGTCAGAATCGGATGATGCCCTGGCGCGGGAACGGGAATTGTCCGCACTGGGTACTCTGGCTGCTGCTGCGGCTCATGAATTGGGTTCCCCGCTGGCAACGATTGCGGTCGTGTCCCAGGAATTGATGCGCACTGTTGAACGGGACAGTCCCTTGTTTGAGGATATCGCGTTGTTGAAAAGCCAGTCGGATCGGTGTCGTGATATCCTGATCGGTCTGTCGCGACAGCCAGGCGCGGCATCCGGTGATCCGTTTGAGGTCCTGCCATTGTTAAATCTGGTGGAAATCGCCAGCGATGAGCATGTGCCTGAAGCCATCACACTGGACATACAAATTGATGATTCTTGTGATGGGCCAGAACCCTTGGTGTTGCGCACACCAGAATTCCTGCATGGGCTTGGAAATTTCGTATCCAATGCCGGACAATTTGCCCGCAGCACCGTTATGGTGCGATTGTATTGGAATAAGAATGACGTCTGGATCTCCGTCCATGATGACGGGCCCGGATTTTCCAGCGCGGTTCTGCCTACCCTGGGGGAACCCTATTTATCGACCCGGGCTGGTAAGAACGGTCATATGGGTTTAGGGGTATTTATTGCCACAACTCTGTTGGAACGAATTGGGGCGGAAACCGTGTTCCGAAACCGCAAAGGGGCGGAGATCTTGATTCGCTGGCCCCGCAGAGTGTTGGAAGCCGAGGGCGACGCACTATAGTCTCCTCAGAAGAGACAATTCAGTTAGGGATACTAAGACAATGTCTGACATGTTGCCCGCCCATATCCGGGATAGAACGCTGCTCATCGTCGATGATGATGCTCCCCTGCGCAACAGGCTGGTGCGTGCCATGGAACAGCGCGGTTTTGACGTGTGCGGCGCGGCAGGCGTGACCGAGGGCCTGGAGGCCGCCGCCAGCCGTCCACCCGCATACGCCGTGGTTGATATGCGTTTGGAAGACGGCAATGGCCTGGATGTGGTCGAGGCCCTGCGCGATGCCCGCCATGACATTCGCATCGTGATGCTGACCGGCTATGGCAATATTGCCAGTGCGGTCACAGCGGTCAAAAAGGGCGCGATTGATTATCTGGCCAAGCCCGCCGATGCGGATCAGATCATCGCAGCCTTGCTGGAACATGACCGTCCCCTGCCCCCGCCACCAGAAGACCCGATGTCTGCCGATCGCGTGCGGTGGGAACATATCCAGCGGGTATTTGAACAATGCAACCGCAACGTCTCAGAAACCGCGCGCCGCCTGAAAATGCACCGCCGCACGCTTCAGCGCATCCTGAATAAGCACGCGCCACGGGGGTGATTAGGTCCTTCCTGTCGCATTCCTATTAATGCCGGACGGTTTTTCGGCTGACGAGGCTTATTTGGTCTGTTAGGTCTGGGGTCATGAGAACCCCACCGGCACGGGGGCAAATTTGGGTCGGATGCGTGGAACCTTTATAAGAACCCAAGCCAGGACGGGGGCAAATATGTCCAAGAGTGTATCAACGGCGCAATCTGCGACCGCCAATAGCCAATTTTCGATTCCCACCCATATCGACGACGACAAGGTCGGCATCATGATCTGTGGCCATGGCAGCCGCGACACTGGTGCCGTGTCTGAATTTGAGCAGATCGCCCAGGCCATGAAGGCCCGCTTTCCGCATCTGCCGGTCGAATATGGTTTTCTGGAATTTGCCACACCGATCATCCGCACCGGACTGGATAAACTGCAAGAGCAAGGTGTCACCCGTGTGCTGGCCGTGCCGGGCATGCTGTTTGCCGCTGGCCATGCAAAAAATGACATTCCGTCGGTCCTGAACACCTATCAGGCCCAGAATCCCGGCATGTCGATTAAATATGGCCGCGAACTGGCGGTCGATCTGAAGATGTTGAAGGCGGCTGCCGGGCGCATTGAAGAGGCCTTGGCCACGGTGGATGATTCCATTCCCCGGCATGAGACTTTGCTGTGTGTCATCGGGCGCGGTGCGTCGGACCCGGATGCAAATTCCAATGTGTCCAAGGTTGCGCGGATGCTGTGGGAAGGGATGGGCTTTGGCTGGATGGAAGTTGGCTATTCCGGCGTCACTTTCCCGTTGGTAGAGCCTGCCTTGGAGCATTGCGCACGGATGGGATACAAGCGAATCGTGGTGTTCCCGTATTTCCTGTTCACCGGCATCTTGATTCAGCGCATCTATGATTACACCGATCAGGTCGCCGCGCGGCATCCGGAGCTGGAATTTGTGAAGGCTGGCTATCTGAATGACCATCCAATGGTCATGGAAACCTTTGCAGAGCGCCTGTTTGAGATTGTCGAAGGCGCGAACAACATGAACTGCCAGATGTGCAAATACCGCAACCAGGTGCTGGGATTCGAAGACGAGGTCGGCCTGCCGCAGGAAAGCCATCACCATCATGTCGAAGGCATCGGCACCGGCCCCGCAGAACATCACGGGCACGACCATGGGCATGACCACGGTCATAGCCATGATCACGATCATTCTCATGACCACGGGCACGATCACGGGCACGACCATGCTCATGGGCATGATCACAGCCATGATCACGGGGGACACGACCACCACCATCATCCCTATCCTCAGGCAGATCATCCACATGGTCCGCGCAGCATGACGGAAGGTGTGACTCTGCCGAAACCGGATTGACAGGGATCGGCATCGTGACGGCATCTCCCCCTTATCGCTATATCAAGGACCCGGCGGAAATCTATCGGGAAAGTGCCCGGCTGATCCGGGATGCGGCTGATCTGTCTGCCGTGCCTGATGATCTGCACGATGTTGCCATTCGGTTGATCCATACCTGTGGGCGGCCAGAGATCGTGACAGGCCTGCAGGCCAGCACAGGCGCTGTTAAGATTGGTAGTGACGCGCTGGCGGCGGGCAAACCGATCCTGTGTGATGTTGAAATGGTTTCCAAAGGCATCATCCGCAGCCGCCTTCCAAAGGGCAATGATGTGATGTGTACCTTGGGGTTGGGGGCTGTCGCGCCACTGGCCCAGCGATTGGGAACGACCCGGTCTGCGGCGGCTGTGGATTTATGGCAACCCTGGCTGGCGGGCGCGGTCGTAGCGATTGGCAATGCACCGACGGCCTTGTTCCATCTGCTGGAACGGATCGATGCGGGATTCCCAAAGCCGGCCTTGATCCTGGGATTTCCGGTTGGGTTTGTGGGAGCCGCAGAATCTAAGCAAGCTTTGATCGATTCTGGCCTGCCCTATATCGCCCTGACCGGACGTGAGGGGGGGAGCGCCCTTGCCGCCGCCGCCGTGAATGCTTTGATCGGGAGCCTGGATACATAATGACTACAAAATCTGTTGCGTGGTTGTCGATTATTGGCATTGGGGAGGATGGCTTGGATGCCGTGCCGCCTGCCGGACGCGCCTTGATTGAGGGGGCGGCTGTTTTAGTTGGGGGAGACCGGCATCTGGCAATGATTCCCGCTTCCCATAAGGCAGAGCGTTTGACTTGGCGGACTCCGCTCACAGATACCGTTGCGGATCTTGCGGCCCGCAAGGGCCAGGCTGTCTGTGTTCTGGCCACTGGCGATCCGATGAGCTACGGCATCGGAGTGACCTTGGGGCGGGCCTTTGGACGCGACGCGCTGACGGTTCTGCCCGCGCCCGGTGCCTTTTCCCTGGCCGCCGCCCATATGGGTTGGCCGCTGGAAGAGGTGACGCGCCTGACGCTGCATGGCCGCCCGTTGAGCCTGCTTGCCGCCCATTTGGAGCCGGGCGCGCGGTTGTTTATCCTGTCTGAAAATGCCCAAACCCCGGCAGAGGTCGCAGGCCTGTTGACGGCGGAAGGCTATGGGGCCAGCACAGTGACGATCCTGGAACATCTGGGCGGGTCGAAACAGCGTGTGATCGATGGCGTTGCACGGGGTTGGGATATCCCTGCCGGAGCTGATTTGAATACCATAGCGGTTGTTTTGAAGCCTGAGCCTGGGGCGACGATCCTATCCAAAGCACCGGGATTGCCTGATGAGGCCTTTCATCACGATGGACAAATGACAAAGCGGGAGGTTCGCGCCGCCACTCTGGCGAAATTGATGCCCCGCCGGGGTGCGATTTTGTGGGATGTCGGGGCGGGATGTGGCTCCGTTGCCATTGAATGGATGCGGGCCGGCGGTAAAGCCGTCGCCATAGAGCGGGACAAGACCCGCTGTCGCCTGATCGCTCGCAATGCTGCCAGTTTGGGCACCCCGCATCTGGACCTGATCGAAGGTCCCGCACCAGAAGCCTATAGCGAGATCAAAGGTGTGCCAGATGCAATTTTTCTGGGTGGTGGGGTTTCTAAGCCGGGTATGGCAGAAATCGCCTGGGAGCGTTTGGCCCCCGGCGGTGTGCTTGTCGCCAATGCGGTGACGATGGAAAGTGAAACCCGCCTTGCCGCCCTGTTTGCAGAATGGGGCGGGGATTTGGCGCGCATCGCCGTATCCCGTCTGGAGCCTGTGGGCCCCTATCATGGTTGGCGCCCTTTAATGCCCGTGACGCAATATTCGGTTAGGAAACCAGTATGACCGACCCCTTATATGGCACTTTATATGGATTGGGCGTTGGGCCTGGCGATCCAGAATTGATCACGCTGAAGGCGTTGCGGATTTTGAAATCCGTTCCGGTTCTGGCCTGGCCTGCGCCACTGGAAGGGGAGTCCCTCGCCCGGAGCATCGCGGCCCCGCATCTGGACGGCCATCACATTGAAATCGCCATTCGTATGCCGATGGATGTAAAACGCTTTCCGGCACAACAGGTCTATGACGATGCCGCCCTGACCATCGCGGATCATCTGAAGGCTGGCCGGGATGTTGCTGTTTTATGCGAGGGTGATCCCTTCTTCTATGGTTCTTTCATGTATCTATTCGGACGCCTGTCTGATCAATTTGCAGTGGAGGTTGTGCCCGGTGTCTCCTCCCTGATGGCAACGGCGGCGGCGACCGGTGCGCCGCTTGCGGCGCGCAATGATGTCCTGACTATCCTACCCGCTCCCCTGGAAGAAGATGTTTTGGTCAGACGGCTGCAGGAGATTGACGCCGCCGCGATCATCAAGATTGGCCGGCATTTACCAAAATTGCGCCGTGCATTGCAGGCGACGGACCTGTTGGACCAGGCGCGTTATATCGGCCACGCCACGATGGGCGATCGCCAGACCGTTTGCGCCCTGTCGGACTATCCGCAGGAAGTAGCCCCCTATTTCTCCATGGTTCTGGTGCATCGCCGCCGGGATGCCTGGATCACAGGCATGGGTGAGGCTGCGGAATGAACGATCAAAAACCCATTGCCCTGGTCGCGTTGACTCAGCGCGGCGCGGAAACCGCCTTGCGCGCCCGTACCTTACTTCCTCAGGCCGTGATTTATGGCAAGGCAGATCGTGTGACCGGTGCGGATCAATCTTTTGACGATACACTGGCCTGTCTGCGGGATTTGTATGCCCAGGGCTGGACGATTATTGGCCTCTGTGCGGCGGGAATAGTGATCCGTGCTTTGGCGTCACTGGCTGGTGACAAATGGCAGGATGCGCCGATTTTGTCCGTGTCTGAAGATGGCGCGATGGTGGTGCCCCTGCTGGGCGGTCATCGGGGCGCAAATTCTCTGGCGACTGTTTTGGCAGAAGGTTTGGGTGGAACCGCTGCGATTACGACTGCGGGTGATCGGACACTGGGATTCGCGCTGGACGATTTGCCTGATGGTTGGATTTTAAAGACCCCAAATGCCGTGAAGTCAGTGACGGCGCAGCTTCTGGCCGGGCAGGCGGTGACGCTGCGTCAGGAATGCGGTGATCCCGCTTGGCCGCCAAAGGAAGCATTTCAGTCTGTTGGACCTGGCGAGACGCCCCAAGTCTTGATCACGGACCGACTGGTTGATCCGACTGAGGGCCAAGTGGTTCTGATACCGCCCAGCCTGGCGATTGGGATTGGCTGTGAACGCCATGCGCCCGCCGAAGGCTTGGTGGACTTCGTGCAGTCTGTTTTGGCTGAAACAGGGATTGACCCCTCGGCCATTGCCGCCATCGGCACGGTGGATCTGAAGGGGGATGAGAGCGCGCTGAAGGCTATTTCAGCGGCGCTGGACCGGCCCCTACGCCTGTTCACACCAGCCGAGCTGGAGGCATTGACACCCCATCTGCCCAATCCGTCGGATATCGTGTTCCAGGAGATTGGCTGCCATGGGGTGGCGGAGGCGTCGGCCTTGGCCTTGGCGGGTCGTACGGCGCGGTTTGTTAGCGAGAAGCGCCGCAGCGGGCCCTATACCTGCGCTATTGCACGGGCTCAGGAGTCCTCCGTTGATATCTCTGCCGGCCGGTCGCCGGGGCGTCTGTTTGTGGTGGGTATTGGACCCGGCGACGCGGCCTATCGCACCGGGGCGGCGGCACGGGCCATTCTGGCTTCCGACGCGGTGGTGGGATATCAGCTTTATCTGGATCTGGCCGCCGATCTGATCGGGGACCGACCTATCTACGATTCT
>JARGPE010000204.1 GCA_029212835.1 Alphaproteobacteria bacterium | reverse complement strand
CTCGTATTCCGCCTGCGCAATCGGGTCGAAAAAGCTAAGGCCACTTTGGCTCAATCCGCCCGCCTTATGACGGAAGTAATAGACAGGATCGGCACCGATCAGGGTTTCTGGATAGGGCGCAGGCTGTGCCAGGAAATACCAATGGTAATAGGCAAGGGCGACCGCTTGGCTTGCTGTTCTAAAGAGGGTTCGGGTCGGGATGATGTCCAGCACGGCGGCGCGCGTCACAGCGTTTGGATGATCCAGGCACAATCGATGTGTTACACGCCCGCCCCGATCATGTCCCGCGATCTGGAACCGGTCATGACCCAATGCGGCCATCAGGGCCACCATATCGGCAGCAACGGCGCGTTTTGAATAGGGCAGGTGATCAGCATCCGTGGGCGGCGTGTCAGACGCGCCGTAACCGCGCAAATCGGGACAGATAACCGTGAATTTCTGCGCCAGTTCTCCTGCAACCTTGTGCCACATCGCGCCGGTTTGCGGATAGCCATGTAACAGCAGTAAGGGCGGGCCGTTGCCCCCGATCCGGCATTTCAGGGTGATGCAGTTGCCAAAATTGTGGGAGACGGTGATACGCTCTTCGCGAAAGCCTGGGAATAGATCAGTCATTTACCCTCCGCAATCTGGGTTACAGCTTAGGCAGCTTTGTGCGTCTGCTATTGGCCAACATCAGGCCTGGCAATACGAATGCCGCCCCGATCCAATGATAGATTTGCGGAACTTCCCCAAGCAACAACCAGGCAAGCCCGGCGCTATAAAGTGGCATCAGGTAGAGGAACAGGCTTGTGCGACCGGCCCCGAGGGTTTTTTGAACGAAGCCGTGTAATTGATAAGCACCGAATGAGGCAAACAGGGCCAATATAGCAACCCAGCCGAATACGTCCCAACCCCAATCCGGGGTGTCTCCCTGCATGGTTTCCCATAAGGTGAAGGGGGCTAATACAATGATCCCAGACAGCACGATGGCCCCAAGCCGCGTGGTCAGACCCATTTCGCTTGGGCGATGGCGCAGCAGGACAGAATACAGAGCCCAACTGATCATAGAAGCGACAATCCACAAGTCGCCCTCTGTGAAAGCCAGAGAAAGCATTACCTGAATGTCGCCCCGGCAAATGATGATGAGGACCCCTGTCAGGCTGAGGACCATACCAACGATTCCCAACGGATGGACCGTTTCTTTATAGATCAAGGCAGACATCAGGGTGATTAGCACGGGGGAGGCGGCGTAGATCAGGCCGATATTTACAGCGGTCGTGGTATCCGCCGCGATGTAAACAAAGGCTCCACAGATGCCCATGCCAAGTGCGCCAAGGATAAGGAGGTCTTTCCATTCTCGAAGAATGGCGGCGCGCCGGACCCATAGGCGGGGACCGACCAACGGCAATAGCAGCAAGAAGGTCGCGACCCATCGCAGAAATGCCAGATGGATGGGGGGAATGAAATCCGCCGTTGCTCTTGCGACCAAGATATTGGCCGCAAAGAAAGCGGGGGTGATAAATAACAGGATAGACGCCAAGCGTTCATCAGAGAGGCCTGGGATAATACTGGGGGAGGCGCTTGTGCTATCGGTCATAACTCTGTTTACAGGCAAACGTTGCACTGCAAAAGAGCTGAAGTTTCTTTAGAATTGTGCGGGTTGGGAACACATGTCTGCGACATTCATGAAAATCGGTCTGGGAAATCCGTAAAGATCGATTCGCAACCCAACGCATACAGGCGTTCTGCCTCGGCTGGATCATTGACTGTATAGGCGCGGAATGGCACCCCGGCCTCCCGAAATGCGGCAGCCTGTCGGTCGCTCAATTTCTTCGCACTTACATGCGCAGCGGATGCACCCAGTCGGATATGGTGGTCATACCAATCTTTGGGAATATCCCACCACAGGATTGCTCGATCGACATCAGGGGCGACCGTCATGGCTTCCTCCAGCGCCTCAAGCGAGAAGGAAGACAGCAGGGCCGGAGGCAGACTGACAGGCCACAGGGCAGCCGTTTGTGCGGCAACCACCTGCCCCGTCCGTCGCTCATGACCTGTCACAGGTTTGATTTCGACATTTGCACCCAGGCCCAATTGTGTCAGGGCCGCAATAGTTTGATCGAAGCTGGGTATATGTGCCCCTGTATAGTCAGGTGAAAACCAAGATCCTGCATCTAGGCGGCGTAGTTCGACGAAGGACTTCTCCGACACCAAACCGGTGCCATTTGTAGTACGGTCTACAGTGTCATCATGGTGCAGTACGACGACTTCATCCAGCGACAGCATACAATCAAATTCAACCCAACGGGCACCAAGCGCCTGTGCCTTTTCGAATCCTGCAATCGTATTTTCCGGCGCATTGCCTGCGGTACCGCGATGTCCAATGATGCGGGGCACATCTGTACGGGGGGCTTTACGAGAAGAAGTCATAAGAAAACCTTAATGTGACTGGCGGCTAAATGAAATCGGCAAAGCGATCATCTGGCAATTCGAAGGCGCCATTTTCTATATGAAAATAGGATAGATCACGGTCTTCGGTTTTCATGCGCCATGTGATCATTTTCTGCGCCATGTTTAACATCTCGGCCTGATAGGAAGGGTCTTGTGCCAAATTGACCCGTTGGTGTGGGTCCTTTTGAAGGTCATAAAACAAGGGAGGCAAGGCAGCGAAGTGGACGTATTTGTAGCGGTCAGACCGAATAACCGTCAGGCTGCATTCATCGGTTGTCAGCCCCAGCGCCTTTTCTGCTGTCTGTGATACAGGATCGCCAAAATCAAATTCTATATGGGCCTCGGTACGCCAGTTTGATGGGGTCTCCCCTGCTACCCACTTGGTCAGGGGCATGCCATCAACCTGGCGTGGGATTGAGGCCTCCAGGGCATTGAGGATGGTTGGCATCACATCCACGGATTCTGTGAAGGCATCAACCTTCCGTCCCCGTCCTGATTTAGCTTCTGGTCTTGGGTCGCGGATGATCAGCGGGACGCGATAGCTTTCATCAAAAAAACCAGTCTTGGAGAAGAGCCAATGATCGCCTGATTGCTCCCCATGGTCAGAGGTCAGGACAATCAGTGTCTGATCATATTCACCGCTTTCTTTAAGGTGATCCAGAATGCGTGTGAAGTTATCTTCCACTTCGTTGATCATTCCGTAATAGGTGGCGCGCAATTGGCGAATTTCGGCGTCAGAATGCGTTGTCACAGCCGCTTTCTGTCCAATCACCATTTTTTCCACAAGGGCTGAATTTTTGTCATAAGTTTCAATATGGTGCTTTAACCAGGGATGAATCGCCCCTTCTTGCTCTGGGCTATCGGCACGGTTGGGCATCGGCACCTTATCGGCATCATATCGTGCGTTATAGGGCGCAGGCGCGATGAAAGGTGGATGAGGGCTGATATAGGTCACATGGGCAAAGAAAGGTTTACCCTGACGTGCGTTGAGATAGTCCAGGACAGAATTGGTCAGAAAGGCCGTGTTACTGTCTTCCGCTTTAAACCGTGCTGGCGCAAAGCTGGCGGGTTTATCTTCATATCCTTCCGCGGGGCGAAAAATGTCCCAGGGTCTTTCGGGTAATGTGTAGCCCTTGCTCTTTAAATCGGTAAACCATGTGCCGAAATCGTCATCCAATTGGCAGATACGCGTCATGCCCGGCAGCACGCCTGCATAGGAATTGAAAACAGGGTCGCGATGGTTTGCGCCGCGTGGATCGGGGGAAATATCGGTATAGCCAAACAGCACTGGGTCAAAGTTCAGTTTGCGGGCTTCTAGGGCGATATTGGTAAATCGTCGATCCAGTGGTGTTCCGTTGCGCAAGGCGCGGTTCTTATGCTGATACGTTCCAGTCAGTAACGCACTGCGCCCTGGGCCACAGGGGCAGGTGACGGACCAGTGATTGGTAAAATGGGTCGCATCCCTGCAAAATTCATCCAGCTTTGGTGTGCGTAAAACTGGATGATCCATGGCCGACAGACAATCCCATCGCCATTGGTCAAAGGTAACGAATAGGACATTCTTTACAGCCGTCATATGGGGAGCTCAATCTGCGATAGGGTTTCTAAATCCGCGACACACCATCATGCTTTGATTGCCATAATATGACCGCTTCTGGATTTACATCAATCGCGGAGCCAGACTTGCGATGTATCCTACATAGCAGACAATCAAGAAAGCCCCGGCCAACCGTCCGATTTTGCAGTTCTTTAACAGCAAGAAGGTGATGAAGATCGTTGCGCCTAGCATGACCCACAGATCAATATTCTGGATATCCGGCTCTACAACCAAAGTGGAAACCATGGAGGTAATGCCCAGGATCGACAGGACATTAAAGACGCAGGAGCCTAAAACATTGGCGATCGCTACATCGGTATGCTTGCGATAGGCAGCCACGGCAGTAGCTGCCAGTTCGGGCAGGGATGTGCCCAGGGCAACAATGGTCAGGCCAATCACTGTTTCTGGAATACCGAAGCTTTCCGCGATTCCAATAGCGCCCTTAACCATCAGATCCGCGCCAACAACCAAGCCGACCAAACCCAGCAAGGTGAACAAAAAGATCAGTGGAACAGAGGTCGGGGCACTTTCCAGCTCTTCCAGTTCTTCGACCTCTTGTTCGTGCAGTTTGCGAGAGGCTTGATCTTTCCGGTCGTGCAGATAGGTCGCACCAAGGTAGATCAGCAGCAAAGCCACCATTAAGATGCCGTGCCACCATTCAATCTGGCCATACAGCCCAAGACCAACCAGAATCAAGGCGGACAGCACCATCATACCCGCATCGCGCTTGGCGGCATTCACTTCGCAGGTCAGCGGCCACATGACAGCGCCAACGCCCAATATCAGCAACAGGTTTGATATATTGGAGCCAACGACATTCCCGATGGCAAGGCCGCTTTTGTCAGCTAAAGCCGCCTGAACCGTAACCACCAGCTCTGGCGCAGAGGTTCCGAAACCAACCACGGTCAAACCAATCACGGCTGGAGAGACTCCAAGAAACCGAGCTAATCCCACCGCACCGCGTACCGTCAATTCGCCCCCAACGAAAAGGATGGCCAGACCGGCGACCAGAAATATCACATCCATAAAAGTTTAAGACCTCTTGTATTGATTTCAGACGGGTCTCCGCCCCCAACTTGTGCCGCTTCTCCCAAGTAATTCGGCACTTCCCCGCACCCATATGGGTATTCCGAATAGGGAATCAAATACAAGAAATAAAACTGTTATTTTGAGCGTTTAATTAAATAGAATTTGTGGCAACCACAGGGCAATTTCGGGCCAGATGGTGATGATCGCAACAGCGGCCGCCATCAGGAAGAAAAAGGGCAGCGCGGCCAGGGCAACCCGATTAACCGGAATTCCCGTCAGGCCCTGCAATACGAACAGATTGAACCCGACAGGTGGTGTCATCTGACCCAGTTCCACCATTAACACCAGAAACACGCCAAACCAGATTGGATCAAAACCCATGGCTATAATGGGGGGCAGCGTGATTGGCAGGCTCATCACAACAATTGATATCCCGTCCAGAAACAGACCCAGCACGATGTAAAAAACCGCCAGGATCATAATCAATCCGTAAGGCCCGATATCCAGAGAGGCGATTGCCGTCGCAACGTCCTGCGGCACATGCATATAGCCCATTGCGGTGGATAGAAAGGCGGCGGAGACAAGAATTGAACAGACCATGGCCGAAGACCGCACCGCTCCCATCAAGCTCTCGGTAATCATCGTCCAGGACATTTGGCCGGTGCCGATGACCAGAATCAGTGTCCCCAACACACCAACGGCGGCAGCCTCTGACGGCGTAGCCAGACCTGAATAAATCGCGCCCAGAACAATGATAATCAGGCCTAAGACCGGGCTTAGATCCCGGAAGGACTGCATCGCAGTTGTGTCCTCGTCCATATTTTTCGGGGCCAGGCTGGGGTTAATCGTGCAGCGCAAGGCGATATAAGCGGAATAGAGGAAGGCGACCAACAAGCCGGGCAAAACACCGGCTGCGAAGAGTTGAGAGATGGAGACCTCTGCCAATACGCCATAAATGATCATAACGATTGAGGGCGGGATCAACAGTCCCAGACTACCGGCCCCGGCTAAGGACCCGATAGATAATTTTTCATCATACCCACGACGCTTTAACTCAACCGATGTGATTTTGCCCACTGTTGCTGTGGTCGCTGCAGATGATCCGGAAACGGCAGCAAACAGGGTCGAACCGACGACGTTGGTATGGATTAACCCTCCTGGAATATGACGCACCAGCGGGGCAAGTCCGCGAAACAGTTTAGAGGATATATCGGTGCGCAGTATCATTTCCCCCATCCAGATGAACAAGGGGATGGCAGCCAGTTCCCAGGAGCTGGCGCTGCGGAACAGGATCTTGCCCAGGATCGCCCCGATACGATGGGCTGGGAAATCCAGGACCAGCATCAGCCCACTGGTTGATACCAGCAGTAAGCCAATGAACACCCAAACACCGCTTCCCAGAAACAACAGGATCAGAACCAGGACCGTCAGGCCCGCAATCATCGCATCCATTATTCGGTTCCCTCACTGTCGATGGGATCTCCGCCTGACGCGATGTGCAGGAAATACGCAAATAGCTGGAGCATCAGAAATATTAAACCAAGCCAGACCGCACCGACGGGAATCCACAATGGGACTTCTGCAATACTTTCAGATACAGAACCGCGGGTTAAATTGCGTAGGGCATCACGGCCAACCCACCAGGCGCAGAACCCGGCCATGGCGAAGCTGCTGGAAATGCAAAATAGCTCTACCCAGCGGCGGGGGCGTCCTTTCAAACGGGTAATCGCAAGGTCGACCCGAATTAAGGAACCTTTTTCAAGCGCATAGCCAAGGGAAAGGAATGTCATCGCCGCAACGGCGTAACCAACGAATTCGTCCAACACGAAGGTCGATGTCGAAAACAGTGTACGCAGAATGATCTCATAAACGATATGACAAAGAATATAGAACAACAGAAGGGCGGCTATGGCCCCG
>JARGPE010000203.1:6071-7012 GCA_029212835.1 Alphaproteobacteria bacterium | reverse complement strand
AAGGTTATGGGCCTGCTGTTGCACGGGGACGCTGCCTTTATCGGCCAAGGCGTGGTGGCGGAAACATTGCTGCTAAGCCAATTGGATGGTTATGAGACCGGCGGCACGATCCATATCATTATCAACAATCAGATCGGCTTCACCACGGCACCGTCGAAATCACGCTCCTCGCCCTATTGCAGCGACATGGCCAAGACGGTCGATGCACCTGTCTTCCACGTCAATGGCGATGATCCTGAAGCCTGTGTGCATGTTGCCCGTCTGGCGATGGAATACCGACAGAAGTTCAAAAAGGACGTTGTTATCGATCTGTGGTGCTATCGTCGCCATGGTCATAACGAGGGTGACGAACCAATGTTCACCCAGCCCCTGATGTATAAAAAGATCAAAAACCACCCACGCACCCGCGAAATTTATTCCAATCGGTTGCAGGAAATGGGCGTGATCGACGCTGAGGGCTGTGAGAAAATCCGGGACGACATCAAGAAAATCCTGGATGAGAGTTTTGAAGCAGCCCGCGCCTTCAAGCCCAATAAAGCCGATTGGTTGGAAGGCAAATGGGCCGGACTTGCCATGGCGGAAGAAGGTGCGCGACGTGGCCATACCTCCGTGGATATGGACTTGCTGCGCGAAGTTGGCCATGCCATTTCCGAACCACCCCAGAACTTTACCCTAAACCCGAAAATCGAGCGTCAGCTGGAAGCCAAGCGCAAGATGATCGAAACCGGTGAAGGTATCGATTGGGGTACGGCGGAAGCCTTGGCGTTCGGGACTTTGCTTTGCGAATCTACAACGATCCGGTTGAGCGGTGAGGATTGTGAGCGCGGCACGTTCTCGCAGAGGCACGCTGTTCTGTTGGATCAGAACAATGAAAATCGCCATATCCCGCTAAACAATATCCGCATGGGCCAAGCCCCGTTTGAAGTGATCGACAGCCCGCT
>JARGPE010000203.1:0-6061 GCA_029212835.1 Alphaproteobacteria bacterium | reverse complement strand
AGCGAGTTTGGTCTATTGGGCTTCGAATATGGATATGCCTCCGCAGAACCCCACTCTCTGGTTCTGTGGGAAGCCCAGTTTGGCGACTTCGCAAATGGCGCACAGGTGATCATCGATCAATTTATTGCGTCGGGTGAATCGAAATGGCTGCGCATGTGTGGCCTGGTGATGCTGTTGCCTCATGGTTATGAAGGCCAGGGGCCAGAGCATTCATCGGCACGTCTGGAACGGTATCTGCAATTATCTGCTGAAGATAACTGGCAGGTTTGCAATATCACCCAGCCGGCAAACTATTTCCACGCGCTGCGCCGTCAGGTTCGACGCAATTTCCGCAAGCCCTTGATCCAGATGACACCAAAGTCACTGCTGCGCCATAAGGCCTGCGTGTCGAAACTGGAAGAATTTGGACCCGGCACCAGCTTCCACCGCGTGCTGTGGGACAATGCCCAATTGCAAGGAACACTGGCAGCGGATGAGGATATCCGGCGGGTCGTTCTGTGTTCCGGCAAGGTCTATTTTGACCTGGAGGCAGAGCGGGATGCGCGTGGCCTTAAAGATGTCTATATCATGCGCGTTGAACAAATCTATCCCTTCCCGTTCCATGCGGTGACGACAGAACTGTCCCGGTTCCCGAATGCGGAAGTTGTCTGGTGCCAGGAAGAGCCGGAAAACAACGGAGCATGGTTCTTTGTCGACCGCCGGATTGAACGTGTGCTGGAGGATATCAATCACAAGCCAAATTACCGCCCGCGCTATATCGGTCGGGATGCCGCAGCATCCCCTGCAACGGGCAGTGCAAAACGCCATGCGACAGAACAAGCCGGATTGGTGGATCAAGCTTTGTCCCTACCAGAACGGGCGCGCAAAGTTTCGGTGTCAAAAGCATCCACCAAGAAAGCAGGCGTGAAAAAAGCGACGGCAAAAAAAACTACTGGCAAAAAGGCTGCTGGCAAAAAGGCTGCTGCTAAAAAGAACTAGTAAAGCTTGAGTTTAATTGGATAAGCGCCCTGTCAGACTTAACATCAGGGCATTGAAAGACGGCGAAAGCCTGAAAGGCAAGAGGACACATGGCGACGGAAATTACGGTGCCAACGCTCGGCGAATCAGTCAGTGAAGCGAGTGTAATTCAGTGGTTTAAGAAACCTGGCGACTCTGTTGCCAAGGACGAGCCACTGGTTGAACTCGAGACTGATAAGGTAACAATTGAGGTTCCTTCCCCCGTAGCAGGAGCAATGTCCGAAATCATTGCGGATGCTGGGGCGGATGTCGAAGTCGGCGCCTTGTTGTGCCTGATTGATGAAGGGGCCTCTGGTTCCACCTCAAAGACGGAAGACGCCCCCAAAGCTGAAGCCGCGCCAGCGCCTGCCAAGGAAGAGAAAAAGCCGGAACCTGCCGCCAAACCTGCCGCGGCGGCCAGCAACGACACGCTGTCACCAGCAGTTGCCAAAATGGGTGCGGAAAACGATCTTGATGCCTCAAAAATCCCAGCAACGGGCCCCAAGGGCAACCTGACCAAGGAAGATGTTCAGAACCACCTGAAATCTGGTGGCAGCGCAGCCCCGGCAAAAGCTGCGGCTCCAGCGGCGGCCCCCGTTGGTGGTGCGAAGCCTGCCACGCCAACCTACGAGGCGCTGCCGGAACGCACGCCCGATCCGCGCGGTGAAGAACATGTCAAAATGTCCAAACTGCGCAAGGTCATCGCAACCCGCCTGAAGGAAGCGCAAAACACTGCTGCGATGCTGACCACCTTCAACGAGATCGACATGGGTCCGATGATGGAAGTCCGCAACGATTATAAGGATCGGTTTGAGAAGAAGCATTCCGTCAAACTGGGCTTCATGTCCTTCTTTGTGAAGGCTGCGGTTGTTGCCCTGAAAGAACTGCCTGCTGTGAACGGCGAAATTTACGGCGATCAGATCATTTACAAGAACTACTATGACATCGGGATCGCCGTTGGCACCCCGTCCGGTCTGGTTGTTCCTGTTCTGCGCGACGCGGATAAGAAGAGCTTTGCCGAGATCGAAGGATCAATTGCTGATTTCGGTCGCCGTGCCCGGGATGGCAAGCTCAGCATGGCAGAAATGCAGGGCGGCAGCTTCACCATCACCAATGGCGGTGTCTTCGGCTCGCTGTTGTCGACCCCGATCATCAACCCGCCACAGTCGGGCATTCTGGGCATGCACAAAATCCAGAAGCGCCCCGTCGTAAACAGTGATGGGGACATTGTGGTTGGCAATATGATGTATGTCGCCCATTCGTATGACCACCGCATCATCGATGGACGCGAAGCCGTTACCTTCCTGGTTCGTATCAAGGAACTGCTGGAAGATCCGGCCCGCTTGCTGATCGACGTTTAAGGCAAGTCCCAAGCAAACGGACTCGTTTGCGACGACGTATTTGCTGAAAAACATGGGGTGAGAACATCATGTGAGCGCATGATGCTCTAAGGCACAACTATTTAAACCAGCCTTCGCTTTACAGGAACGAGACCCGGTGGATAATCGGATCTCGTTCTTTTACATATGTTGAAAGCCTCTCTGTTGCCCTTAACCCATCCTGCAAATGCACCGCCAGATCTCCCCCGTCCGACTCTGCGTGGGATTCGCGATTGTTTGAACGTGCCCGCCCTAGGCATCGGCCTTACTATGATTGGCTTTGGGGCCATGGCACAGGATGCGGGACTGGCCATTCTGCCGACATTGGGGATTACGACGCTGGTCTGGGGCATTGCCGGTCAGGTCGCCTTGGTTGATATCCATGCCAGCGGGGGCAGTCTGTTGGCTTTATTCGTTGCTGTTGCCCTGGCCAATCTGCGGATGTTCCCAATGGTGGTGACTGGCCTGTCCTCTGTCACCGGGGGCCGAAAGCTATCTGTCTTTTCGCGCCTGCTGTTGATGCAAACCCTGGCGATATCCTGCTGGACGCAGATGATGACCCGCGCGAATCATGTTCCTGCAAGCCAAAGGCTACGCTATTATATTGGATTCGCCGTCACTCTGATTTCCGCAGCGTTACTGGGCACCGCGATCGGCCATCAATTGGGCAGAATTGTCCCCCAAGGCGTGCTAACCGTCGCAATCTTCATGACGCCGCTTTATCTACTGTTGCTGATCTCTGGCGCACGGCAATGGGCCAACCGGCTCTCCGTGATCTTTGGTATCGGGATTGGTCTCACCCTGTATCCGGTTTTGGGTGATTGGGCGGTAATCGCCGCAGGATTGCTGGGTGGTACATTAGGCTTTCTCAGCGCACCGCGTCTGTTTCCCTCACAGGCAAAGGACTGAGACATGGGCGATAGTGCGATCTGGATTGCCGTGCTGGTCGGGGGCTTTGGCACATTTATGTGGCGGGCACTGGGCGTCGCCGTCGAAACCCGAGTTCAGGAAGATAGCCCCCTGTTCAATTGGATCGGCTGTGTCGCCTATGCCATGGTTGCAGGGTTGATGGCCCGTGTCCTGCTGATGCCGGGAGGTGACCTGAGTTTTCAACCTTTCGTGTGGCGGGCCCTGGCTTTCCTGATTGCCCTGGCAATCTGGTATCGCTATGGCAAATCCGTCCCCATTGGATTGATCGCTGGCGTCATCAGCTACGCCATTATCCTGCAAATAAAGGCGCTTTGACGCCCGTCGGGCCGATGGTTGGAAATACCTAGTCATTCGCGTTAGTCTGTCGACACCAGATGAAAACTCTTGAATGAGGCGATCTAATTATCATGAAGGACGAAGAAACACTGCATTATCCAGATTCTTTCATCAGCGCATTACAGGCGATCTGGGGCGATGGATTTCTGTCACCCGGCGGACCGGAGGAAATTGCTGCGATGCTAAATGGTGTCGACCTGACCGGGTTGTCCGTGCTGGATATTGGCTGTGGTGTCGGTGGGATAGATTGCCTCCTGGTGGAGAAATATGGAGCAGCTCATGTGACGGCAATTGATGTGGAACCGCAATTGATCGAGCATGCTGAACGGCGTTTCGCACAGGCGGAACTGTCCGGGACAATAACGGCAGAATTAGTCAAGCCAGGCCCCTTGCCATTCGCGGCGGATCAGTTTGACCTCGTATTCAGCAAAGATGCGATGCTGCATATCCCAGATAAGCAGAGCCTGTATAAGGACGTACGGCGAGTCTTGAAACCGGGTGGCCGATTGATCGCCAGCGACTGGCTACGCGGCGGTGATGAAGACAGCACAGTTCCTGATATTCTGGTTGAATGGGGGGCACAGAACGGTCTGAAAGCAGATTTCGCGACCCCCCTCCAGACGGAATCAGCCCTGCGAAATGCAGGGTTTCAATCGGTCGAAGTGCAGGACCGCAATGCGTGGTACCGCGATGAAATCAAAAAAGAATGCCTGCAAGTCACCGGGCCGGGACTACAGCAGTTAATTGCCGCAATTGGCATGGATAATGCGGAAAAACGGGTCCGAAGCTATGAGATCAGGCGTGAAGCGGTGGATGAAGGGGTCCTTCGCCCCTGCCACCTGTATGGTACCAAACCGGCCTAATTTCTAAAGCGCATAGGCGGAGCGGAAAGAACCTCACGTGGGGCGGCAATACCGTCCAGATCGCCCAGCACAGCCTCAACCCGGCTCATGATCCGACGTTCTGCAGCATCGGCAATCAGTGTGCCGAAAGCCAGAGAGAAGTCACCAGACTGCAAGGCTTCAGCAATTGCTTCAAACGGGGATTTCGGTTTCGGCAAAACATGCAGATCCAACTCTGAGCCCGCGTTCAGACCCAACAAGTCCCGAATTGCAGCTTCCGCTTCAGCAAAGCCCCCCAGCCGATCCACCAATCCAGCATCCAAGGCCTGACTGCCCAACCAAATACGCCCTCGGGCCACAGCATTGATTTTGGCGGCATCAAAACCACGATCCTTGGCGACTTTGCTGGTAAAATCCTCATAGACAAAGTCAATTGCGGTCGCAAAACGCTCCCGTTCAGAAGCACTAAATCCGCGATTGAATGACCACATACCGGCATTCTGGCCTGCTGTGACACGTTCCCAATTCACACCAAGACGAGACCAAAGGGCACTGGCATCGAATTTTCCACCATAAACACCGATAGAACCTGTAATCGTGCTGGGATAAGCGACAATCTGATCGGCACTGACAGAAACGAAATATCCACCACTTGCTGCCACATCGCCCATGGAAACGACAACAGGAATACCAGCTGCCTGGACCTGCCCTACAGCATGCCAGACCGCGTCAGACGGACCATAGGCACCGCCCGGACTGTCAACTCGGAACAACACGGCAGCGTATTCTTTGCTCTTGGCAATCGAATTCAAAGTCTCGATCAACCCATCGCTGTCAAAGCCCGGATCCCCAAAAGGCCCCCCCAAACTGTCTTCAACGCCAATCGGTCCAACGCCATAGACAACAGCAACTTTAACCGGTTGCGATCCATCTTCAGATGGATCGGGTTGCGTGGCAGCCATCAGGAAGGGCGCGTCAATCCATTTTGCGTCTGCACCAATCAGTGTCTTAACATATGCGTCAAAGGCGTCTGGATAATCCAATCGATCAATCAATCCCGCGGCAACGGCTTCCCGTCCCAAATAGGGGCCCCCATCGACCAATGTGCGGACCTTTTCCGGGGTCAGGCCACGATCTGCAGCGATAGAAGCCACAGTGTGATCCAACAATCCATCGACCAACCGGCTCAGAGACTGGCGAATCGGACCGGACATATCCGATCGGGTCATTGGATCCGCACCACCCTTGAATTCATAACGTTGTTCAAATTCGGCGGTAACACCCAATTCGTTCAATGCCCCTGAAAAATAGGGAGTTTCCAACGCAACGCCCGTTAATCCGACGGACCCGGACGGTGCCATCCAGACCTCATCAAAGGCTGCAGCAAGGGCCGTCAGCCGGGTACCGTCTCCAAAACCGCCTAAGTCATCGGCATAAACATAGGCTGGCTTTCCGGCTGCGCGAAAACGACGAACAGCGGCGGTAAGCTCTTCCACCCGGGCGAAGCCGACCGATGCCCCCCCCAGGCGCACGACCAAGGCCTTGATGGCTGGTGATTGTGCTGCACGATCTAATGCC
>JARGPE010000202.1 GCA_029212835.1 Alphaproteobacteria bacterium | reverse complement strand
AGATAGGGCGCGGGTGCCCGCTCCACAACTTTCTGATTGCGCCGCTGAACAGAACAATCCCGTTCAAATAAATGCACCAGATTGCCATGCTGGTCGCCCAGGATTTGCACTTCCACATGGCGGGCCCTCTGCACCAGCTTTTCCAGATAGACTTCACCATTGCCAAAGGCTGCCTCTGCCTCCCGGCGACCAGCATTGACCTGCTCTTTCAGCTTGGACGCATCCTCAATCACACGCATGCCACGCCCGCCACCGCCCCAACTGGCCTTCAGCATCACGGGATAGCCGACCTTTTCGGCCATTTCGGCGCATTCATTCATATCGTCAGGCAGCGGATCGGTCGCTGGCATCACCGGTACACCGGCCTTCACCGCCATATGACGCGCGGAAACCTTGTTACCCAGAGAGCGCATGACCGACGGCGGCGGGCCGACAAAAATCAGTCCATTGGCGGCACAGGCCTCCGCAAAGTCAGGGTTTTCGGACATGAAGCCGTAGCCGGGATGGATCAGGGTAGCGCCCGACTTCTTTGCGACCCGGATTACTTCCTCAATCGTCAGATAGGCCTTTACGGGGCCAAGCCCTTCGCCAATGCGATAACTTTCATCAGCTTTGAACCGGTGCAGGGACAGCTTGTCCTCTTCGGCATACAGGGCAACAGTGCCAAAGCCCAATTCGGTCGCAGCGCGCATCACCCGAATGGCGATCTCACTACGATTGGCGACCAGAACCTTTTGTGTCGATTGCGCTTTTTGCGTCGGCATGATGCCCCCCCAGAACGATGCGTATCCTCCAGAACTGTTGCATCTTACCGATACATTACGCAACTGCGAAAGAAACCAAACCGTGTCAAAGAGCTGACATAACTACTGTTGAACGCGCCCATTCTTGTCATAGCCCTGGGCCTGCATCGCAGCGCCCGCAATCTGCCAGAATATATCCTGCTGTGCCGGGGTCAGGGCCTCCCGCCACTGCACAGCAGTTCCGGATCGAAAAAAATCCGCATCATCCACCTGGCCAGCCACCCTCCCGCCAGAGAGAAGCTCAAAAGATGTCGCCGCACAACATGCTGATACGGTGGCAGGATCTGCCGCAACGCCCAACCAGGCAAAGACATCCGCCATGATCGCTTTGGGGCTGTCCAACAAATCTTCATAGTGAATTTGTTTGAATTGCGCTGGATGCTCTCGCTGTGCTGACAGGGCAATGGTTTGGGACTCGACCCAAATTCCGGCGATTTCCGGCATGAAATCATCCATTGCGGGATACTTATCCTGAAAACCTATCGCATCCCGACGCATATTTTCATGCCATGCAGAAATCGCCATATCGCGACCATCGCGCACGAGATTAAGCAGCTTTGCTTCTGGGAAAACCTGCATCACCGTATTGACCGACATCAAAGTCGGTGGAGTCTTTTCAGCAACAACCCGAACTTCTGGCTGATCCCCATACACCGCCATAAGCGCCAATACAGATTGCCGCAATAAATACTGGACATGAGGTAGGGTGAACGTTGGAAATGCTGGGTAATCCGGGAATTTATACGCATTCTGCTGCGTCACCATTGCAGAGATGTCACGGCAGGTCCGCTGCAAAGCCCCCGCATAGCTGTTAAAGAAACATCCCTCCCCCCGACAGGCGATTTGTGGATGCGCGTCTAACCATAATTGCGTCCAGGTTGTGCCTGACTTGACCGCCCCACATACAAACAATATCTGTTTAGAAGACAGGCGCGCGATGGCAGCTTCTACGTCTTGCCAAGCTGGTGGGTAGGATAGATCTTGCATACCAAACACATTCCTCTTCTTGCACATGATAGGCAACGAATTCTGCTGTGACCACCCCTCGTCAAACACCATAAATCGCGCTAGGTTAATGGGATGATAGATACATCTGTAAAAGTGAAGCGGCAGCGCCAGATCATTGACCGGCTGACCCTTCAAGAGGAAATGTCTGCCGCTGTGGCCAATGTCCAGGGCGAGGCTCAGGCGCGCTCAGCTTGGCTCGGAATTCTAAAATCCGCACTGTCAAAAGGCCGAGAGGAAATTCAATCCCGTTTCTATGAGGATCAGGACGGCTCTGCTTGCGTCGCTGGAAACTGCTTTCTAATCGATCAGATTCTACGCGTGCTGTATGACAGCATTTCCAAGCATATCTATCCGGCCCCTAATCCGACTGATGCGGAAATCATCAGCGTCATAGCCGTAGGCGGTTATGGGCGTGGCGAATTGGCCCCCCAATCTGACGTGGATCTGTTGTTCCTGCACAACCGAAAACCAGCAGCACGTGTCGATCAAGTGGTGGAAACCATTCTTTATACCCTGTGGGATATTGGGCTGAAGGTTGGGCATTCCACTCGATCTGTCGATGAATGCCTGCGCCAGGCCAAGGCCGACTGGACGATCTGCACGGCTTTGCTGGAAACCCGGTATATCTGGGGTGATAAGGCGCTATTTGCAGAGCTGCGCACGTCTTTTCGCAAGTCGATTGTCGGTGGTCGGGAAATGGATTTCCTGGAGGCCAAACTGGCCGAGCGCGATGAACGCCACGAGCGCATGGGCGACAGCCGCTATGTCCTGGAGCCCAACATAAAGGACGGCAAGGGCGGATTACGGGATCTGCATGCCCTATATTGGACCGCTAAGTTCCTCTATGGCGTCGAAGATATCTCTGAAATGATCGAAGAAGGGGCGCTGACCAAAACTGAGGTCGCACGCTTTGCCAAAGCACAGCAATTCCTGTGGTCGGTGCGCTGTCACCTGCACTATCTGACCAAACGCCCGGAAGAACGTCTGACATTTGACGTGCAGCCAGAACTGGCCAACCGCATGATGTATACCGACCGCGCCGGTGGCAGCGGTGTTGAGCGGTTCATGAAACATTACTTCCTGGTCGCCAAGGATGTTGGGGACCTGACTAGAATTTTCCTAGCCGCGTTTGAAGCCGCCCAAAAGCGACGTTCCATCTTTCGCCTGCCGACAAAATTCTTTCAGCGCGATGCCGAAGGATTCCCGTTAGAAGGACAGCGGATCACCATTGCCGATAAAAAGGTCTTCCGGGAAACACCCTTGGAGATGCTGCGTATCTTCAAGGTCGCTAATAAAACCGGCCTGGCGATGCATCCCGACGCCCTGACCGCCATCACCCGGTCCTTGAGCAAAGTGAATACGGCCTTCCGCAATGATCCGGACGCCAATCAAATGTTCATGGATATCCTGAGTGCGACGGAGAACCCCGACCTGACCCTGCGGGAAATGAATGAATGCGGTCTGTTGGGTAAATTCGTCCCGGATTTCGGCCGTGTTGTAGCTCAGATGCAATATGACATGTATCATGTCTATACCACGGACGAGCATACGATCCGCGCCATTGGGATCCTGAACAAGATTGAGCGCGGCCTATTGAATGAGGAACATCCTCTGGCCTCCAAAGTCATCCATCAGATTCAGTCCCGCAATGTGCTCTATGTCGCCACACTGTTGCATGACATCGCAAAAGGGCGCGGTGGCGATCATTCAGAACTGGGGGCAAAAGTTGCACGTAAACTGTGCCCACGACTGGGAATGAATGAGGCTGAAACCGACACGGTGGCCTGGTTGGTCCTGAATCATCTGGCCATGTCGATGACCGCCACCAAGCGCGATTTGGAAGACCCGAAGACCGTCACTGATTTTGTTGCGCTGGTTCAATCGCCGGAACGGTTGCGCCTGCTGCTGTGCCTGACTGTTGTCGATATCAAGGCCGTAGGCCCGAATGTCTGGAACAATTGGAAGGCGACGCTGTTGCGTGACCTGTTCTATCGCGCCGAAGAAGTGATGGCAGGCGCATCTGCCTCCGAAGGGCGCATCTTGCGTGCAGCCGCAGCAAAGACCCGCTTGGCGGACCGACTGCTGGAAGAAGGCTGGGATCAGGCCGATATCGACGCCCATCTGAAGCGCGGCGGCAAAGGCTATTTCCTGGCGCTGGATCTGGATACGCTGGTTCATCATGCCAGACTGGTGCGCGGTGCCGAAAAGCATCGTGACGAGCTGACCCTGGAAACCCGCGTTGACGAAGAAAAATCCGTTACCGAACTGACTGTATATTGCCTGGATCATCCGGGCCTGTTCGCCCGCTTGTCCGGCGCAATTGCCCTGGCGGGTGCCTCGGTTGTGGATGCCAAGATCAGCACCTTAAAGGATGGCTGGACACCTTCCTAATTCCAGATGCCGAGGGTGGCACATTCTCCCGCCCCGATCGATTGGCGCGGCTGTCGGCCATGGTACAGCAATCACTGGCTGGTGAAATCCGACCCCTGGATGAGTTGATAAAGCGGGCAAAGGTCTCCCTGCCATCGCGAACCCGGGTCTTCACCGTTCCGCCGCGTGTCTTGATCGATAATCGCGCCTCGGCCACCCACACAGTGATTGAGGTGAACGGCCGGGACCGTCCTGGCTTGCTGTATCGCATCACATCCACCCTGGTGGAACAGCGCCTGCAGATCGCGATTGCCAAGATTTCGACTTATGGCGAGCAGGTCGTTGACGTCTTTTATGTGAAGGACACATTTGGTCTGAAAGTAGAGCATGCCGGGCGACTGGACCAAATCCGCCAAGCCTTGCGCTATGCCCTGCTGGAAGCAGAAGCCCAAACCGCCCCACCACCGACAAAGCATGCCCGCAAGGTTTTGGCCAAAAAGGCCGCCAAACGCGCTGCAAATGCAAAGGCCCAGGCAGCAGAATAAGTTTTGCCCTTAAAACGCCCCTTTGTCTCACTCGCCAGGACACACGAATCCGGCTAATGCTGCTGCGTCTTGTGGCAGGAGAATTTGAATGGCGTTAATGCGGTCGATTGCGACGGTTGGTGGCTGGACGATGGTCAGCCGGGTACTTGGCTTTGTTCGCGATGCCATGATGGCCAGCGTCCTGGGTGCCGGACCGGCGGCGGAAGCATTTGTCGTCGCATTCCGTCTACCCAATCTGTTTCGCCGGTTATTTGCCGAAGGCGCGTTGAATGCTGCCCTGGTCCCGATCTATGCGAAGCGCTTGGAGCGTGAAGGCAAGGAAAGCGCCATCCGTTTCGGGGGAGAAGCTGCGGTCCTGCTGGTCTTGACCATGCTGGTCCTGACCGTTGTGGCCATGGCATTCATGCCCTTCGTGATTCTGGGTCTGGCCCCCGGATTCGGTGCGGATGCAGATACATTCGCCCTGGCCGTCGCCTTGAGCACCATTACCTTTCCTTATCTGACCTTTATGGCCCTGTCCGCGCTGTTGTCTGGCATGTTGAATACGGTGGACCGGTTTGGGGCCGCAGCCGCCGCCCCGCTTTTACTGAATATCGTTTTGATCATTGCAATGGGTCTTAGCATTTATGACCTGTTGCCCACCCTGCCCGCCTTCGCGCTGGCCTGGGGTGTGTTCATTGGCGGGGTTTTACAGTTCGGGCTGATTGCCTGGGACTGTCACCGTGCAGGCATTCTGGTGCATCTGCCGCGCCCGCGCCTGTCACCGGACATCATATCCCTGTTACGACGCATGGGGCCGGGTGTGTTGAGCGCGGGGGTCAGTCAGATCAACACGGTTGTCTCTACCATGCTGGCCTCTCTATTGCCCGCCGGTGCGATTGCGCATCTCTATTATGCTGACCGGGTGACGCAATTGCCGTTGGGTGTGATCGGGGTTGCCGTATCGGTTGCCCTGCTACCCCTATTATCGCGCCAATTAAGCGCCAAGGATATGACCGGTGCATCCGATAGCCTGAACCGCGCATTAGAAATCGGGCTTTTGTTCACTCTACCCGCCACCGCCGCCCTGATCGCGATGCCCATGCCAGTCGTGGATGTTTTGTTCCGGCGTGGTGCCTTTGCGCCGGAGGATGCGCAGATCACAGCGGCCATTACTGCCGCGATGGCACTTGGCCTGCCCTCTGTCGTATTGGCAAAGATTCTATCCCCCGCCTTTTTTGCCCGAGGAGATACCAGAACACCTTTAATCCTGGCGGCTATCTCAATGGCCGTGAATGTCCTTCTAGCCTATCTGTTGATGCAGATGATGGGATCTACAGGCATAGCGCTTGCCGCCTCTTTGGCAGCCTGGATCAATGCGGGAATGATGGCCGCCATCCTGTCCCAACGCGGGCATCTTCCATTGGATACAAGATTTCGCCGCCGCCTGCCCCGCCTGTTGCTGGCGACCGCCGCGATGGGCCTTGCGCTCTATGCCGGGGTTCAAATGATGCCGCACTTAGTCGACTGGACCCTAATGCTTCGGATCGCTGCTTTGGCATGATTGGTCCTGATCGGCGCAATTCTTTATTTCACTCTGGCGCAGGTCTTGGGCGGGACGGATTTGCGCGAAGTGAAGCGCGCCCTGACGCGTCGCCGAAAGATTGCAGACTAATACAGCGTTCCAGACTTGACCCCTCACCCGGAACCCGCGATAAGCGGGGCGCATTTTCATCAACATCGTTCGGGGAGTCCACATCCCATGACCGCGCCGACCAAGACCACACCGTCACAGCATAAACCCCGCGTTTTCTCTGGCATTCAACCCACCGGCAATCTGACGCTGGGCAATTATCTGGGCGCCATCCGCAACTGGGCACCGCTGCAGAAAGACTATGAATGCATTTATTGCGTTGTAGATCAGCATGCGTTGACCGTATTTCAGGACCCGGCCGGCCTGCGCGAAGCAACCCGACAGGTTGCCGCCGCGCTGATTGCCTGTGGCATTGATACGGACAAGCACATCCTGTTCAATCAGTCGCAGAACCCGGATCATGCGGAGCTGGCCTGGTATTTCAATTGCGTGGCGCGTATGGGCTGGCTGAACCGCATGACGCAGTTCAAGGAAAAGGCCGGATCGAACAAAGAAAACGCCTCGACGGGTCTGTTCGTTTATCCCAATCTGATGGCTGCCGATATCCTGGCCTATCGTGCCACCCATGTTCCGGTGGGCGAAGATCAGAAGCAGCATCTGGAACTGGCCCGCGATATTGCGATCAAGTTCAACAATGATTGGAGCGTGCCGGATTTCTT
>JARGPE010000201.1 GCA_029212835.1 Alphaproteobacteria bacterium | reverse complement strand
TCTATATCAGTTCCCTAACCGCCACCGACCTGGACCGTGAGGTGTTGCTGCATGAGACGGCGCGTTGGGGGCGCGTGGTTGAACCGATCTGGGCGGTCCTGCAACATGTCCTTGCGCATGGCACCCACCATCGTGGGCAAATTCACGATATGTTGAGCCAGACATCCCTGGCACCGCCACAATT
The DNA here is from genome assembly GCA_029212835.1 of Alphaproteobacteria bacterium. GTDB lineage: Bacteria > Pseudomonadota > Alphaproteobacteria > UBA8366 > Aestuariispiraceae > Pacificispira. Next base: position 6,841 of record JARGPE010000201.1, on the reverse strand, counting down.
GGATGAGTTCTTTCTGCGCATGGACCGCGATAGCCGTGCGACAGAAGTGCAGGCCCTGAGCTTAACGAAGTGGATGATCGACGGAATTGGTTGATGCTTCAGGATGCAGCACAGGTGCGGCCCCGGCTAAGGCGATCCTTTTCCGCTCATAGCGAATGTTAAGATAATTGCCTGTTAAAATGACGGCACCGCCGATGAAAACAAAAGGATCCAATGCCTCATTATAAAACAACATTCCCACCACGGCGATGAGGGGCAATCGAAAGAAGTCCATCGGGGCAACCACGGTTGCGTCCGCCCAGCGGAAAGACTGGGTAATACAATAATGGGCCGTGAAGCCGCAGAGCCCAACCACCAACAGCCAAAGAGATGTCGTCAGCCCCGGGATAACAAAATGGCTGAGAGACCCGACCAGTCCCATTGGGGCCTGAATAACGGCCATCCAGAATAAAATTGTCAGCGGTGACTCCGTTGCGCTGAGTTTCTTCGTCGTCAACATGCTGGTTGCGAAGGCCATGGCCCCTATCAGCATTGCGATATGGCCAATGCCGAACTCTGCCAACCCGGGGCGCAACACGATCATCACCCCAACAAATCCCAATATCACAGCAATAGCACGCCCCTTGGTCATATTTTCCTTCAGGGCCAGAGGTGCCAAGATCGCAACCCAGATCGGGGATGTGAATTCCAAGGCAAACACTTCCGCCAGAGAAATCATGGTGATGGCATAGAACCAGGCAAATTGGCCCACGAAGTGAAACAGATTTCTGACGATATGCAGCTTGAGGCGCTGTGTTTTGAAACTGCCTAATCCGCCAGGCAGGAAGCTGCCGATCGCAACGACGAGCACCAACCCAATCACGCTGCGAAAAAACATCAGTTGGACCGTATCCAATTCTCGGGAAATCTCACGCCCGGCAATGGCCATCGCAGCAAAGGAGGCCAAAGCTCCCATCATCCAGGCAGCGGCAAACAGAACATTGCCTTGTTGAGCGGATGTCGGGGCAAAGCCAATATTGCGCCCTGCCGTAGCAGGCGGTTCAACGTTGGGCATGAATGGCGGTTCCTAAAATTCAATGCGTTCAGGACGCAAAAATCAGTGGGAATGGGCGACCAAGAAAATTTGACTGCTTATTAATAGCTTATAAACAAAAATTTCTAAATCGTATTTCCACGCTCGTTCGCCTCTTCCGGCATATCTGACGAAGGGCCGCCGATCCGGCCAAGATCCAAGGCGATAACAATTGCGCCTGGAAACGACGAGACTCCAAGTTTTCGCGCGATATCCGCATGACGCTTTTCCAAGGTTCGAACGGAAATATTCAGCAGACTCGCCTGTTGTCTAACGGTCAAATGTGGATGTTCAATTTGCGCCTGGACTGCGGCGGCCTCTGACGGCGACAGCAATCCCCGCGCACGGGGTGCCTTGAACAAGGAGTCCAAATCTGCGGCCAGCAGCTCATCCAACCGTGCCGCTGCTGCAGAAAAGACGACATGATGTTCCCGCAACAATCGTTCCGCATTACCCGCGACGGCCATCGTCAGCAAGGAGCGACGCGCACCAAATCCCTGCAAAATACAAATACCGTCATGCATGTTAAAATTCGTCCAGATCTTTTCAGCATCTTTGCTGTCCGAACTATTACCAAGCTCTGCACGGGCCTGGCCGAATGTGTAACAAATCCAACCAGCGCGCATCGCATTGGCAATGGCGCAATAGCGGTCTGAATCCAAACCGTAATACATTGAGAAAAATCCCGGAGGCACGCGTTCCCAAGTGTAGACCGTTTCCGGGCTCCAGGTTTGCCAGAACATATAGGTCGCGCCCGCCCGACGTAGAACAAGTTCTACGCCAGACGGGTCGACAGTCTTTTCCAACTCTCTCAAGAGTTGTTCCGAACGTATCATGCGACGCGTTGCCTCATTCTCTCTTCCACCCGCTCTGATGCCAATGCGCGGCGGCGTTCTGATAAATGTTTAGAGAAAATCTCATGCTCAATCTTCTCCAAAGTCAATCGCTCGCAGGGCGTCCAAAATGGCCTCAAATCGATGAGGATATGACGATATTCCCGCCCCTCATACACAACCGGAGGCTCGTTGGTGATCACGCCATTAACGGTGCGCTTCCAAAACTTCATGATCCGAGGATCCCGCACCAAACCTCTAATGGTCGTAATTCCTTTGAACACCGAATACTGCACCGCAGCCTGAGCAATGGAGTTCAGGATGGCCAAAGCACCTCTTTCACTGGGCAGTACAGAAAGCTTTTCCCAGGTTGCTTCGGTTCCTTCACCCCCATTCAGGATGCGTATACGCATACTACCGACGGGTGCGCCGTTTCGACAAGCCAATAACTGTGTCGCCGCCGAAAAGTCGTTTCCGTCGAACTGTTCCGAATACGGTTCTGGTTCATCTCCACTCATAAAACACGCAGACCGAATACGTTGGCATGCGATCAAGTCTTCAATTGTGGACGCTACTTTAATCGTTATTTCATCATCGGAACTATTTATACGATTGCTCATTCTCTTGCCCTCCTGTTAATTTCTGGTTTTCAGGCCACTCCGAAAAACCAGGATAGACCTCGAGTTGTATATCGAGACGGGAATTTTTTGCAGCAAAAAGGAAAATATTAACTTTTTAGTAATCATTGATTAAAAAGGTTTAACATATATTAGAATACACTTTGAATTAGCGTTCCTGCCGTTGCCCTAATGGCTCAACTCCGCTAAAACCCCTCCGCCGCCCTATCTGGCGGTACTTCGATGCATCATTTGCTTAAGGAGCAGGACCGCCATGGCCTCGTACCAATATGTTTTCGGCATGCACAATCTGGGCAAGGCCTATCCAGGCGGCAAAGAAGTGCTGCGCGAAATCACGCTGCAGTTTCTGCCAGGCGCCAAAATCGGGGTATTGGGCTATAACGGCGCGGGGAAATCCACGCTGCTGAAGATCATGGCCGGCGTTGATAAAGAATATACCGGAGAAGCCTGGTGCGCCGAAGGGGTGAAGATCGGCTATCTGGCGCAGGAACCACATCTGGACGAAAGCAAAACCGTTGCCGAAAACGCAATGGAAGGCCTGTCCGAGTTAAAGACCATCGTCGACCGCTTTAACGAAGTGTCCATGAAACTGGGCGAAGTCACCGACGACGACGAAATGATGACATTGATCGGCGAACAATCGGAACTGCAGGAAAAGATCGATGCAGCAGACGCCTGGGATCTGGATGCACGGGTTGAAGTCGCAATGGATGCTCTGCGTTGTCCTCCTGGCGATTGGGGGGTGAAGAACCTGTCAGGGGGGGAACGCCGCCGCGTTGCCCTGTGCCGCCTGTTGCTCAGCCGACCTGACATGCTGCTGTTGGACGAGCCGACCAACCATTTGGACGCCGAAAGTGTTGCCTGGCTGCAGCGTTTCCTGGCCGACTATCCCGGTACCGTCGTTATGGTCACCCACGATCGCTACTTCCTGGATAATGTGACCGGCTGGATTTTGGAATTGGACCGTGGGCGCGGCATTCCTTATGAAGGCAACTATTCCTCCTGGTTGGAACAGAAGCAAAAGCGTCTGCAACAGGAAGGTCGGGAACAGGAAGCCCGCATGCGCAACATCGCCCAGGAACGCGAATGGGTCAGCGCCTCTGCCCGAGGTCGTCAAACCAAATCCAAGGCCCGTATCTCCGCCTATGACGAGTTGGTGCGAGAAGCCGAAGAGGCCGAAAAGGCCAATACCACAGCACAGATCATTATCCCGCCAGGCCCACGTCTGGGCGGCGTTGTGATTGAAGCCGAAGGCCTGTGCAAATCCTATGACGGCAAAGTCCTGATGGATGGGCTCAGCTTCAAACTGCCACCAGGCGGGATCGTAGGCATTGTTGGGCCGAACGGGGCCGGTAAAACCACGCTGTTCCGCATGATTACCGGACAGGAAAAACCAGACGCTGGCTCTATCCGTTTGGGTGAGACCGTAAAGCTGGGTTATGTCGATCAGAACCGTGACGTGCTGCATGACAACAAGAATGTTTGGGAAGAAATCTCCGACGGGATGGACATGATTGAGCTGGGCAAGCGCAAGGTTGCGTCGCGCGGCTATGTCGGATCCTTCAACTTCAAGGGCGCAGACCAGCAGAAAAAGGTCGGTCAATTGTCGGGTGGGGAACGCAACCGCGTTCATCTGGCTCGCATGTTAAAAACCGGTGCGAATGTTCTGCTGCTCGATGAGCCGACAAACGACTTGGACGTCGATACCTTGCGCGCGTTGGAAGATGCTCTGATGACCTTCCCCGGCTGTGCCGTGGTCATCAGCCACGATCGCTGGTTCCTGGATCGCTTGTGCACCCATATCCTGGCCTATGAAGGTGACAGTGAAATCGTCTTCTTTGAAGGCAACTACGAAGACTACCAGGCCGACCGAAAACGCCGCCTAGGTGTCGAGGCCGACCAGCCCCACCGCATCAAATACCGCCGGATGGAGCGCTAAGCGCTCCTCCTCTAATCCCCACCCCTCAATCTCGATGATAGGGGTGGCCGTCGAGGATTTGGCGACAGCGGTAGATTTGTTCGGCCAGCATGGGGCGGACCAGCATATGGGGCCAGGTGACGCGGCCAAAACGGATCAGCAGATTGGCCGATTTGCGCAGGCCATCTGACAGACCGTCTGCGCCGCCAATCAGAAACACCAGATCACTGGTACCACTGTCCTGCCATGTCTGAAATTTTGCGGCGAGTTTTCGGCTGGTGAGGTCTTCCCCGGTTTCGTCCAGGGCAACAAGCGTCGCCCCATCCGGGATTTTAGCCCGGATCAGCTCTTCTTCCCGCGCGATCCGTTGATCGGTGGGAAGCGGTCGCTTTTCCTCTACCTCAATGAGCTCAAAGGGCCAGGTGATCCGGGATCGATAGACATCAAAAAGACTCGTCTCGGGACCGCGCTTTGCGCGGCCGACCGCGATGATGCGTATCCGCATCGGATCCCTTTCTGCCCTAGCCCTTTACGGCACGCCCGATCAGGCGTGCGCGCTCATGGGTTCCGGCATCTCCACGCCCCACATCTTCTCAAGATTATAGAAGCTGCGAACCTCTGGACGGAACAAATGCACGATGATGTCGCCTGCATCAATCAGGACCCAATCACCCTGATTCATGCCTTCGACCCGCGCACCTTCGACGCCAGACGATTTCAGCTTTTCGAGAAGATGGTCTGCCATGGAGACCACTTGGCGGCTGGATGTCCCACTGGCGATCACCATGTGATCGGCGATGGATGATTTGCCGCGCATTTCGATGACGGTGACGGCCTGAGCCTTGTCGTCATCTAGTGAGGTTTCGATCAATCCCAACATAAGGTCGGAATACGAGTCCTGCGCTTTGAGACTAGCGATCTTCGGTTTCTCCTTCTGTGTCATCGCCGCACCATGCGGATCAATCCGACGACAGTAATTTTGGGGCTTCTGAGGGGTTCGAAGACGGGAACCCGCCGGACGCCCGAATTGCAGTCGCAGAGGCTGCATGTCGGCGTATCGCCAAAAATACCCACGCTGGCGGCGTCCTATAAGCCAGTGTGGACGCAAACCGATCCGGTAAATGCGCCCGCGCGAACCGAGCCGCCGCCTGCCCAGCCAACGCCCTTGAATCATACGTAGGTCTGGCAAAAACGGCAAGGGGAACCGTTGTGAAGATTTTAGTCCATCGATGCCAGCGATGTATTTGCAACAGGTTGTCCGCCCCCATCAGCCAGATAAAGCGGATCTCGGGCAGCATTTTGGTCAGTTTTGTCAGCGTTTCTGCTGTCTGTCGTGTCCCCAAACGCCGTTCAATATCGGTCACACGAATGCGCGGATCCTGAGCCATGGCCTTGGCAGAGCGGAACCGCTCCTCAAACCCGGCCATGCCTGATTCGGATTTCAACGGGTTCTGGGGGGAAACCATCCACCAGACCTGATCCAAATTCAGACGCTTCAACGCCTCGCGCGAAATATGCAGGTGACCATCATGCGCCGGATTAAACGACCCGCCCAACAGGCCGACCGTCATGCGCCGATTGCGGCTGACCAGGCTGCTGGTCCGAAACTTACCCATGCTGATGGCCTGCGCGAATGCCGTCGCCAAAAATAGAAATCACGGACGAACCTGCCCAGTGCCGCGTACACGGTATTTAAAACTGGTCAATTGTTCTGCCCCTACTGGCCCCCTGGCATGCATGCGTCCGGTGGAGATGCCGATTTCGGCCCCCATGCCAAATTCACCCCCATCGGCAAACTGAGTAGAAGCATTGTGCATGACGATAGCCGAATCCACTTCCCGCAAGAATCGTTCAGCAGCCTGGGCATCTTCCGTCACGATACAATCGGTATGATCTGACCCATACTGTGCGATGTGATCCATCGCCGCGTCCAATCCATCTACAACGCGGATCGACAGAATGGCATCCAGATATTCAGTAGACCAATCCGCCTCCGTAGCTGGGATAATGGCGGGCATCAGGGCCATCGCCTCAGCATCCCCGCGCAGGCTGCATCCCGCCTTTGTCAAAGCCTCAGCCAATTTAGGCAACAGCGATGCTGCAACCACACGGTCAATCAACAGGGTTTCCGTCGCCCCGCAAACCCCGGTGCGCCGCATCTTGCCATTTACCGCAATCGCGACTGCCTTTTCAGGGTCTGCAGCCTCATGGATGTAGAGATGAACCAACCCTTCCAGATGGGCAAAGACCGGCACGCGCGCATCCGCCATCACCCGCTCAATCAGATTCCGCCCACCGCGTGGGATAATAACATCGATCAGGCCACTGGCCCCCAGCATCGCACCGACAAAGGCCCGGTCTCGACTTTGAGCAATCTGAA
>JARGPE010000200.1 GCA_029212835.1 Alphaproteobacteria bacterium | reverse complement strand
TTGGCGACCGGCCCCCTGGCATTTGCAGACGCGCAGGCTGTTGTAGGTAGCTTTATTGGTCGGCTGTTTTTGTTCGGTTGGACCTTTGCTCTATTCTATCACTTGGCAAATGGCATTCGTCATTTGGTTTGGGATACAGGCTACGGCTTTGATCTAGACGTTGCCCAGAAGACTGGGCATGCCGTACCCATCGTCGCCGGTTGCCTGACGCTGTTGACCTGGATCATTGGCTATAGCGCGATGTGACGCCGCTGGCGCGAAAGACATTAGGGGATAAGCATATGAGTTTGAAGACACCTCTTGGCCCAGTGCGCGGCCTGGGATCTGCCCGCAGTGGCACCCGTCATTGGTGGATGCAGCGCGTAACAGCAGTGGCGCTGTTACCGTTGACATTATGGTTCGTTTTTTCCGTGATCAGCCATGCTGGTGCGGAATATGGCGAAATGGCGATCTGGCTCGCCACGCCGTTCAACGCGATTTTGATGCTGTTATTGATCGCTGCGACATTCCATCACCTGCAACTGGGTTTGCAAGTTGTTGTCGAGGACTACATCCATGGTGAGGCCGCGAAGGTTGCTGTCATGCTGGTGATTAAGCTGGCCTCTGTGGCGCTTGCGGTTGCCGCGGCGTTTGCTGTGCTGAAAGTGGCATTTACTGCCTGACGTTTGGAAAACACGGACTAACCCGAAAGAGGGATCCGATAATGACTGATGCCTATACTGTAATTGATCATGCCTATGACGTTGTTGTCGTAGGGGCCGGCGGCGCAGGATTGCGCGCCACCTTTGGGCTGGCTGAAAAAGGCCTGAAGACAGCTTGTGTCACCAAGGTTTTCCCGACCCGCTCTCACACAGTCGCAGCACAAGGTGGGATTTCCGCCGCTTTGGGAAATATGGGGCCGGATGACTGGCGCTGGCATATGTATGACACCGTCAAGGGCTCTGATTGGTTGGGTGACCAGGACGCGATTGAATATATGGTGCGTGAAGCCGCGCCTGCGATTGTCGAACTGGAACATTACGGCGTGCCGTTCAGCCGTACCGAAGATGGCAAGATTTATCAGCGCCCCTTTGGTGGCATGACCACCAAATTTGGTGAGGGCCCCGCGGCGCAGCGCACCTGTGCAGCCGCGGACCGGACCGGCCATGCGATGTTGCACACACTGTATCAGCAGTCCCTGAAGCATGATGCGGAATTCTTCATTGAATATTTCGCTATAGATTTGATCATGGATGATGATGGCACCTGCCGGGGCGTGTTGGCCTGGAACCTTGATGACGGCACGCTACATCGGTTCAATGCAAAACAGACGGTGCTGGCGACCGGTGGTTATGGCCGTGTCTTCTTCTCGGCAACCTCTGCCCATACCTGCACGGGCGATGGCGGTGGTATGGTGCTGCGCGCGGGTCTGCCGCTCCAGGATTGCGAATTCGTTCAGTTCCACCCAACCGGCATTTATGGTGCGGGCTGCCTGATCACAGAAGGCGTGCGTGGGGAGGGCGGTTATCTGACCAATTCTGAGGGCGAGCGTTTTATGGAACGCTACGCACCATCCGCCAAGGATTTGGCCAGCCGTGATGTTGTCTCTCGCTCCATGACCATGGAAATCCGGGAAGGTCGCGGTGTGGGTCCAAAGAAAGATCACATCCATCTGCACCTGGAGCATCTGTCGCCAGCGGTCATTCACGAACGCCTGCCGGGCATTGAAGAAACTGCGAAGATTTTTGCCGGTGTGGATGTCACGAAGGAGCCGATCCCGGTTATCCCGACCTGCCACTATAATATGGGCGGCATTCAGACCAACTATCATGGTGAAGTCGTCACCCTGAAAGATGGCAATCCGAACACGACTGTGCCGGGCCTGATGGCTGCGGGAGAGGCTGCTTGTGTCTCCGTGCACGGGGCAAACCGGTTGGGGTCAAACTCATTACTGGATCTGGTCGTTTTTGGACGTTCGGTGGCCAATCGCTGTGCTGAAACAGTGGACCCGACGGAAAAAACCCGGCCCCTGACCAAGGAAGCAACGGATGCCGCGATTGATCGCTTTGATCGCTTGCGTCATGCCAAAGGCTCGACCACCACGGCAGCCTTGCGGGGACGTATGCAGCATGTGATGCAGAATAACTGCGCCGTGTTCCGCACGGGAGAGGTTCTGCAAGAGGGTATTGATGAGTTGAAGAAAATCTGGGCCGATAAGGACGATATCTCCGTCTCGGATCGCGGCATGGTTTGGAATTCGGATCTGGTGGAAACGCTGGAATTTGAAAACCTGATCGGTCAGGCGATGGTCACGATTGTTGGCGCAGAAAATCGTAAGGAAAGCCGTGGTGCTCAGGCCCGTGAGGATTATTCCGAGCGGGACGACAAGGAATGGATGAAGCACACTCTGGCCTGGCTCAATGAGGATGGATCGGTAAAACTGGATTATCGCCCGGTCACGATGAGCCCAATGAGCAATGATGTGCAGGCCATCCCACCCAAGGCACGTGTTTATTAAGATCGTTCGTAAAACGAGGATTATAGGTTATGGCTGAATTCGCACTGCCTGCTAATTCAAAGATCGGCAAAGGAACATCCTGGCCGGTTAAATCTGGCGGAAAGAATGTCCGGAAGTTCAACATTTACCGTTGGAATCCAGACGATGGAAAGACCCCACAAGTCGACACCTATGAGGTTGACCTGGATGAGTGCGGTCCAATGGTTCTGGATGCTCTGATCAAAATCAAGAATGAGGTTGATCAGACCTTGACCTTCCGCCGGTCCTGTCGGGAGGGGATTTGTGGGTCCTGTGCGATGAATATCGACGGCACCAATACGCTGGCCTGCACCAAATTCATCGATGATGTGAAGGAAGAGGTTAACATCTATCCTTTGCCCCATATGAAAGTGGTCAAGGATCTGGTGCCTGATCTGAATAATGCCTATGCCCAGCTCGCCTCTGTCGAGCCGTGGCTTAAGTCCAAAACACCGCCGCCACCTGACAAAGAACGGCTGCAGACGCCGGAAGATCGCCGGAAACTGGATGGGCTGTATGAATGTATCCTGTGCTTCTCTTGCGCGACGTCCTGCCCGAGTTACTGGTGGAACAGTGAACGCTATTTGGGCCCAGCAGTCTTGCTACAGGCCTATCGTTGGCTGGTAGACAGCCGGGATGAGGCGACGGGCGAGCGATTGGATAACCTGGAAGATCCTTTCAGGCTGTATCGATGCCATACGATCATGAACTGTTCCAAGACCTGCCCGAAAGGCCTGAATCCGGCCAAGGCGATTGCGGAAATCAAGAAGATGATGGTGGCGCGCCAAGGATAGGGACTATCCGGTCTGGCTTTTTCTTACTGCGATTTTCGAAGCGTTGTAAAAGCTTAGTAATATGACATGGATGCGAGGAATTTTCTCCTCTCATCCATTTTTCTATTTGTGATAGAATCTAAAGTGTTAATCTATATTATTTAGGGTAATTTGAATTGTATCATAGACTTATATCCTTACGTAAATTGTAAATATCATTAATTATATTTTAAATATTGCATGTGAAACTCCCTATATCCGATCCTGGTGGAAATCAGGAATTATCATTAATAGGTAAAAGGTGTATGCGATAATGTTCATGCGAAAAAACTCCCCTGGCACTATGTCAACAGGTGATGCGGCAAGCATATTGGCTGCGCTAAATAAATCACAAGCGATCATTCAGTTTAAACCAGATGGCACGATTCTGACGGCAAATGATCTGTTCCTAAAGGTTATGGGCTATAGCCTCGACCAAATTCAGGGCAAGCATCACAGCATGTTCGCCGAATCAGGTGCCCAGAACACCGATGCGTATCGCAATTTTTGGAACAGTTTGAGACAGGGAAACCATCAATCTGCTCTATATCGGCGTTATGCGAATGGCGGGCGCGAAGTCTGGTTGCAAGCCAGTTACAACCCAATCGTGAATTCTAAGGGTGAAGTGGAACGCGTCATTAAATTTGCCACTGATGTCACAGAAGAAACCTTGCGTGTGGCTAACTATGAGGGGCAGGTGACGGCGATTTCAAAATCGCAGGCGGTAATCGAATTCGAACCCGATGGAACGATCATAACGGCAAACAAAAATTTCTTGAACGCCTTGGGCTATGATCTGTCTGAAATCCAAGGGCGTCACCACAGCATGTTCATTAAAAAAGGGGAAGCCGACCTTCCGGAATATAAGCGCTTCTGGGAAGCCCTGCGCAAAGGTGAGTTTCAAGCTGCGGAATATCTTCGCATCGGCAAAGGCGGGCGTGAAGTATGGATCCAGGCCAGCTACAACCCAATACTCGACCCAAATGGGCAGGTTTTTAAGGTCGTGAAATTTGCGACCGATAGAACAGAGCGTGTTGTTGCCCGCCGTGAAGGGGAGCGCGTTGGGGCGTTGGTCGATCAGAATCTTGGAAAAATCCTGCAATCCGTCAGTGTTGCCAACGAGCAAGCTGTTGCTGCCTCAGATGCGTCGGAGCAGACGTTGGAAATGGTGCAGGCCGTAGCATCAGCTTCTGAGGAATTGGATGCTTCAGCACGTGAAATTTCACAGAGCATGACCATATCGCGCAACGAAGTGGATCGTGCGATGTCCGAGACGGCAGCCGCAGACAGTGCAACGACGCAATTGAGCGATGCCGCGTCTGCAATGACGAAAATCGTTGAACTCATTCAAGACATTGCCGGGCAGATCAATCTGCTGGCTTTGAATGCCACAATCGAGGCTGCACGTGCTGGCGACGCCGGTAAAGGATTCGCTGTTGTGGCGTCTGAAGTGAAAGGGTTGGCCAGCCAGGTCGCCCGGGCAACGGATCAAATCTCCACTGAAATCACCAGCATGCAGACGATTTCCGGTACTGTTGTAGATGGATTGTTGTCCATCCGAACTGCGGTGGAAGCCGTGGAAGGCAGTGTTACCAACGTCGCTGGTGCGGTTGAAGAGCAAAGTGCAACGACTCGCGAGATTGCTTCTAACCTGCAGAGCGCAGCACAAGCGGTGAGCAATATCACTTCGAAGCTTGAAACAATCTCGGATTCCGTTGGCAGTGCGAGGACATTGGCGGATGAAGGCGTTACCCTGTATCGCAGCCTTGATAAAAAGAAGGCCGCTTAAGAGGCTGTGCAGAGAAATCGTAGGAACGCATCGCTGGATATATTCATTGCCAGATGATGCAAGGGTCTGATGTAGGCAACATTGCCACGTCAGACCCCCGTGTGTATGCAGGGTATTGCAGCTCCTCACGCTGAGAAGCGGCTACCCTACAGATGTCACGGGCTTTTCTGACGCTGACCTGTCAAATTTTATCACCCACACCGATATGACTGAAATCGTCACCTCAAGCACCATTTCAGCGGGCTTATCGTTGGCAGCACGATTGCCGGACGGAGCCAGCGGGAAAGCGCTTGGACAACCAAGTAGATCCTTCTGTCTTGGTTGAGGATGCTTGTGTCTAAGGAATGAGAGGAGACTATCTCCTCTCTTTTTTATAGAATGTTACAATAAATTTTATGTTTTATTCCCGTATAGTTAGTAAAAGAAACATAAGACGGATCATATTATGATTACCGTTAGTTGAATGTTATTAATGGAAATATTTTTTTCCTTGGGTGTGGATTTTATTTTTTTCGAACTATTTGGATATCGGGCGAAACAGATGTTCGTTGGAATATCGGCCCTATCGATGTTCACTAGAAAGGTGTCTTCCACAATGTTTATTCGAAAGAGTGCCCCTGGAACTATATCACCAGGTGCGGCGGCGGCTATTTTGGCTGCGCTTGATAAATCGCAAGCAATTATTCAGTTCAAACCGGACGGCACAATTCTGACGGCGAATGATCGGTTTCTGACGATTATGGGGTTTAACCTGGGTCAGATTCAAGGAAAGCATCACAGCATGTTCGCCGAGCCAGGCGCCCAGAACACAGATGCCTATCGCACTTTCTGGGATAGTTTGAGGAAGGGGGACCATCAATCGAGCCGGTATCGGAGGTTCGGTAATGGAGGGCGCGAAGTATGGTTGCAGGCCACTTACAACCCAATTTTAAATTCAAAAGGTGAGGTCGAACGAGTGGTGAAATTTGCCACGGATGTCACAGAAGAAACCCTGCATATGGCTAATTATGAGGGGCAAGTGACGGCGATTTCGAAATCGCAGGCGGTAATCGAATTCGAAACGGATGGAACGATTATAACCGCGAATAAGAACTTTTTGGATGCTTTGGGGTATACGTTATCTGAAGTCCAGGGGCGTCATCACAGTATGTTTGTCAGCAAATCAGATTTTGACCATCCAAATTATAAGCGCCTTTGGGATTCCTTGCGTAAAGGTGAATTCCAAGCTGCAGAGTATCTTCGTATCGGAAAAGCTGGCCAAGAGGTGTGGATCCAAGCCTCCTATAATCCGATATTCAATCCTAATGGGGAAGTTTTTAAGATTGTGAAATTCGCGACGGATATCACAGATCAGGTCCTTGCCCGCAAGGAAGCAGCTCGGGTTGGGGCGCTTGTTGATGGAAATCTTGATAAAATCCTGAAGTCCGTTAGCGATGCCAACAAGCAGGCGATATCCGCTTCTGGCGCATCGGAGCAGACCTTGGAAATGGTTCAGGCAGTGGCCTCCGCTTCCGAGGAATTAGACGCGTCTGCCCGAGAAATTTCGCAGAGCATGAGCCTATCACGTTCCGAAGTGGATCGTGCGATGATGGAGACATCGGCTGCAGATACTGCAACCCAACAATTGACCGATGCCGCATCGTCGATGACGACGATTGTTGCACTCATTCAAGACATTGCTGGACAAATTAACTTGTTGGCATTGAATGCGACGATTGAGGCGGCGCGGGCTGGTGATGCCGGCAAAGGCTTTACCGTTGTTGCCTCTGAAGTCAAAGGACTTGCCAGTCAAGTTGCGAAGGCGACCGGACAGATTTCCGCAGAAATCACTGGCATGCAGACGATCTCGGGCGGCGTGGTGGATCGATTGCATGCTATTCGATCAGCGGTCGAAGCCGTAGAAGGCAGTGTCACCAATGTCGCCGGCGCGGTGGAAGAGCAAAG
>JARGPE010000199.1:3063-7150 GCA_029212835.1 Alphaproteobacteria bacterium | reverse complement strand
TGGGGGGCGGATTTACCTGGGGGGCGGCATTGCTTAGGTGGTAATGCGACTCACATTGTGTTTTCTGTAACTTGGTTTGTTGACGAGATAATCAGACGGGGATACTCTAATCCTTCGTAATCGTTTGAAAACCTTGGGGGAGTTTGGGCTATGGCGGGAAAAACCGTTACCCGCGCGGAACTGGCCGAAGCAGTCTATCAGGAAGTTGGTCTTTCGCGAATCGAATCAGCTGCCCTCGTGGAAGCCATTTTGGCGGAGATGGCAGACGCATTGGTTACTGGTGAATCAGTGAAAATCTCTTCCTTCGGTAGTTTCTCCGTGCGTCAAAAAGGCGAACGCATTGGGCGTAATCCCAAAACAGGGGAGGAAGTTCCTATCCTACCGCGTCGCGTTCTTGTTTTTCGTCCCAGCCACGTCCTCAAGGACAAAATCAATCAATGATCGATTGAATCAGGGCAGGATATCTGTCCCGCCCTTATTCTTCGTAAAGGGCCAACCGTTTGGCCTCAGGGTCGGGTTTGGCGAATAGTATGAGTGATTCTGCAGATACCATTCGGGCGGAAAAATCCGCAGATGCCTTCCGGACAATTACGGAAGTGGCAGATCTGTTGGATATACAGCAGCATGTCCTGCGTTTCTGGGAAACAAAATTCACCCATATCAAACCGATGAAGCGGGCCGGTGGTCGCCGGTATTATCGCCCGGAAGATGTGCGCCTGTTACAGGTAATCCGCCGTCTGCTGCATGAAGAAGGCTATACCATCCGCGGCGTGCAGAAACTGCTGCGCGATCATGGGGTTAAGACCGTTCTGGATTGGGGGGACGAGGGCGCGACGGTGCCAGCACCCGAGCCCGAAATCACGCCCAGCACGCCCAAATTGAATATTGAAACCTTACAGGCTCTGCGTCAGGAACTTGCCCAGGCCCGTGATTTGCTGGCCGTTGCCGATGATGTTTCAATAAATGCGGCAAAAGACCCTGAATAGGGAATTGCAAGGCAGGCTCACAGGTTCTATATGAACCCGTCTCACACTAACGGGGCGTAGCGCAGTCTGGTAGCGCACTATACTGGGGGTGTAGGGGTCGTAGGTTCAAATCCTGCCGTCCCGACCAGTGAGACCAAGGGGTTAGCAGTCTTTTGCTGCTAGCCCCTTTTTTGTTTCTGCACCAAATGGAAACGAAAGCCAGCCTTAATCGCTTCATAAGACATTCATCTGACTGCCCTATTTTGGTCACGGGACTCCGTCACAATCAGCCCCGTTGACCGGGGGGCATCGGCCGCCGCTTGGACGATACACCGGTCCCACGGGCACTGATACTGGTCTGTGGGATCGGACCAAGCGTAGGATGGATTGGACGGGTGACAGAGCAGGGGAAAATCAGCCATGATAATGTCCCACCCTTGGAGATGCGACATGGCAGACGCGCCCACCCATTGGACTCAATTTGATACGCTCTACAATCTTCCAGACCCTCGTCCCTATTTTCGGGGCGTCGCAACGGGTGATTATCGCATGCCAGGTGTGCTGGCCGCGATCCTGGTCCGGTTGATGCCGGTTCTGTCGGATCGTCGTGGCACAGGGCAGGCGCCCAATTTCATAGACTTTGCCTGTGGCTATGGTGCAGTGGGGTCCTGCCTGCGCCATGGATGGGGCATGCAGGATCTCTATCAGATCTATGCGATGGATGCCGCGCCGAGAGACGATGCAGAGACCTTAGCAGCATATCAAAAAGGTGATATTCCGCCTCATAGTATTACCGGTGTGGATATCGCGGACGTGGCGCTGCGTTATGCTCATTCGGTCGGGGCCTTGGATGCGGGCTATGCCTGCAACATTCTGTCAGGTGATGTGCCGCCCGGGCTGCGCGATTCCTTGCTGCAGGCGGATATGATTTATGAAAGTGGAGCAATTGGCGACCACATGGCCGCCGCTATGGATGCCCTGCTGACCGCCTGTGCCGGGGTGAATAAGCCCTTGCTGTTGTTATGCCCCAGGCCCAGGGTTTCTGTTGCGGCCATAGAACAGGCTTTGGCGAGACATGACTATCGGTTGGAAACCCTGGTGGACAGAGTGCGTTATCGTCGTGCTTTCTCTGATGGGGAAATGGCAGAAGAAATCGCAGCAGGTATGAAGCATGGGCTGACTGCAGAAGACTGTGCGATCGATGGCTATATTCGCGTCGATATTCGGATCGGGGTGCCGAAAGATAAATCGTTACAGACCATAAGGGCTGCCTTGCAGGGGTTCGAGTCAGACAGGATTTAGTTGGCTGGGTTTAGTTTGAGGGGATCAACGCGTTAAAAACTTGATCCAAATCCTGGCTCAGATTGTCTTCCCCAACAGCCAGCCCCTCGCGTCGTGGATCAACGCCACTGATCAACGTTCCATCCTTGAATTCAACCCCATGCAGGCCGCTTGCCATGGCGCGCCGTTGCACGTCATATCCGCGCGCGGTCAATGTGGTGGCAACACCATCCAGATTAGGGTCTTCTTCGATTTCCATTGCGCCATTCCGGTTCAGGAAATGGGTTGTTTCAATCGCGTGCTGTAAACTCATGTTCCAGTCCAGTACCTCCATCACGGTCTGGGCAACAAAGCCAATGATGCGGCTGCCACCGGGGGAGCCAATGGCGAGGCGTGGTCGACCGTCCGGACCAAAGACCAAAGTCGGGGCCATGGAACTGCGCGGCCGCTTGTTTGGTGCATAGCGATTGGCGATTGGCCTGCCATTTTCAACATCGCTCCAGGCGAAGTCTGTCAATTGATTGTTCAGCAGGAAACCACCAACCATCACACGAGAGCCAAAGCCCGTTTCGATAGACGTTGTCATCGTCGCCACCGTCCCATTCCGGTCCACCGCCACCAGATGCGATGTAGAGGGCAGTTCCGGGCTGTCATCCAACACATTGGGCAGGAAGGCCTGGTCATTGGTCGGATTACCGGCTTCTCGCGGCACTTTCGGGGCGTCGCTGAAATCCATTGTTCGCGCACGCCGAACCAAATAAGCCGGCGACAGCAATTCCTTCAGGGGGACGTTGACGAAATCAGTGTCGGCCAGGAATCGGTTGCGATCAGCAAAGGCCAAGCGCATTGCTTCGGCGAAAATCTGAATGCCATCGGCAGAGAGGGGCTCAGCCTGTCGAATATCCTGCTGGCTTTGTTCCATCAGCCCCAGGATTTGCAGCACGGTTGACCCGCCTGACGAGGGTGGGGCCATGCCACAGACTTGATAGATGCGATAGGTCAGGCACAGATTGTCCCGTCGTTTCGCCTGATAATTTGCCAGATCGGATAGAGAGAGAGCCCCTGGGTTCCGGGCTGCCGTCTGGACAGCAGTTACTATCTCCTCAGCCAAGGGGCCGGTATAGAAGGCGTCGGCTCCCCCCGCTGCAATCGCCCGCAAGGAATTGGCAAGTTCTGGATTGTGCAGCACTGTCCCTATGGGAAAGGGTTGCCCCGTTGCGCTATCATAGAAATAGGAACCGGCGGGTTCCATATCTTTCAGAAAGGGGGCGTCTTGCAGCAATCCATGTAGTCGGGGGCTGATAGGAAACCCTTTATCAGAAAGCTGGATCGTTGGGGTAAACAATGACGCCCATGGCAGCGTGCCATGGTCTTGATGCGCCAGTTCCAGCATGCGCAAGATGCCGGGAACCCCGACAGAGGCACCGCCGGTCACAACCTCCATGAAGGGGCGGTAATTGCCATCTTGTTGCAGCACATAGTCACCGCTGCCATTGGCGGGGGCCGTTTCGCGCCCATCATAGGATGTCAGTGCGCCGGTTTTTGCGTCCCATACCAGAAGAAATCCGCCGCCCCCAATGCCGGAGCTTTGCGGCTCCACTAGATTGAGCGCCATTTGGGTCGCGATTATGGCATCCACTGCAGACCCGCCCTGGTCCAGGATCGCTGCGCCAATCTGGGCCGCAACAGGATGCGCGGCGACCATCATATAATCTTTGGCTGTGATCGCCTGCGCTTCGGTGCGGGCAATCAGGCTTTCCGGGGCAATGCTCTCCACCGCAGTGGCTGGCGAGGAGGCCGTGCTGCTTCTCTCGCTCCCCGGCGCGCCCAACAGGCCCTGT
>JARGPE010000199.1:0-3053 GCA_029212835.1 Alphaproteobacteria bacterium | reverse complement strand
GCTCCACCGCCGATTACAACCAGCCCCAGGCCAGCGCGCAGAAGGGAGGAGATTGTGGTTGCGCGATGAGTCATGAGCCGGTTCGGGTTCTTTCCATATCAATCTGTGCCCGTCCTGACTCGGTCAATTTGCAGACCAGCCAATCAGGCTTCAACGGATTGTTAAACCACGGTTCTGCCCAGCCTTGTTCAATGCAACTGCGCACAGTTCGGTCGCTGATCCGCTGCCCCTCTTCGTCGAAAAGCGGCAGTTTTCCGCCGGGTTGGTCGATGCCGCGCAGTAAATACGCCAGCTGAACCCGTGACGGTCGTGCGCCCCCCCGAATGATGGCAGGTTTGACATCCTTCAACTGAATAACCTTAACCTCCGCGCGTGGCATGCTATCCCCCTGTGTTCAGGGATGATGGTACGGGAATTAAGGCAAGCTCGGCAAGCATGAAGGCCCATTGTTTAAAGCGGCTTCCCCAGTCTTCCCGCAAGATCCTGAATGAACTGCCAGGCGACACGACCGGATCTGGCGCCCCGTGTGACGGTCCATTCCACAGCCATGGGACGCCAAGCGTCCTCTTCGATCGGCAGGTTATAGGCTTCAACATAGCCCCGAATCATTTCGAAATAGGTGTTTTGATCACAGGAATGGAAGCCAAGCCACAGACCGAACCGGTCGGACAGCGAGACTTTTTCTTCGACCGCTTCAGACGGATTGACTGCCGTTGATCGTTCATTTTCGATCATGTCACGGGGCATTAAATGGCGTCGGTTGGAGGTGGCATAGAACAGAACATTTTCCGGTCGACCTTCAATACCGCCTTCCAGCACTGCCTTCAGCGATTTATAGGCGGCATCCTGACCATCGAAGGACAGATCGTCGCAGAACAGAATGAAGCGCCGGTCCAAGGGCCGTAACAGTGTCAATAGGCGGGGCAGGGTCGGAATATCTTCCCGGTGTAACTCTATCAGGCAGACCGGCAGCTTCTTACCAGATTTTGCAAGTTCATTATTCACCGCAGCATGGGATGCCTTCACCAATGAGCTTTTCCCAGCGCCGCGCGCGCCCCACAGCAAGGCATTGTTCGCAGGCAAGCCATTGGCAAATCGGCGCGTGTTCTCCAGCAGTTGTTGGCATTGTAAATCAATGCCTTGCAGCAGTCTGATGTCGACACGGTTGACCTTTGGCACCGCCTCTAATTGGTCGTCTTCCGGGTGCCAGATAAAGGCCTCTGCCTGGCCCAATTCGAATTTTGTTGGCGGCAGAGGGGCCAATCGATCCAGCGCATCGGCAATGCGCAAAAGTGTCGTTTGCAACTGTGACTCAGACTCTGACATAAACCTGTTTTCCTGGGATCTGGGATATTGGATAGGGCGCTGAGCCTATCGCCCTGCTTGGGGGTGGTCAATCGACGCAACAGCCGGTTTGATACATGGCATTGCACTTTCCTTGCGTGTCCGTATAGTCCCCGCGACTTTAGGGGTGGCGGAAAGCGGGTCGACTCCCCACCTTTCACAAAACTAAACTGGGAGCTTACAAATGTTGATTTCAACAGCTTTCGCGCAGGATGCAGCCGGCGCACTTGGGGGAGAAGGCGGATTGGGCATGTTCTTGCCACTGATCCTGATTTTCGTGATCTTCTATTTCCTGCTAATTCGCCCGCAACAGAAGCGCCAAAAAGAACATCAGGCCAAATTGTCAGCCGCTCGTCGCGGCGATAAGGTTGTTTTGGGTGGCGGTATTTTGGGTTCCGTTGTCAAAGTAATCGATGACAACGAACTGCAAGTCAAAATCGCAGATGACGTTGAAGTGCGCGTTTTGAAAACGACCCTGATGGATGTTCTGTCCAAGCCGGAACCGGCAAAAGATGGTGCCAAGGGAACTCCCGCCAACGAGTCGGGTACTGAGAAGAAATCCTTGCTGGGCGGTCTCTTCGGTAAGAAGTGATCTGAGTTTGCCTCTTAAGGGGTTGAGGATGAGAGACCGGTCAGGTTTCTTATCCTTTATCCCGTTTGGACTTTAGACGTAACGGACGGTTCGTATGCTGCAATTTCCTGCATGGAAAAAGGGCCTGATCGCGGTGATCGCCTTATTGGGTGCGCTTTATGCTGCCCCGAATGTGACGGGGCCTTGGTCCCCTTGGGCGGATTATCCAACATGGATGCCGGGAAAGGCACTCAGCCTTGGGCTTGACCTTCGGGGGGGCGCGCATTTGCTGGTTCAGGTACGAACCGACGATGTGGTGCACGAACGTTTAGGCTCCACCGCAGATGCTTTGCGAGTCCAAATGCGGGAAAAGCGTGTTCGCGCCAGCAGCTTTAACGTCGATAATGCGGGGCTCAGCGTCTCATTTACCATTCGTGACGCTGCAGGTGCGGACAAAACACTGGAAGCCATCGACGAAGCGGCGCCCGGTTACGATGTCACGCGAACAGGCGACACGCGCTTTAGCCTGGTCCTGCCTGAAACCGAGGTTCTGGCGATTAATCAACGGACCATGGCCCAGTCTCTGGAGGTTGTGACCCGTCGTGTAAACGCCCTTGGCCTGACCGAACCGACAATCCAGCGCCAAGGCCTGGACCGTATTCTGATCCAGGTGCCGGGTTTGGCCGATACTAAAGAATTGAAGTCGATCCTGAATGCGCAGGCACGTTTGACCTTTCATCTGGTGGACTTCGATCAGCAAGCCCAAGCAATACAGCGAGGTCGTGCTCCGTCGGGCTATCAATTGCTTCCCTCTATCGAAGAATCGGCACCGGGCGTGCCGGCACGACAGTATCTGGTGTCGCGCCAGGCCTTTGTGTCCGGTGAAAATCTGACCAATGCCCAGGCAACCTTTCAGGACGGACGGCCCGTTGTTTCTTTTACCTTTGACTCAATTGGGGCGCAGCGCTTCGGTCGGGTAACACAGGAAAATGTTGGCGGCTTCCTGGCGGCGGTGCTGGATGGCAAGGTTGTCAGCGCCCCCCGCATTCAAAGCCCCATCCTGGGCGGCAGTGGTGTTATTACCGGGAATTTCAGTCTGGCCGAGGCGCAGGAAACGTCATTGCTGCTGCGAGCAGGG
>JARGPE010000198.1 GCA_029212835.1 Alphaproteobacteria bacterium | reverse complement strand
TTGCTGCCATTCTTGCCCAGAATGATAGAGCGCTGGCTTTCCCGCTGCACATAGATCACCTGTTGAATACGGATTGAGCCATCTTTTTTGATGTCATAGCTTTCCGTCTCAACTGTCAGCGCATAGGGCAATTCCTGGTGTACATTGATAAACAGCTTCTCGCGGGTGACTTCGGCGGCCAACAGCATCTGGGGCATGTCGGACAATTGATCTTCCGGGAACAGCCATGGGCCGACGGGCATCTTGTCGACCAAATGACCAAACAAGTCTTCCGTGCCATCAGATCGGGTGGCGGAGATCATGAAAATCTCCGTGAACTGGCCTGTTTTATTCATCCGGTCGGCCAACATCAGCAGATTTTCGCGCTTCACCAGATCAATCTTGTTCAACGCCAACATGACTTTCCGGCCAGCCTTTTCCAGGCCTTTCAGAATGGCTTCGACTTCGTCATTCATGCCAATCACGCTGTCGACCAGCAGGATCGTGGCATCGGCGTCTTGCGACCCCTGCCAGGCGGCGGACACCATGGCGCGATCCAGCCGGCGTTTGGGCTTGAAAATACCGGGCGTGTCGACGAAGGCAACCTGTGTCGCACCGCGCATCGCGATCCCAAGAATGCGGGTGCGCGTCGTCTGAACCTTATGGGTGACGATGGATACTTTTGCACCGACCAGTTCATTGACCAGGGTCGATTTACCAGCATTGGGGGCGCCGATGATGGCGACGAATCCCGCGCGGGTTTCTGCCCCTTCTGTCTCGGGGTCCAGATTGGGGGTCAGGTCTTCCGGCTCTTGGCTGACGTCATCCGTCATTCTTTAGACTTTCTAGTAACTGTTCGGCAGCGGTTTGTTCCGCATGCCGTTTAACGCGCCCTTCGGCCTGGGCCGATCCATGTTTGGGAACCGATACCCGCATGGTAAATACCGGGGCATGGTCTGGGCCACTGCGCGCAATCTCTTCATAGTGCGGCAGGCCCAGCCCGCGCGCCATGGTCCATTCCTGCAGTGCGGACTTTCCATCACGCGGCGGGGTTGGATCGGTTTCCAATCGGGCCTCCCAATTGCGCAAGATGAAGTCGCGGGCGGATTCCAATCCGGCGTCACGGTACAGTGCAGCAATCAAGGCCTCACACACATCGGACAAAATGGCTGGGTTATCAGCCCCGTCCGCTTCTTCATACTGCCCGAATCGGATTTCTTTGCCCAGTCCCAAGTCCCGCGCGACATCGGCCAGGGTTTCCTTGCGGACCATAGCATTGAAACGCCGGGACAGATGGCCTTCTGGATCTTTTGGGAACCGTTGCAGCAGTAGGTCTGCGATCACCAACCCCAATACACGATCACCCAGAAACTCCAGGCGCTCATAGCTGCCTTCTGCTTGACTACCGGCGCTGCGATGCGTCAGAGCACGATCCAGCAACCGCTTGTTGCTGAAAACATGGCCCAAGCGCTTTTCAAGGGCTGTGAAATCCGCGTCACTTAACGACATCGAAGAATCGCCCGAAACGGGGTCCCGACTCGCCGATGGAGAAGAAAATGATCGTGGCCTTGCCGATGAAATTCTCGATCGGAATAAAGCCAACCTGGCTTAAAACCCGGCTGTCTTGTGAATGATCGCGGTTATCGCCCATGGCAAAATAATGGCCGGGGGGAACAACATATTCCGGCGTATTGTCCAGACGGCCCCGGTCACCCATTGCCTCGATGATTTCATGCTCAACGCCATTGGGCAGGGTTTCCATATAATGGGCGACCCGATTTCCCATGCGTTCTTCATATTCCGGCACGTAATCTTCGATCTGGCGGCGCTTTACTGCTTCGCCATTGATGTGCAGAACGCCATTGATCACCTGCATCGTATCACCGGGCAGGCCGACAATGCGTTTGATGTAATCAATGTCTGTTTCCGTTGGCTTGCGGAATACGGCGACATCCCCGCGCTGGGGGGCGGATTCAAAGATACGGCCTGAAAAAGCAACCGGGCTGAAAGGGAAAGAATACATCCCATAGCCGTATGAAAATTTCGAAACGAATAAATAATCGCCGATCTTCAACGTCGGCAGCATGGAGCCGGATGGAATGTTAAACGGCTCATAAGCGAAAACCCGACAGCCCATCGCGATAACAGCGGCCCAGAACAGGGTCTTCACGGTTTCCCAATAGGGCGCGATGCGTTCCTTAAAGCTGCCTTTACCGGTTACATCTGATTTCATTGTATCGCGCCTTGTCTATCATGCGTTTGGTCGGCCGGATATGCCCCCCCGCCGTGGCCAGTGTCAAGCCCAGGGGGCCAAAAGGCCGTGTTCTGCGGGATTATGCCTCACGCAGGCTTTTTGCCAGACCAAGTTGCTCTGTTGGCAGAGCTGACAGAATAACCATGGCATGGGCTAAACCCGCCTCATCGGTCAGGGACACATCGACCAGGGGGACTGTCCCAGGGGGCATCAGACTCTCGGCCCGGCGCTTGGCCCCGCCATGCAGCACGAGGGTTGGCTTGCCACTGGGCAGGGAGACAACCTCCATATCGCGCCAGAATACGCCTTTGCGGAATCCGGTCCCTAAGGCTTTGGAGCAAGCCTCTTTCGCGGCAAACATCTGCGCATAGCGATCAGCACGTTTGTTTGGGCGGCGGTCCGCACGGGATTGTTCAGCTACAGTGAAACAACGATTGGTGAAGCGATCTCCAAACCGTTGTAAAGAGGCCGCAATGCGTGAGATTTCGCATAAATCAGTACCGGTGCCGATGATCATGCGCTTTCCTCTGTCACATGTTGAACCTGCAGTTTCGCGCGGCGTTGCCGCTTCGCGAACCGAATGTCCCTAAACCGCTGTATCATCAGACGCAGCGGGAAATAAACCAGGGGGAAGATAATAATCGACAAGATTAACCCGCCCAGAGACATGGGAATCAGAACATCCCCGATATGATCAATCAAATAACTGAAGGACAGAGTTTCTTTCGGTACCCCATGGCCCGCATTGGACAGAACATTTGAGCCCAGTTCGTAGGTCGCGATCCAAATGAATGGGAAGGTCCAAGGGTTACCAATCAATGTTCCCAAGGCAGAGGCGACCAGATTGCCCCGTATGAAATAGGCAAGCGCCGCGCCCAGGATAAAATGAAAGCCCATAAAGGGGGTGAAACTGACCGCTGCACCTGCTGCGAATCCCGAAGCAATGCTGTGGGGGGTGCCGGGCAGGCGTGCGACGCGACGCTTATAATAACTAATCACTCGGCGTAGGCTCATCGATGGCCATAGAAAACGCAGGATACGATCTGCTCGTGTCGTTGGAATGCTGCGGCGAAAAAGCATAGGGGGTCTATGCCCGCTCTACTGAATTGACATATTTGGATGCGCGCAAGGCGGCCAGTACATTGTTCAGCTGCTTTGCGTCGGTCACTTCAATATCAATAAGCATTTCAAAGAAGTCCTCACTTCGGCTGGTAAATTTAAGATTGGAAATATTACCGCCGTCTCGTCCAATCACACCTGTTACTTCTGCCAGGGCACCGGGCTCGTTTATCAAAACGGCCCTGATGCGACCCGTAAAGGCCGTGCCATCAACTGCCTCTGCATCCCAGGAAACATCCAACCATCGTTCAGGCATGTCGGAAAAGTTCTCTAAGGTTGCACAATCAATATTGTGAATTGTAACGCCTTTTCCAGTCGTAACGATGCCAATAATCCGATCTCCCGGCAAGGGATGGCAGCATTTTGCAAAATGAATGGCCATGTGCGGGATCAGGCCGCGAATGGGAATGGCACCGCCAGAGGTCGGGTCAATCTGTCCAACGGAGACACGCCGTTTCGGGGGGCCGCCCTTTTCCTTCTCTTTTTCCTTTGCGCCAGGATAGGCGGCAAACAGAACCTCTCGGGCGGACAGACGCCCTTCTCCAACCGCGGCGACAACATCTTCCGCTGTCTCTAATTCAAACCGGGTGGCGATGCCCTTCAAGGCCTTTTCAGTGGCATCATAGTGTGCCGCCTTAAAGGTGCGCTCCAGAATTTCTTTGCCCAATCGGACATATTGTTCGCGTTGGACGGATCGGACGAAACGGCGAATGCAGGCCCGCGCCTTGCCGGTGACAACAAAGGTTTCCCAGGCAGGAGATGGGGTTTGTGCCTTCGACGTGACGACTTCGACCTGGTCCCCATTGCGCAATTGCGTCCGCAGCGGCACTAGCCGCCCATTTACGCGCGCGGCGGTACAGCGATTGCCAATATCGGTATGGACGGCATAGGCAAAATCGACCGGTGTTGATCCACGCGGCAGGGCATGAAGATCACCCTTCGGGGTGAAGATGAACACCTGATCGGCGAACATCTCCATCTTTGTATGTTCCAGGAAATCTTCCGGGCTAGAGGCATTGTCCAAAATTTCCAGCAATTCGCGCAGCCATCGATACTGTTTGCCCTCGGTCAGTCCCAATTCTTCGTCGGACAGTCGGGTTGAGCCCGTTTCCTTATAACGCCAATGGGCCGCCACGCCCAATTCAGCGATATCATGCATATCCTTTGTGCGGATCTGAATCTCAATACGCCGGTTTTCTGGCCCAATGACACCGGTATGGATAGAGCGATAGCCGTTGGGCTTGGGCAGCGAGATGTAATCCTTGAACCGTCCTGGCACCATTGAGTATTTGCCATGCAGAGTGCCCAGGGCCTTATAACAATCTTCGACAGAATCAACGACAACCCGGAATGCCATGATATCAGATAATTGCTCAAAGCCGATATTTTGACGCTGCATTTTGCGCCAGATGGAATAGGGGCGCTTTTCGCGGCCACTGACGTCCGCGGTGATTCCTGCCTTCTTCAGATCTTTCTCAAGTGAGGCCTGGACACGCTTAATGACATCGCCGCCAGCCTCCTGAAGAAATTCCAATCGTGCGACGATGGAGGCGCGCGCATCCGGGTTGAGTTCCTGAAACGCAATGTCTTCAAGCTCTTCCTGCCAATCGCGAATACCAATCCGTTCCGTCAGGGGAACGTAGATATCCATGGTTTCGCGGGCGATGCGGCGACGCTTCTCGGGGGCCTTGATGAAATGCAGGGTTCGCATGTTATGCAGGCGGTCCGCCAGCTTCACAATCAGGACACGGATATCCTGAGACATGGCCAGCACTAATTTGCGGAAATTTTCGGCCTGTTTGGTTCGGTCAGATTGCAGTTCCAATTGTGACAGCTTGGTTACGCCATCGACCAGCGCTGCAACTTCTTCGCCAAAGGTAGCGCTTATGTCTTTTACGGTAACTTCGGTGTCTTCAACGGTGTCATGCAACAAGCCAGTGATAATAGAGGCACAATCCAACCGCTTGTCGCTCAACAAACCCGCGACTTCGACAGGATGGGAGAAATAAGGGTCCCCGCTGGCACGCTTTTGATTGCCATGCGCCTTTACGGTGAAGACATAGGCACGGTTCAGCGCATCTTCATCGGCACCGGGCTCATAGGCTTTTACGCGTTCGACCAACTCGTATTGACGCATCATGGCGTGGGGGACGTCCTAAAGAATTTGCGATAATTTGTTAAGACTACAGTTTCGCAAACCATCGAATGATGAAAGAGATTTCGTCTCTTTATCACAAGAAACAAGGCCCGATGCATTTGCACCGGGCCTTGTTTAATACTTTAACGGATATCAACCCCTGATTTCTCAGGAGGATCCCGGCCTGATCAATCGTCGGCGTCGATATCTTCAAACTTCGGTGTATCCATCAGGTCGTCATCGTCATCACCTGGGGCTGACGGAATGGGGCCTGGATCTGGCATGTGAGGCATTTCTGCGGCACCGATCATGGATTGTTCAAAGATTTGAACGTCATCATCTTCTTCCGGCTCGTCAGAATCGATGAAGCGCTGCATACCGCGGACCAATTCGTCCTGCAATTCGCTGACATTCACTTTATCATCGGCGATTTCGCGCAATGAAACGACTGGGTTCTTATCGTTGTCGCGATCAACCTCAATGGCTGCGCCATTTGCGATGTCACGGCTGCGCTGAGAGGCAACCATAACCAGTTCAAACCGGTTCGGAACTTTTTCGACGCAATCTTCAACGGTAACGCGGGCCATGGGATCTTATATCCTCGTCAGTAAGAGGGTACATTTCGGTCGTTCACTACGCCCGAATGCAAGAATAACAGCGGCGCAAACCGAAGTTTGCACCGCATTCGAGCTGTTCATACGCGCCTCGCCCCGAAAGTTCAAGCCCTATAGGATGAATCCGGGTGTATAGTTTTAGTTCGAAACGGTAAGAATATTATCGTTAACGTCGGCTGAATTCTAGTAAATAGCGCTTGAAAGCAGTCCTTTGCACAGCTACGTAGTTAAGAACATATTGGAACGCCAGAGAGTATCGGGCTCATATTTTATTCAGAGTTCCTCTCAACGCCCCATTTTTGATAACCACATTCTTTTGGAGGCACAAAATCGTGCAACTTGGCATATACAAAGAAGAAAAGTTCGCAATTTTCATCGATGGTGCAAATCTTTACTCTGCTGCGAAAGCACTGGGATTTGACATTGATTACAAGAAATTACTGCTAAAGTTTAAAACAGAAGGCCGTTTGATGCGTGCTTTCTATTATACGGCGTTATTTGAAGATCAAGATTACTCGCCGATTCGCCCCTTGGTCGATTGGCTGGACTATAACGGCTATACCATGGTCACAAAGCCGGCAAAGTCCTATACTGATGCGCAAGGCCGTCAGCGTATCAAGGGCAATATGGATATGGAACTGGCCATCGATATGCTGGATATGACCCAGCATCTGGACCATGTAATCCTGTTCTCTGGTGATGGTGATTTCAGAAGTCTGGTTGATGCCGTGCAACGCCGTGGCGTTCGCGTTACCGTGGTCAGCACGATCAAGTCCAATCCGCCGATGATTGCCGATGAATTGCGCCGTCAGGCCGACAACTTTGTCGAACTGAATGACATTGCACGCGACATCGCACGCAATTTTCACGAACCACAGCGTCCAGCCGTACCCGATGCGACGCCGGCCCGTCCCGTGCGGGGTCCCAGCGCTGACTTCGATGGTGATTTCGACGATGATGAATATGACGATGACTTGGACATTGATGACGTCGATGACGACGATGAAGAAGATGATTACGCGGGTGTAGAAGCGATTGTTGAGCGCACCGACCGCAGCGGCAATCGATGACCCCTGGCGGTACACGAGAGACCGTGACCGCTTTTGAGAATCCCGGACGCGATTGTCCTCTGTGTCCGCGTCTGGTTGCGTTCCGGTCAGAAACCCGGACGGCGCAGCC
>JARGPE010000197.1 GCA_029212835.1 Alphaproteobacteria bacterium | reverse complement strand
ATGGCATCGGCGTTCACCTGAGAGCCCTTTTGGGTCACATGATCGCCGAGGACCTGACGCAACGCCTCATGCGCCAAATGGGTGACGGAATGGTTGGCGCGCAATTTGGAGCGGCGCTCCCCATCTACCAGCAGTTCCAGGGCATCGCCCCGGTGCAGGGTACCTTCGGTTAGGGTGCCGATATGCAGCACCATATCGCCCAGTTTCTTTTGGGTATCGGTGACTTTAAAGACGGCGCCTTCAGCGGTTTTCAAGATTCCCTGATCACCCATTTGCCCGCCGCTTTCGCCATAGAACGGGGTCTGATTGGCAATCAGAATCGCCTGATCCCCCTTTTCCAGGGTATCAACGCGCTTGCCGTCCTTGACCAATGCCGTGACGACGCCTTCAGCCTTTTCGGTTTCATAGCCGAAGAATTCCGTGGCGCCCAATTGATCGCGCAGATCGAACCAGACACTTTCCGTTGCGGCATCGCCTGAACCGGACCAGGCCTTGCGGGCCTTGGCCTTCTGTTCTGCCATGGCGGTGGTATATTCAGCCTCGTCCACGCTGCGGCCCTGACCGCGCAGAATGTCTTTGGTCAGATCCAGCGGGAAGCCATAGGTGTCATACAGCGTGAAAGCCACACGACCTGACAATTCACCTTGTTCCGGAACATTGGCCAATTCTTCATCAAGAAGCTTAAGGCCGCGATCTAACGTATTCTTAAATCGTGATTCTTCCAACTTCAATGTTTCTGTAATCAAGGATTCGGCGCGCCGCAATTCTTCGAAATGGCCGCCCATCTGCTTGACCAGAACTGGAACCAAACGGTGCATCAGCGGTTCTTGCGCGCCCAGCATATGGGCATGGCGCATGCCCCGTCGCATGATCCGGCGCAGCACATAACCGCGTCCTTCATTGGACGGCAGCACGCCGTCGGCAATCAGGAAGGAGGAGGCACGCAGGTGGTCTGCGATTACTTTATGGCTGGCGCTTTGCGGACCATCTGGATCCATCCCCGTTGCCTCAGCAACGGCCAGGATGATGGCGCGCATCGTATCGATGTCATAGTTGTTATGCTTGCCCTGCAGCACGGCTGCAATCCGCTCCAACCCCATGCCGGTATCGATAGAAGGTTTGGGAAGCGCAATGCGGTTGCCGGGCTCAATCTGCTCATATTGCATGAAGACCAGGTTCCAGATTTCAATGAACCGGTCGCCATCTTCGTCAGGGCTGCCAGGAGGACCACCGGGGATTTTGTCGCCATGGTCAAAGAAGATTTCAGAGCAGGGGCCGCACGGGCCGGTATCGCCCATCTGCCAGAAATTATCAGAGTTTGGGATGCGGATGATCTTGCTTTCGGACAAACCGGCGATTTTCTTCCACAGATCAAAAGCTTGGTCATCTTCAGAGTAAACGGTCACCAACAGCTTTTCTTTCGGCAAGCCATATTCCTTGGTGACCAGATTCCAGGCCAGTTCGATTGCTGTTTCCTTGAAATAATCCCCGAAAGAGAAATTCCCGAGCATCTCAAAGAATGTGTGGTGGCGGGCCGTATAGCCGACATTTTCCAGATCGTTATGCTTGCCCCCGGCGCGCACGCATTTCTGAGACGTAGTTGCGCGGACATAATCGCGGTGTTCCTGACCAGTGAAGACATTCTTGAATTGCACCATACCGGCATTGGTGAACATCAATGTCGGATCATTCAGCGGCACCAAGGGGGAGCTGTCTACGATGCGGTGATCGTTCTGGCCGAAATAGTCCAGAAATTTAGCGCGAATGTCGTTGGCACTTGCCATGGTCATTGATCCTCAAAAAACACTTATGGTTCTGCCCATTTCCCGGGTCTTTTCTATATGGGCCAGAGTAAGTAGCCTTCCCACCGATACTTGTCCAGTCGATGGCAAAAAGATGGGCGATAAATCAACGGTTTTCAAAGGAATATGTCTGTCTGACCCAGAGCGCGGCAATCAATTTCGGGCGGTCATCCAGACACCGACCAGGGTGATTGCCAGTCCCAGGAACATCGCCGTCGTCATCGGCTCAGAAAACAGTGCCCATGCCCAGATCATTGTGACTGCCGGGCTGAGATAGATTATGGCGCTGACCTTGGCGACGGGATAGAGCAAAAGGCTGGTGTAGTAGACGCCATAGGACAGGAAAGTACCCGCCAGAATCAACCAGGTAATGCCCAGCGCGAAACTTTCGGTGAGGGGGGGCATCAAGCTGCCTTGCCATAGACCACACGCGCCAAACAATACCGCGCCCGTTAGAGTATGAATGCACAAGCTTTGATGGATTGGCATATTTACGGTGCGTCGACGCTTGTAAAGCACGGAGGCCAGAGCAAAGATCAGCATGGACGCGACGGTCAGCCCGTAGGCCCAAATTGGTGCCGTTCCAATGCTCAGACTGTCCAGAGACACCAATAAAACACCAGAAATTGCGATTGCTGTACCCAGCCATTGAAACCGGGTTAAGCGCTCCCCCAAGACCGGCTGCGATAGAGCGGCCATTGCCAGCGGCAACAGATCGGCAATCAGCGCAACCAATCCGGTCGGCACCCGCTGTTCAATGGCAAGCGCAAAGCCACCAAGATATAGGAAGACAGACATCACACCGAAGGCCATCTGTTCCAGTATGCCCCTTAGTTTCATCCGTGGACCGAAGGCCAGTGCGAAAGGCAAAAGGATCACCCCGGACAGCACTGTGCGCCAGAACAGAAGGACGGCTACACTCGCTTCCTCGCTGGCATAGCGAATGCCGACGAAGCCGGAGCTCCAACCAAAGATCAGAAGTGCCGCCAGAACGGGCCACAACAGGGCGTGGGGCTTAGGTGGAGTAATTGATACAATTGTCATGATGGAACCTTAAATGCGTGCGCTTCTCCTCTTAGCGCCGCCCTGTAGGGATTGCACATGACAAATAGCGATCATCCTATGACTTAATATGAATGAGACTGATGAGATATTGATGGGAGAAATAATTCTAGGCATTATGACGTAACTCTAATGATGGAAAGCACGCGCAATGGTCGAATTGAATGCCCGTCGTTTGGACATTGACGCACTGCGTGCTCTATGGGCCATCCGTCACCATGGCGGTGTCACACGTGCGGCGGAGGCTCTTGGCCTGTCTCAATCCGCCGTCAGTCACAAGATCAAGCGGCTGGAAACTGGTCTGGATTGCGATCTTTTGAGCCGAAAACCAGGGACGCCAACCTTTACAGCCCGCGGTGAAGACCTGTTGCAATATGCTGGTCGTATTCTGGGCTTGCATGACGAAGCATTGTTGAGTTTTTCCAAGTCGCCGCTTGCTGGCCGGATCACGCTGGGTATGACCGAAGATATGGCTTGTTCGGATCTCTCACGCATTCTGGCGCGGTTTCGGCGTTTGCATCCAGAGGTCACCGTGCGCACCAAGGTTCGCATGAGTCTGGTTCTGCGGTCTCTGTTGGAGCAGGGCGAAATGGATGCCGCCATATTGCAGCTATTTGATCATGAGGTGCGGCCAACCGATACGGTATTGCTGCGCGAGGGTCTGCATTGGGTTAAATCTCTTGATTTTGTTCTAACTCCGGACGCGCCGATCCCGTTTCTATCCTTCGACGATGATTGCTTTTATCGTCGTTGGGCTTTTGATATCGGCCAAGACAGCGGAACAGTGCTGGAGACAGTCTTTGAATGTGCCAGTGCGGCTGGCATCAGGTCCGGTGTGTTATCCGGGTTAGGCATTGCGCTGCTGAACGGGCGATATGTCACGTCAGATATGGAGATTATTGACACCGATCTGCCGGTGCCGCCACAGCTGGCCTATGTTGTTCGTCGCACACGTAAAGCACGAAATCCGGCCCTTGATACGCTAATCGCCGAAATAACTTCCGAAATCAACCGTTACGGCACCCTTGTTCTGGCCAGTTAGTTTAAACCGGATTTCAGGCTCTCGCTCGCAAGACTGGAGCCCGCATTGAGGAATTGGATAAGCACTTGCGGAATCGCGGATAGATACGATCACCACAATGCTGCGATGACAGGGTGATCCAGACCGTAATGGATGCCTACAACCACGACATAGACAATTGCAGCGATGGCCAGAACCTTGGCATCATTGAACCAGCTACCCGGCTCTGGTCTTTGCCAGGGGCCATCCATCCGGTTGATCAAGGCGATCTCAATTACCGCCCATAAACCAATTCCCCCAAACAGGATGACAGAAGACAGATCACCATTCACAAGAAGATGCGCCGATGCCCAAATCAACACCGCGGTCAGCATTGGATGGCGGATTTTACTGCGCAGAACACCGCGCACTCTGCCGATTTCCATTAGGAACAAGGCGACGAGCATCATGGCATTATTCAAATGCCAAGCCCAAATCGGCAGCGCATAGAGATAGGTTATCTCAGTCTGTCTATAGCCAATGATCATGCATATCAGGCTGATCACAATGGCCAGGGTGATAACGATCTTAAACCGTTTGGTGCCCCAGTTTTCCATCAAGGCCACCCTATGTACGGGAAGCACACGTTTATAGAGATGTGCGCCCATCCAAAGAAAAATGCCCAAAACCAGCAAAGTCATATCCGGATTCCCTTTTGATTAGCGTCCAATATGCCGCGTTATATTCCATGCAAAATAGATTGGGAATTGCGATAATCCGTTCATATGGTATGCATTAATGCATGAATTGGAAATCAGTCTCCTTTGATTGGAATCTGGCTCGTGCCTTTCTTGTTACGGCGCAGGAAGGGTCGTTTTCTGCGGCCAGCCGCGCGCTTGGTCTGACCCAACCAACATTGGGCAGACAAGTTGCGGCACTGGAGCAGCATTTTGATGTTGTCCTGTTTGAGCGGACGGGCCGACGGCTGACTTTAACAGCGTCAGGTTTAGAATTATTGGATCATGTTCGGGCCATGGGGGAGGCGGCCGCGCAAATCTCTCTGATCGCGTCTGGTCATGCGCAAAGCGTTGAAGGTCATGTCTGTATCACCGCAACGGATGGGCTGGCAGCAAATCTGCTGCCACCGGCCTTGAAAAAGCTGCGCCAGGCAGCCCCCGGAATCACGGTGGAAATCATCGCTTCAACGGATGTGCAGGATTTGAAGCATCGGGAGGCGGATATCGCCATTCGGCATGTGCGACCGTCGCAAGCGGATCTAATTGCCAAGTATATCCGCTCCGTCTCCATGCGCCTTTATGCGACATCGGCTTATCTGGATCATATCGGCCGTCCCGGTCCGCAGGATGATCTTGGTCACGTTGATTTCATCGGTTACGAACGAACCAATGTGCTGGTCGACAGATTGCTGCAAACCGGTCTGAATATGCCATCCTTGACGGCGGAGGGGGCGTTTCGCATCACGTCACAGAATGAAGCCGTAACATGGTCCATGGTGCAAAACGGGCTAGGGGTCGGCCTGATACCAGAGGATCTTGCGGATCCAATAGAAGGAATTGAGCGGGCCTTTCCCAGCATCGCGCCGATCAAGGTGCCAATCTGGCTGGTCGCGCATCGCGAACTGCGCACCAACCGCCGTATTCGGATTGTATTTGATGTTCTAAGCCAGGCTTTGGCCTGATCAGGGCACGCTATTCCCGTCCCAGAATATGATATACTCCCCAATATGACAGCAGATAGGTGCCGGATTCTGGCTGCGCGATCATTGTGCTGAACGGGCCGCTGCAGTCGAAGGACAGTTCTGTTACGTCATAGCCATAGTCTGACGTCTTTTTCAGACCGACCTCTGACCAAGAGCCTCCTGCTGTGCCAAAGCTATCACGGTCATTTTTGAGGGTCCGGCGTTCCATGGAATTGATGTGGCACAGCTCTGCGGTTGGCAGAACAACATGATCCCCGTGGATCGTCAGGAAATGTCCCACAAAGTCCTGAGCCTCTGCTTCCTCGCCGGAAGAATAAACGCCAGCGGCAGTAACTTCTTTCAATTCATAGACGCCAGAGAGGGCCGATGTATCAATATCGATAATGTCATGAGCCTCACTTTGTCCTAAGGGAATGAGGAAAAGTACAAAGAGGAAAATGCCGCAAAGTTTGGGCAAGAGCTTAAACATGAGCATTCGAAAAAGCTCCAATCATTGTTTTACCGGTATGGGATATGTGATGTGTTGAATGGTTAGTAATCTACTCCATAGTACACAGATATCGTAGATCGGTTAAAAAAAGCGCCGCCAAATGGGCGACGCTTTCTTCGGATAGGTGCGCCTGTTTTGGGGGGTCAGACATAGTAGGGAGAGTGCATTTCTCGACTGGCCGTTTCGGTGACGGTTGCATCAAAGATTCTGGTGTAGAAGGCCGAATTCATCTTTTGCGCCGCTTTGGGGAAGTCCTGCAATGCGAAGGTGGTCGCGTTTTCCAATGAGTCAAAGGCATCCAGGCCGCCTAATGTATTCGTCTTAACACCGCTGAACCAGGTTTTCGCGATCAATCCGGGCTGTTGCGCCAGAATTGGATTGCGATCCCGCCAAGGGGCCTTTTCAAACGGCACATTGATCTGAACCTCCGTATAGACAAAGGCGCCGGGCTTTTGTTTTGGCACAATCCCGAAATGGGGAGAATTTAACCCCAGGCTGGCTTCTCGGACGATCTCTGCATCGAAAACACGAGTGTTATGAGCAGATCCGAAAGAGGCGGCTTCTCGTGGGAAATATCCAGTAACAAACTCGGTGGCATTTTCGATGCTGTCAAAGGCATAGACGCCACCCAGTGAATTTGTCTTCACACCGGACAACCATGTTTTGTTCAGGAAGCCCGGCTGTTGTTGGATCGTCTTATTGATTTCATGCCAGGGGGCCTGATCAAACGGGACGGAGACTTGCACTTCCGTATAAACGAATGCCTTGGGTGTCATTGTTGTATCCTTTGCGAGTTGAAGTGCGGTCAGGTCGTTGGCTGTTGCGTGGGTTGGGCTGGTTAAATAGGTCAGGCCTCCAGCGATTGCCGTTGCCAATAGGGTTATTGTGTTGCGACGGGTCATGGCCATCGGTGGATGGATGTTGCCCAGAGGGTCGGTCGTCATTTGGTCCTCTCTTTCAATTTATAACTTGCGTTTTGCAAGTGAATTAGAATTCTCATATTAACTTGTGTTTTGCAAGTGGAATAAATACACTCAGCCCATGAACGACAAAAAATCTCTCCGCGACAGCGGCTGCCCCATCGCCTTCGGCCTCGACACCTTCGGGGACCGATGGACCTTGCTGGTCATTCGGGAAATGCTCTTGAAGGGCAAAAAGACTTATGGGGAATTACAAAAAATAGAGGAGGGGATATCCACCAACATATTGGCGGATCGCCTGAAGCATCTGGAATCAGAGGGCATTATCGAGAAAGAACAGGATGCTGAAAACAGACGCAGCTATCTCTATACCCTGACCCAAAAGGGCAGGGATCTGGCTCCGATCATTATCGAAATTGTGCTATGGAGCGGCAAACATGATGGCCGCCCATCGGCGTTGAGGCATGTATTGCATAAGATTGAAAAAGACCGGGCAGGTTTTACGGAATCCCT
>JARGPE010000196.1 GCA_029212835.1 Alphaproteobacteria bacterium | reverse complement strand
TAAAACGGTCTTCGGACCGGCTTTTGAAGACGTTCTGCCCTCAACACTCCTTACTATAAACGGAAAGCCGGCCCGAATGCAATCATTTGGTCTTCTGGCAGTGATCCAGTTTACTTCGCGTCTGCGGCAACCTGCACTTTCAGCATTGCATCTGGATCGTTCACTTTGCCGCTTTGGCCTGATCCGCGCTTGATTTTGTCAACCACGTCCATGCCTTCGACTACTTTGCCCCAGACCGTGTACTGGCCATTCAGGAAAGAACAATCATCAAAACAGATGAACCATTGGCTGTTGGCGGTGTTTGGATCGCTGGTGCGGGCCATGCCGATGGTGCCACGGGTAAAGGGCGTATTGGTGAATTCAGCGTCTAGGTCAGGATAGGTCGATCCGCCCATGCCTGTGCCGGTCGGGTCACCTGTTTGGGCCATGAAGCCTTCGATCACGCGGTGAAAGACGACACCATCATAGAACCCTTCACGGGCCAATTGCTTGATTCGTTCGACATGCTTCGGGGCCAGGTCCGGGCGCATCTCGATGACGATTTGGCCATAGTCCATATCGATCAGCAGCGTGTTTTCAGGGTCAGATGCAGCACTGGCACCGGCGGAGGCGCTGAGCGACAAGCCAACGGCGAGGGCAATAGAGCGAAGAGCACGGATTTTACGGGTCGTCATAAAACAATTCCTTCCTGGCATTAGATTTAAGTTTTCTCGGGGCAGACATAGACCGCCGGGGCCAATCGGTAAACCCTGCCCCATGAGTGTATTTGCAATATAGGATGCTCTGCCCGCTTTCCCAGGATGCAACGTCTTGATAAACTAACGCGCATGAGGATACGGGGACGACTATTCTATCTGTTGTTTTGCATGATGGCTGGGCTTTCCGGGCTGCTTTTACCTGTGTATTCGCCGGCACTGGCTCAGAACCAAAAGATTATTGTGCCGGTTGATGGCAAAGACCCGCTGGATGGAAGCCATTTGATGGGAGTGCGTTTGGCCTCTGAGGATGGACAGGCATTTCTGTTTTTCCTGTGTGACAGCGACAATACCAATCCTCGTGTGATCTTTGGTCATGGCAACGATATCAATGAGCCAACCAAACCGATGGCATTTGATGTGACGATTGATGGGGGGGAGACACGCCGTCACTTCTTTGCGGTTCTGCCCAATAAGCGATCCGCCCTGTTCTTTGCCCGTACTGCGCATATGTATGAGGACCGCTTCGGTAAATCCCCAGAAGTCTTTAACGAGAAGACTCGGGCGGTGAATCCTGAATATATAGCCTGGACCGACAATATATATAATCAGCTGATTGCAGATTTTTTCTTCGGTAGATACGCGATTGTTCAGTTTAAGGACGTTTCTGCAAAATCGTATCTCTATAAGTTTCAATTGGCCTTGCTGGCCGAGAATATTGGGCGATTACAAACCTGTTACGAGGCGCCGCGGGTCTACTGAATTTTATCTTGGGCGACAGAATGTCTTCATTTTGTCGCAGGCGTGTAATTTCCCCGAAAACCGGCGTTGATTCAGGACAGTCGCGTCGTTATTGTGCGCCGCACCGCGAACCGGCGGCATCGACAGGATCAGACGTAATCGAACCCCATTCACGAGTCCCGGCGGATCTATGAGCCAATCACAGCGCACCGGCGCCAGTTTTCAAGATATCATTCTGACGCTGCACCAATATTGGTCCAAGCAGGGTTGCGTTATTCTGCAGCCCTATGACATGGAGGTCGGTGCAGGCACATTCCATTGGGCGACCACCTTGCGATCTTTGGGGTCCAAGCCCTGGAAAGCTGCCTATGTGCAGCCGTCGCGCCGGCCGACCGATGGCCGCTATGGTGAGAATCCCAACCGGTTACAGCATTATTATCAGTATCAGGTGATCATGAAGCCGTCCCCGGCGAACAGCCAGGACCTGTATCTCGGCTCCCTGAAGGCGATTGGTATTGATCCGTTGGAACATGACATTCGCTTCGTTGAGGATGACTGGGAAAGCCCGACGCTTGGGGCCTGGGGACTGGGTTGGGAAGTCTGGTGCGACGGAATGGAAGTCAGCCAGTTCACCTATTTCCAACAGGTCGGCGGCTTTGACTGCAACCCGGTCTCTACTGAATTGACCTATGGGTTGGAACGCTTGGCGATGTATGTCCAGGGCGTTGAGAATATCTATGACCTGCGCTTTAACGACACGATGACCTACCGCGATGTCTATCATCAGGCGGAAGTCGAATATTCCAAGCATAACTTCGAATTGGCGGACACGGATATGATCCTGCGTCATTTTCAGGATGCAGAGGATGAATGTGGCCGTTTGATCGCCGGTGGCGTGGCACTGCCTGCCTATGACCAATGCCTGAAGGCCAGCCACTTGTTTAACTTGTTGGATGCGCGTGGCGTGATTTCGGTCACTGAACGCCAAGCCTATATCGGTCGAGTCCGCGCCCTGGCAAAGGCCTGCGCCGAAGCCTGGCTGAAAAGCCAAGGGGAGTTACCCGAATGAGCGATGATATGAAGATGAAATCTGCCCCGACTGAAGCCGATGTAATGGAAAATGTCCTGCGTCTGTCCGGGCGACAACACGCTCTGCCGCTGACTGGCGGAGGGTCAGGTTCTGGCTATCGCGCCTTGCCGTTGTTCCAGGCGGCGAATGATGCGCACGCGCAGGAGCGCCGGCATGGCTGAGCTTCTGATTGAGCTTTTCAGTGAGGAAATTCCAGCCCGCATGCAGCGTCAGGCTGCGGGCGATTTACAGCGTCTGGTCACGGATGGGCTGACAAAGGCCAATCTAACATTTGACGAGACCCGGATCTACTGGACCCCGCGCCGCTTAACGCTGGTCGTCGAAGGCTTGCCGACCCACCAACCCGATCTGCGGGAAGAGAAAAAAGGCCCAAAAGTCGGTGCGCCTGACCAAGCCGTTCAGGGCTTCCTGCGCTCCGCCGGGCTGGATAGCCTGGATCAATGCGAACAGCAGGATACGCCCAAAGGCCCGGTCTGGATCGCTGTTGTCGAGAAAAAGGGTGGAGCCAGCGCTGATGTGCTGCCCGGTCTGATTGAGGCTGCAATCCGCGCTTTACCCTGGCCGAAAAGCATGCGGTTCGCCGCGCAAAGCTTCCGCTGGGTACGCCCCCTGCATCGTATTCTCGCCGTGTTTGATGGCGCTGCTTTGGCAGGGGATTTTGATCTGGGCGGTGCGGCTGTTGCCTTTTCAAACACATCATCCGGCCATCGCTTCCTGTCGCCGGAACCCTTCACGGTTCTGAATTTTAGCGATTATATTGCCAAACTTCGCGAGGCCCATGTCGTACTGGACCCGGAAGAGCGCAAACAGGCGATTGCTGACGGGCTACGCGAGGTTGCGGATCGTGAGGGGCTGACGGTCAAGGACGATCCGACGCTGTTGGAGGAAGTCACCAATCTGGTCGAATATCCAGATGTGCTGATCGGCAAGATCGACGATGAATTCATGGATGTCCCGGCAGAGGCGCTGTCGACCTCCATGCGGGCACACCAGAAGTATTTCTCTCTGATCCGGCCCGATGGCAGTCTGGCCCCACGGTTTGCGGTGGTTGCTAATATGAAGGCCGCCGATGGGGGGGCAAAGATCGTCGCTGGGAATGAACGCGTCCTGCGCGCCCGTCTGGCTGATGCCAAATTCTTCTGGGACCAGGACCGCGCCACCAAATTGGAAGACCGCGTTGAAGACCTGAAAAAGGTCGTGTTCCATGCCAAGCTGGGAACTGTGGCCGAGCGCGTCGAGCGTCTGACCAATCAGGCAGATGTTCTGTCCCAATATATTCCTGGCTGTGTCAGCAACGATGCGCGCCGTGCCGCAAAGCTGGCTAAGGCGGATCTGACAACTGAAATGGTTGGTGAATTCCCGGAATTGCAGGGAATCATGGGGCGCTATTACGCGCTGGCCCAGAATGAGAAACCTGCCGTGGCTGATGCGATTGCCCAGCATTATTCACCTGCCGGGCCGAATGATGCCTGTCCAACCGCGCCCTTATCCGTCGCTGTCGCGCTGGCAGAAAAGCTTGATACGCTGGTTGGGTTCTGGCTGATCGATGAAAAGCCAACAGGATCGAAGGATCCTTTTGCTCTGCGCCGTGCTGCGCTGGGTGTGATCCGCATGGTGTTGGAAAATGGGGTGCGCCTGCCCCTGACCCATGTCATCGCGGAAAGCGCTGGCCTGTATGGAGAGCAGGGCAGCGTTTCTGTCAATATCAAGGATCTGCCAAAGATTACAGCGGACCTGCTCTCCTTCTTCGCCGATCGCTTGCGGGTGCATTTGAAGGATGAGGGCGTGTCGCACAGCCTGATCCAGGCGCTGTTTGCGCTGGGGGATGAGGATGATCTGGTGCGCCTTGTCGCGCGGGTTCATGCGCTGAAGGCCTTTCTGGAAAGCGAAGACGGCGCGAACCTGCTGACGGCCTATCGTCGGGCGGCAAACATCCTGCGGGCCGAGGAAAAGAAGGACAGTACGACCTATTCCGGCAAGCCGGATTCAGCACTGTTTGTTACGTCAGAAGAAACGGCATTGGCGGCTGCTTTGGATGCTGCTGAGAGCAAGGTTAAAGCCTGTGTCGAAACGGAAGACTTTGCAGGGGCCATGGCTGACCTGGCTGGGTTGCGCCAACCTGTCGATGCTTTTTTTGAGGCCGTGATTGTTAACGCCGATGAGGCTGACCTGCGCCGTAACCGCCTGTTGCTGCTGGCACGCATCCGCAGCGTCATGGGCACTCTGGCCGATTTCGGACAGATAGAGGGTTGAGGCCGTGATGGTGCGGAGCGATCTGAAAATGTCGGACGTGACCCAGGCTAACAAATTGGCCTGGAATGCCTCTGCCCCGCATCATAAGAACAGCAAGGAATGGCAGCGGTTGGTTGAAGGTTTTGCCACGCCTGGTTTTTCAACTTTTGACGAAACGCTGACAGCCTGCCTGAAGGATGTTGGAATTGAAGGACGCTCTGTCGTTCAAGTATGCTGCAACAATGGTCGAGAAGTTCTGTCGCTGCGCAGCCATGGTGTCACACGAGCCCTGGGATTGGATCAGTCCCAAGCGTTTATCGCCCAGGCAGAAGAGTTGAATCAAATCGCGAAAACCGATTTCGAATTCCTCTGTGCCGATGTTTATGATTTGCCGTCCAATCTGGCGCAACAATTTGACATCGCATTGATCACCATTGGTGTCTTGAATTGGATGCCGGATTTGCCGCGGTTCTTTGAGGTTGTGGCGGGGTTGCTTGCCCCTGGTGGGCATCTTGTGATCTATGAGACACACCCTATCCTGGATATGTTTGAGCCAACCTCTGATAAGCCCTTTGAAGTGGCAAATTCCTACTTCCGCAAGGACCCCTATGTGGATACGGCAGCCATAGTTTATGAGGGAGAGCAGGTGGATGCGGTTTCAGAATCCTATTGGTTCCCGCATACAATTGGGGATGTTTTGAATGGTTGCATTGCGGCTGGTCTGCAAATTGCACAATTTAAGGAATATCCTCATTCCAACCGAGAGGTTGAATATGACATCTATGATGGACATAACCAGCAAGTGCCCATGTGCTTCACGTTGATTGGGCGAAAAATTTAGGTAAGCAGGATACAGTCGGACAGCATCGCCCCATTGGGCACACACCAAACAAAAAGGGTTGGACGATACAATGACCAAATGGGTCTATGGTTTTGGTAACGGTAAAGCTGAAGGCGCGCGGGATATGCGCAATCTTTTGGGGGGCAAGGGCGCCAATCTGGCAGAAATGTCGAATATCGGCCTGCCGGTGCCACCGGGTTTCACCATTTCAACCGAGGTCTGCACTCATTATTATGCCAATGGCAAAACCTATCCGGCTGACCTGGAGGCAGAGGCTGAAAAGGCATTGGTTGCCGTTGAAGAGATCGTTGGGTCCAAGTTTGGCGATGTGAAAAATCCATTGCTTGTTTCGGTCCGATCCGGTGCGCGTGCCTCAATGCCGGGCATGATGGACACAGTTCTTAATCTGGGCCTGAATGACGAAACAGTCGAAGGTCTGGCCCAACAATCTGGCGACCGACGCTTCGCTATGGACAGCTATCGTCGCTTTATCCAGATGTACGGCAATGTCGTACTGGATGTAGAACATTACCATTTTGAAGAAGCGTTGGAAGACATCAAGGATGAGACCGGCGCCGTCTCCGATACCGACTTGACCGCCGATCATCTGACGACCTTGATTGAGCGCTACAAAAAGTTGGTGGCCGATCACTTGGGCAAACCTTTCCCCCAGGATCCGAAAGAACAGCTGTGGGGCGCAATTGGGGCCGTTTTCAATTCCTGGCAGACGCCCCGCGCAATCACCTATCGCCGCCTGCATGATATCCCTGAAGAATGGGGCACTGCGGTTAATGTGCAGGCTATGGTGTTTGGCAATATGGGCAATACCTGTGCCACCGGTGTTGCCTTTACCCGTAACCCATCGACGGGTGAAAATCTGTTCTATGGTGAATATCTGGTCAACGCTCAGGGCGAAGATGTCGTGGCCGGCATTCGCACGCCCCAGCATTTGACGATTGCCGGCAAGAAGGCTCATGGGTCCGATCTGCCCGCGATGGAAGAGGTCATGCCGGAAGTTTTCCAACAATTGTGTGAAGTGCGCACCCTGCTGGAAAACCATTATCACGATATGCAGGACATCGAGTTCACCGTTCAGATGGGCAAGCTGTATATGTTGCAAACCCGATCTGGTAAACGCACCAGCGCTGCGGCAATCCGCATTGCCTGTGAGATGGTAGAAGAGGGTCTGATCGATAGCCGAGAGGCCGTGATGCGTGTAGAGCCGCAATCACTGGATCAAATTCTGCATCCGCGTCTGGACCCGAAGGCAAAGCGAGACGTGATCGCAAAAGGCCTGCCAGCCTCTCCAGGGGCGGCTTCTGGTATTGTTGTCTTCTCTGCCGATGAAGCCGAAAAACTTGCCCAATTGGGCGAAAAGGTGATGTTGGTTCGCATTGAAACCTCACCCGAAGACATTCACGGTATGCATGCCGCCGAAGGCATTCTGACCACACGTGGCGGCATGACCAGCCACGCGGCTGTGGTCGCCCGAGGCATGGGGCGTGCTTGTGTTGCTGGTGCTGGTGATATTCGCATCGACTACAAGTCCGGACGATTCAGTGTGCGCGATGTTACCGTTGCTGCAGGCGACTGGATCACCATTGACGGGTCGACCGGGGAAATCATGAAAGGCCGTGTGCCGACGGTTCAGCCTGAACTGTCGGGCGATTTTGCACGCATCATGGAATGGGCCGACAGCCATCGCCGTATGGCAATTCGCGCGAATGCAGAAACGCCGGAAGATGTTGCGACCGCGCGCGGCTTTGGGGCGGAAGGCATCGGCCTGTGTCGGACGGAGCATATGTTCTTTGAAGGCGACCGTATTCTTGCCGTGCGTGAAATGATCTTGGCGAATGATGAAGCCGGTCGCCGCAAGGCCCTGGCCCGCATCCTGCCAATGCAGCGCGGCGATTTTGAAGCGATTTTCGACAT
>JARGPE010000195.1 GCA_029212835.1 Alphaproteobacteria bacterium | reverse complement strand
AGCGCGGGAGATTAAGGCGAAATGACCCTCGGTTCCGAGATGGACGACGCCAAGGACCGCTTCTCCACCAAAGCCTGGCCCACAGAAGTGAAGCACATCAAGGCGGAAAAACGCCTGGAGGTTCAATTCGACGATGGGGTTCGGTTTTCCTACCCGGCAGAATATCTGCGTGTGGAAAGCCCCTCTGCCGAAGTCCAGGGCCATTCTGCCAGTCAGAAACAATTGGTGCCGGGACGGCGGCATGTCGGCATTATGAAACTGGAACCGGTTGGCAATTATGCGATGCGCATTCTGTTTGATGACATGCATGATACCGGCCTCTATAGCTGGCAGTATCTCTATGAATTGGGCGTTGAATATGACGAGCGCTGGCAGGCTTATCTGAATGCCTTAGACTCAAAGGGCCTGAGTCGCGATCCTTAGAATTTAGGGTGCGTGGCAAGGACAGAAGGCCGTGCAGCCATATTCTGCCGC
The DNA here is from genome assembly GCA_029212835.1 of Alphaproteobacteria bacterium. Lineage (GTDB taxonomy): Bacteria > Pseudomonadota > Alphaproteobacteria > UBA8366 > Aestuariispiraceae > Pacificispira. Next base: position 7,063 of record JARGPE010000195.1, on the reverse strand, counting down.
CAAAGCTCCAAACTTGGAAATTGTCCCAATATTTCTGCTCCCTCAGGTACCATCGCGAAATACGCCAATATGGGGTACAGATGAATATCAGCCAGGGTAAGTGTCGGCCCTAATATCCAACCCTGCCCAGTCTTCAACACAGCCGGAGCCTGCACGATAGCAGGCGCAGCCCCAAGCCCTGCCGCCAATTCCTCCTGATCGACCGTTTCCCCGAATTGAGGCGCAAAAAATCCCTGAGCAAACACCTGACGCACCAGGGGCCAATAGGCGTCGCTGTCGATGATGGAGAGTATCTGAGACTGCCGGGCGCGGTTGACCGGATTGTCCGGCTGCAGAGAGGGGCCTTCGAACGCCTCATCCACATAACGGGTGATTGCCACGGTCTCATATAGACTCAGATCACCCTGCAATAATACAGGCACCCGCTTGAATGGGTTCAGCGCCAGAAATCTGGCAGGCACATCCGTCACAAAAGGGTCAATCTCCTGCCAATCATAATCAACACCCTTTTCGGTTAAGACCAATCGGGCGATCCAACTGTATACGCTATAGCGATAGCCAATCAATGTTACTGACAAAGAAAATTCCCTCAAAAAAAGCAAAAGAAGCCTTGTCCATTCACATCTTACACTTAACTCAATCAAGGCAAAACGATCAGGATCCTTTGTGAGACCTGGAAACACTCTATAATTGCATTGAATTTCACAGACTTACAATAGGAAGTACTTTAGCTGAACCTGTGGAGCGCCCTGGATCAATTTATAATTTTTTAATATTTAAAGACTAATAATTCGCCGATCATATTGGGTGCACGATCCCGGTATTTTAACAAAAGCAGACCAAGACAGACCAAGATGCAGAACTCTGATACCCGTTCCGTCCCAGTTCCAATTAACGAGGACTACCGCTTAGAAGTCCTCCACAGTTTAAATATTATAGATAATAATAATGAGATTGAATATGACCGGCTGACCAGGCTGGCCAGCCGCCATTTTTCCACAAAAATGTCCTTTATCTCTCTTGTTGGCAAAGAACGCCAATGGCTGAAATCCGTGCGTGGAATAAATGTCAAAGAAACTGGCAAGGACGTCTCGTTTTGTGCCCATGGAATTGCCAAAAGGCGCCCTTTGATCGTTTTGGATGCCACGAAGGATCCACGGTTCTGTGACAATGCACTCGTTACCGGCTATCCTTACATCCATTTCTACGCAGGAATCCCAATTATCGTCGACAATGCAGCAATCGGCAGCTTCTGCATTGCTGATGACAAGCCGCGCACAGAATTCACCGCAGAGGATTTGAAAACCCTGGAAGATCTTGCAGCCATCGTTCAGGACCAGATCCAGATGTTATCCGTGACACAGGAACAAGCAGACACAATCACAAGCAACCAAGAGAAATCACAACACATGGAGAGAGCAGGCAGCATTGCAAAACAACAATTTTTGGCTTTGATGAGTCATGAATTACGAACACCGCTCAATGCAATCATTGGGTTTTCTGATGTCATCAATGCCGAACTATTGGGACCGATCCAGAACGATGCCTACAAATCTTATGCGGGAGAAATTTCAAAGTCCGGGCATCGCCTCCTCTCCCTTGTGGATCGTGTGCTTAAACTTGTGCAGAGTGGGTCTCTGGAACTCGAAGAAGAGGAATTTGACCTTGTGCAACTGATCCAGTTTTGCACGGAATTGTTGCGGAGCGAAACTCTGGTAAAAAAGGTCAATCTGACTCTGACAGTGCCACCTTCACCGGTAAACATTCTGAATGATATAACTCAGACAGAGCAAATCATCCTGGAAATAATTTCTAATTCCATCAAGTTCTGCCAAAATGAAGGAGAAGTATCAGTCTGCCTCGAACAAGACGCCCTCGGGCAAATCGTATTCTCTACGAAAAATTCAGGCTCAACAGAAGTCGAACTAACACCGGACTGCGACTATAAAGAGATAGGGTACGATGATAATATTTATACACGCTCAGAGGAGGGGATGGGTATAGGCCTGCCCCTTGTCCAAAAACTCTGCGGCCTGATCGGTGCTAGATTCTTTATACGCAATTGCGCTGATAATTTTGTTGAAACGAAAGTTTTCTTCCCCAAAGCGCTTGTCCCTGTTTCTAAATAGCCTCTTGAGAGTAAGATCAGACTAGAGCGATTCTCCGCGAACCATCCGGGGGAGATCACCCACAACCCCCATGGCATGGCGCATCAGGAAGTCCTTTGCAGGGGGCAATCGGTTAACCGCCGCCAACCCCAAATCACGCACCGCCCGTAAAGGCGGCGCATCATTGGAAAACAATCGAACCAATCCATCCGTCACCACAGACAACAAAACATTATCAAATCGCCGACGTCGCTCGTACGCCCGCAAAGTGGCTGCACTGCCAATATCGAGGCCAAGCCGATGACTATCGACAATCGCCTCTGCCAAGGCGGCGACATCACGCAGGCCCATGTTCAGCCCCTGCCCCGCGATGGGATGGATCGCATGGGCGGCGTCCCCGATCAGTGCAAATCTTGAATCGGTATAACGTTCCGCCTGCAACAGGCTGAGCGGATAGGAGAAGCGGGGACCAACCAATTCTAATTCACCCAACCAATCACCGAACCGCAACCGCAATTCCTCCAGGAACCCGTCATCATCCATCGCCATGAACCGCTCTGCACGGTCCTTTTGTTCCGACCAGACAATGTTGCATCGGTTTTCCGTCATCGGCAGCATTGCAAACGGTCCACCGGGCAGGAATAGCTCCACCGCGACACCACCATGGGATCGCTCATGGCGCACAGTTGCCACCATGGAAACCTGATCATAGCTCCAGCCGCTGGTTTTGATCCCAGCTTCTTGTCGACGGTTGGAAAACTTTCCATCCGCCGCGATGGCCAAGGATGCGACAATTTCCTGACCATCCTCTAATACAACAGTGGCACTATCAGCATCCCGATCAATGCGCGCCACTGCAGCGGGTGCGATCAGAGTCAGCCCATTTGTAGTTGCTGCAACCTTCTGCAAGGCCTTGCGCGTGATACGGTTTTCAATGATCCATCCAAAAGGGTCTTCTCCTACATCCGAATGATCATAATGCAGAAATAATGGCGACACGCCCCGCAGCGGATGCCCGTCAGCAACGCGAATATCCCAGATCGGAGATGCTTCAGAGGCCATATCCTGCCATATACCCGCCGACTCCAGCACCCGTTTGGATCCCAAGGCAATAGCCGATGCGCGACCATCATAGGCCAAGTTCAGCACGGATTTAGGCGTTTCACGGTCCACGACGGCAACGGTTATACCTGCACGCGCCAAAGCGATTGCCAGCGTCAGTCCGACCATACCGCCGCCTGCGAAAGCAACATCCACGCGATCATTTGCCATTGGAATTCCCTTTATCAACCATACCAAACTTTCTGTCTAAAGGTTGCGCCATCCAACCAGGAAGTCCAGTGCTCGATTGCCGCATTCTTTTGCACAAAAATTGTGCAAAATTTAAATTCGGCTATAAATTGGGCATGAAAAAGGCATTAAAATACAAGCGCGCAGCAAAGGGATTTCAACTAATCCTCTGATAAAAAACAATATTTCAGAATCATGACGGTTTGGCACGCATCTTGTTATTGCTGGGGTGAGCCTTATGCGTTTTGCAGGGTTTGCGCAGGTGAACCATGGGTGAGTTGACCGGGGGGTCGCAGGCCCATTCGGACGTGCCGGAACACTGCAGCAGCGCGTAAGTGGGAGCAATGTCGCTTCAATAGAGAGGGAGCCCTCGGGGAAATCTATGAAACTGATCATGGCGATCATCAAACCCTTCAAGCTGGACGATGTGCGCGAAGCACTGACCGGACTTGGTGTACAAGGGTTAACCGCAACCGAAGTCAAAGGCTTCGGTCGTCAAAAGGGGCAGACTGAAGTATATCGCGGGGCCGAATATTCCGTGAACTTCCTGCCAAAAGTCAAAATCGAAGTGGTTGTGCCATCTGACCTGGCCGACCAAACCGTCGAAGCAATTCAGAAGGCTGGAAATACCGGCCGAATTGGCGACGGCAAAATCTTCGTCCTCGACGTCGCTCAAGCCGTGCGCATTCGCACCGGCGAGACCGATGCCGACGCGCTTTAAGGGGAGATAATTCGATGATGACCGCATCAATTAAACGCATCGCCCTTGTTGGCACAGGCGTCGCAGCGATTTCGCTGGTCGCAATGCCTGCAATGGCAGAGACAGCTCCGGAAACGAGCTATATTTTCAACACCTTGTCGTTCTTGCTGCATGGCTTTCTGGTTATGTGGATGGCCGCTGGCTTCGCCATGTTAGAAGCCGGCCTGGTTCGCTCCAAGAACACCGCCACTCAGTGCTTGAAAAATATCGGCATCTACTCAATCGCCGGCATTATGTTCTATATTGTGGGCTATAACCTGATGTATATCGGCGTTGATGGCGGATATTTCGGATCTTTCACCACATGGAGCGCCGGTCCGGTTAATGTTGAAGACGGTTACTCAGCTGGGTCCGACTGGTTCTTCCAGATGGTCTTCGTTGCAACAACCGCTTCCATCGTTTCTGGGACCGTCGCTGAACGCGCCAAATTGTGGCCGTTCTTCCTTTTCACCGCGATTTTAACCGCTGTGATCTACCCAATCCAGGGTTCCTGGTCTTGGGGTGGCGGCTGGCTCAGCGAACTTGGCTTCCTCGACTTCGCAGGGTCCACAATTGTGCACTCTGTCGGTGGTTGGGCTGCTTTGGCTGGTGCCATTGTCATCGGTGCTCGTAAAGGGCGATATGGCGAAGGTGGACATCCAATGCCCGGTTCAAACCTGCCTTTGGCAACCTTGGGCACCTTCGTCCTGTGGTTGGGTTGGTTCGGCTTCAACGGCGGTTCTCAGCTTGCCATGGGTACGCCAGACGATGTCGCTGCCATCGGCACGATCTACATCAACACCAACTTGGCCGCTGCTGCGGGCTGTGTGGTTGCGATGGTCCTGACTCAGATCCTCTACAAGAAGATCGATCTGACCATGGCCTTAAACGGTGCATTGGCTGGTCTCGTCTCGATCACGGCAGAACCTTTGGCGCCAACCCCAGGGATTGCAATCCTTGTCGGTGCCATCGGCGGCATCATCGTGGTCTTCGCGGTACCAATGATCGACAAACTGAAGATTGACGACGTCGTCGGCGCCATTCCTGTACACCTGTTGTGCGGTATCTGGGGCACGATCGCTGTGGTTATCTCTAACGGTGATGCGACCATCGGCCATCAGTTGACCGGTATCGTTGCAGTTGGCGCGTTCGTCTTCATCGTCAGCATGATCCTCTGGACCATACTGAAGCTAACAGTCGGTGTCCGGGTTTCTGAAGAGGAAGAAATGCTGGGTCTCGACAAGGCAGACCTGGGCATGGAGGCCTATCCTGAATTTGGTGCGGGTTCGACCTCTAAGTAAGAGGCCAGAGCAAAACAAGGAAACAACCCACACCACACTGTTTCCACCCCGCAAACCTTATCCCCCGAGGAGTTCGCTCTTCGGGGGCTTTTTTTTGCTCGGGACCTTTCCGCGAACAAGCGCTGTTAATTTTCTCAATATCTAGTATAACCTACTCTATACGTGGGTTGGCGCGCATATTGCTTCTAGGGCTTGAGAATACCGGGCCATTGGCGTGCGCAAGATAGCTCAAGGACACAAACAGCATTACGGATTGTAAAAATGGCCGAGCATCGGCTTGACCTGTTAAAGAATTTCCCATTTCGTCGCATAGACGAATTGCTGACCGGCCTGGCACCGGCCCAGACGCCTGTCTTCATGCAAGTGGGTGAGCCTCAAGCTGCCGTGCCCGCACTGGTTGCGGAAACCATCACGAACACGTCAGCCCTGTTTGGCAAATATCCGCCTCCAGCTGGGTCTATTGGTTATCGGGAGGCCGTCGCCCGATGGCTGGAGCGTCGCTATAACCTGCAGGCCAATACTGTTGATGCCACAGTACAGGTATCGGCCCTGTGCGGTTCACGCGAAGGCTTATTCCAGGCAGCATTGATGGCAATCCTGCGCAAGCGGGACCGATTGGGTGATCCGTCAATCACACCTACCGTTCTGGTCCCCAATCCGATGTATCACGTCTATTTTGGCGGTGCTATTGTCGGCGGGGCTGAGGCGGTCCTGGTCGATACTGTCGCTGAAAACAGTTATGTACCGAACTACGCGGCCCTGCCCAAGGATGTGCTGGATCGTGCCGCGATCTGTTATTTCTGCACGCCCGGCAATCCAACCGGCGCGGTAGCCACACGGGCGGCGCTGACCGAAATGCTGGCCCTGGCGCGCAAACATGATTTCGTGCTGGCCGTGGATGAGTGCTATTCAGAGATTTGGTTCGATACCCCACCCGCCGGTGGATATGATGCTGCCCAAGATCTGGGTGGAACGTTGGATAACCTACTGGTCTTCAATTCCCTGTCAAAACGCTCCGGCTCCCCCGGATTGCGGGTTGGCTTTGTAGCAGGGGATCCAGCCCTGATTGAGCCGCTGTTGATACTACGCAGCTATGGCGGAGCCCAAGTGCCAGGCCCTCTGATGGCAGCTGGGGAAGCATTGTGGCAGGATGAGAGCCATGTGATCGCCAATCGCGCCCATTACCTCAATTTGGTCGAAATTGCAGACTATCATCTGGGCGCATTGGAAGGGTTCCGTCGACCAGAGGCCGGGTTCTTCCTGTGGCTTAACACCAAAGCTAGTGTCGGCGACGGAGAAACCGCGACGCGCCTGCTGTGGCAGCATGCCGGGATAAAGGTCATGCCAGGTCGTTATATGGCGAGGCCGGACCCTGAGACCGGTGAAAGCCCTGGGGATGACTCTCTCCGCATCGCATTGGTGCATGACCCAAAGACGGTCGACGAGGCCATGAGACGCATTGCACAAGTTTTAGGCACATATAAATCTACCAATTAATGACGACACAGAGCGAGTGAGACATGGTGGCAAAGACACAAGAAAAAACAGCCTTTCTGCCAGATGGGGCGACAGATTATCTGAAGAAGCGGGGCATTGAGTCGCTTGGCGTTGGGTTGATCATTCTT
>JARGPE010000194.1:2810-7691 GCA_029212835.1 Alphaproteobacteria bacterium | reverse complement strand
GGATCCTATTGGTTCGCCGAACTGTCGATTACGTTTTGCAAACTATCGTTTTGGGATGGCGAATATCCCGCCTCACCAGTGGTCTTGCCGCTATCGACTGGCGGCTGCATGACGCGTTGAACATCTTCGACCGTGTTTACGGTTTGACGTCCTTTTTCCAGCTTCTCCAGAATATAGCCACCGACATCTTTTGGCAGGGCTTCCAAGATCGTGACTCCTCCAACCCGAACCAGGGTATAGGATCGGCTGTCCCGCACACTTTGGGGTATTGAGGATTCGTTGAAAATCAGGACGGCTCCCAGCAAGACGATGCAGGCCAATACATAGCCGACACCGAGCCCCGCGACAAATCCCAAGGCGCGATTTACCGATCCTAAAGGACTTTCTTTTGCCACATGGGACAGAATGGAGCTTAAAATCATCAGGATTACCAGTGAGCCCGCGAAGAGGGCGGCCCCCGCAGCGATATCTGCAAACAATTCCTGAGAGATTTGTTCTCGGGCAAAGGCTTGCGCGTGGGGATATCCAAGGACCGTAACTGTCAGTGCGCCAACCCAGGCACCAATGCCAGTTACCAAACCAACAAATCCCCAATAGGCCGCCAATAGTCCAAACAGCGCGATGCTGCCCAGAACCACCATGTCGGTCGTGGTGAAGGGAAGGCTGTCCATTCAAGGCCTCCGCCCGATCCAATCTTTCATCTGGTGAAAGAGGGATGGGAAAAAAGTTTCATGTACCCGTTAAAACCAAACACCGTTAGGTACTACCGTCGGGCGTCTGCGTCCAGAATGCGAATTGGTCCATCGCTGGACGATTCCAAATCACGGATCAATTGCGATACATCACTGATGGCGTTGATCGTAATATCATCCGTCTTACTCTCTTTTCCGGCCCGGCCTTGTGGCGCTATGGCGCGGGTGAAGCCAAGTTTTCCGGCCTCTTTCAAGCGCGCATCAGGGCGTCCAACCGCGCGAACCTCGCCAGACAGGCCAACCTCGCCGAAAACGACTGTCCGCGCTGGCACCGCAATACCGGTCAACGAGGATACAATCGCCGCAGCAACGGCCAAGTCCGCAGCAGGTTCACCGATTCGCAGGCCACCTGCGACGTTCAAATAGACATCTCGACCAGATAAATCCAGCCCCCCGCGCGCTTCTAGCACAGCCAGCAGCATTGCCAGTCGGTTGCTATCCCATCCAACAACGGCGCGGCGGGGTGTTCCCAAGGCTGATGGAGCCACCAGAGCCTGGATTTCCACCAGCATCGGGCGCGATCCTTCGATCCCTGCGAAGACGGCGGCACCGGCAACACCATCCTGTCGGTCCGCCAGGAACAGGGCAGAGGGGTTCTTGACCTCTTCAAGCCCACGTTCGGTCATATCGAAAACGCCTATCTCGTCTGTGGGGCCAAAGCGATTCTTTACCCCGCGCAGAATACGAAATGGATGTCCACGTTCTCCCTCAAAATACAGGACGGTATCGACCATATGTTCCAGCACACGGGGACCGGCAATCGCACCTTCCTTGGTGACATGTCCGACCAGCAGGATTGCTGTGCCGCGCCGTTTTGCCACCCGGATCAACTCCTGGGCACTGGCCCGGACCTGGCCGACGGTTCCCGGCGCGGAATCGAGAAGATCGACATACATGGTTTGAATAGAATCGATAACCGCCACCCGTGCGCCATCCGGTCGATCCAGCGAGGCCAGAATATCGCGTACCGATGTCGCCGCGGCCAATTCAACAGAGGTATGAGAGACATTGAGGCGCTGGGCGCGCATGCGGATCTGTTCAATCGCTTCTTCGCCAGAGATATAGGCGACGCTGGCATGGGCACTTAATGCAGCCGCCGCCTGTAACAGCAGGGTGGATTTTCCAATCCCTGGATCGCCGCCGATCAAGGTTGCTGAACCATCGACCAACCCGCCGCCCAGCACACGGTCCAATTCATCCATACCTGACTTCAGACGGGGACGTTGCTCGTTGTCACCTTTCAGTCCAACGAATTCCAGGGTTTTGCCAGAACCACTGGCACCAGAGCGTTTACCGCCGCCAATCGGAGGGGCCTCAACAGTTTCTTCAACGATGGAGTTCCATGCCTCGCAGGCATCGCATTTACCGGCCCAGCGCGGCGTCACCGCCCCACATTCCTGACAGACAAAGCGCTTTGAAGTTTTAGCCATGGCCTTCCTTATCAGTGTGCCTGGGGCTCGTCGAGAGGGGGCATCTGGGTTTTATAGCCCGTACCATACAAAATTACCGGAAAAGCGATTAAACATTATCGATTTGTTTACTTTTTATCGTCAAAAGTCTTGCAACCCATATTTTAAGGAGTCGTTTTTATGGACGATCATTTGTTTGAAAAGCAGTTGCTTACGGAGTTTCTTGATTCAGTCGATGACTGTTCTGATCAGATCGAGGCATTATCTGACAAAGCTGTGCGTGCCGGTGGCGATACAGCACCAACATTGCATGCGATTCGCCGCGAAGCCCATAAAATTAAGGGGGTTGGTGGATCCTACGGATTTCCGCTTGTAAGTACCATTGCTCACCGCTTGGAAGACTTCCTCGCCGAAGAAACAAGCATGTCTGTTGAGGTCGCCAGCGGTGTTGCGATTTTCCTCGATCATATCAGAGCAATCGCACGGTCTGGCAAGGAGCCGACAGGGCAGGATGCGACAGACTTGCTGCGCACATTGCCCAGCCGCCTTCTCCCCGCTGATTTCACGGTAAGCGTGGTCAATGTTGAAGTGCTTCTGGGGGTTCCCTCCGCGATTACAGCGAAAATTGTGCGTGATATTCTGCAAAACTGTGGATTTCGGGTCGTTCAGGCCAAAACCATGTTGGATTGCTTCACGCAGTCGTTCCGCGCGAAACCAGACGCCGTCATTTTTTCCCAGACTTTGGATGAATTAAGTGGGGCGGAACTGGTCACGGCGCTTGGTGCTATGCCGACGACTAAATCAATACCATCAGCAGTTTTGACCAGCTTAGCTCTGAATCATCCAGGGCTCAGTGAACTTCCTAAATCTGTTTCAGTTGTGCGTATGGGAAAAGAGCATTTCGATTCCGACATGGCCGCATTTCTGTCGCGTATTGAAATCCCTTGATCACAATCCGCGTCATCAAATGGCGGGGGTAACCCGTTTCGTTAAACTGCTGGCTACAGCTTCCGCAGTTCCATCTTGATGGGGCCTTCGGCACTGCCTGTGATGAATTGTTCAACATAGGCATTGCCGGAATTATCAATGTTTGTAACCGGTCCGTGCCAGATCACCTTGCCTTGATACAGCATGGCCATACGGTCGGCGATGCGCCGGGCACTGGCCATGTCATGGGTGATGGTGATCGCTGTTGCACCGACCTGCTTCACGCATTTGACGATCAGCTCGTCGATCACATGGCCCATGATCGGGTCCAGACCGGTTGTTGGCTCGTCAAAGAAGATTATATCAGGATCACCGGCAATGGCGCGGGCCAAGCCTACGCGCTTGCGCATCCCACCAGACAGTTCGGCGGGCGACAGGGCGCCAACATCGGCGGTCAGGCCAACCTGAGCAAGCTTTTCGATCGCAATTTCCTTTGCCGGGCCGCGTCGCATTTTCTTGCCCTGAATCAGGCCGAAGGCGACATTTTCCCAGACTGGCAGGCTGTCGAACAGGGCGGCATTCTGGAACAACATACCAATCTTGGCATTGACCTGTTCTCGCTCTCCTCGTGACAGGGTCGACAGGCGGACGCCGTCGATATCGATCTCCCCCGATTCCGGCTCCAGCAGGCCCAGAATGCATTTCAACATGACCGACTTCCCGGTTCCGGAGCCACCGATGATGACCACAGATTCCTGAGGCATCACATCCAGGCTAAAGCCTTGCAGAATGCGCTTGTCGCCAAAGCTCTTATGCACATCCTTCAAGCGGATTTTTGGGGTTTTAGGGGCGGGGGTGTTGGTCATTGTGCGAAGAAAATCTCCGTAATCATATAGTTGGCGATCAGGATCAGGATAGAGGCACTGACCACGGCATTGGTCGTTGCCGCACCAACACCCTGCGCACCGCCCCGACTGTTGAAGCCGTGATAGCACCCCATCAGCGCGACCAGGAAGCCGAATACCGCTGCCTTGACCAGGCCGGAAATCACATCTTGAGACTCAATAAAGTTCCAAGTGTTGATCAGATAGGTTTGTTCGTTAAAGCCTAGCTTGTAAACGCTGACGACATAGCCGCCGAAAATCCCCAAAATATCGCCGATCAGAACCAGGAAGGGCAGCATCGTCACACCGGCCAACAGGCGCGGCACGATCAGATATTTGATTGGGTTGGTGGACAGGGTCTCCAGCGCGTCGACCTGTTCGGTGACCCGCATGGTTCCCAATTCCGCCGCCATGGAGGCTCCGATGCGACCGGCAATCATCAGGCCCGCCAGGACAGGAGATAATTCCCGCGTCATCGACAGGGCGACGACCGACGGGATCGCCCCTTCTGCTGAAAATCGGGAGAATCCCGTATAGCTCTGCAATGCCAGTACCATGCCTGCAAACAAGGTGGTCAGCGCCACAACAGGCAGGGAGTAGTACCCGATATCGATCAACTGTCGCAGGATCATGCGCGGATAAAAGGGCGGGCGCACACAATGGCTGACGCCGTTCAAGGCAAAAACCGTCAGCCGCCCATTGGCCGCCAGGAATTTCAGAAAACCGGCGCCCAGCGCCCGGACCGGATTCATGCAGTCTCTCCAACATAATGGCGCGCATAGCGCTGGCCTAAAGAAGTTAGGATTTCATAGCCAATCGTACCTGCCTTGTCAGCGACGGCATCAACATCCTGTTGCGGACCGATCAGGTTCAGGCTGTCGCCGGGGCCAATCTGGGGCGCGGCAGTGA
>JARGPE010000194.1:0-2800 GCA_029212835.1 Alphaproteobacteria bacterium | reverse complement strand
TATCAACGGTGACAAGATCCATGGAGACTCGACCGACGATCGGCACTTCGACATCTCCTATCCAGGCGGAGGCATTGTTGCTGAGGGAGCGCAGGAACCCATCCGCATAGCCGACCGCGAGGGTGGCGATCCGGGTCGGTCCCGAAACCCGATGGCTGGCACCGTATCCGACGCTCTCCGGGGCGTCAATCTGACGGATCTGCAGGATCTTGGCATCCAGGGAGATGGTTGGTTTCAGGGGATTGGGAGCAACCGTATTGGGCCGTACCCCATACAGGGCAACGCCCGGACGGATCCAGTCAAAATGCCATTCCGGCCCCAGAAAACTGGCACTGGATGCGGCCAGCATTCCGCCTTCCACCGGTTTCGGCAATTGTTCCATGCAGGTGGCGAAATGTTGTTGTTGTTGCCAATTCATCGGGTCGTCTGGCGTATCGGCACAGGCCATATGCGACATGATAAAGCGCAAGTCTATCCCATCGAGTCGCGATGGTTCTCCAATCAGCACCCGCACCTCCAGCCGGTCCAGCCCGGTGCGGCTCATGCCCGTATCAACATGCAAGACGGCGGGCAGGGCCTTTTTCTGATCGATACAGAACCGCTGCCAGGCCTCAACCTGTCCCAGATCATTCAGCGATGGCCACAGGCCATGGTCTCGATAAACCGCGGCCTGACCGGGCATCAGTCCATTCATCACACAAATCCGCGGGCGCGTTTTCCACGCTGTCTTGCGCCCGGGCTTTAAGAGAGACGCTAGTGCAATCCCCTCATCCAGATGCGCAACAAAAAAGGTATCACATCCCTCCGTTGCCAGACGCCGCGCTACCGGGGCCAGCCCCAACCCATAGCCATCCGCCTTAACCACCGCCGCACAGCGCTGATGGGCCGTCAGATCCCGCATATACCGCCAATTGGACGCGACAGCATCCAGATCAATCGTCAACACTGTCGGGCTATGGGGAAATCCTGCGGTCATTGGGCGGCACACCTTGTTCTAGAGGGTGCCCTTTCATGACGGGCGAAAAGGGAAAGTGCAAGGGGCAGGGCGTCGCAGACCGATTTGATAGACCGTTGCCCTCAATCCGCCTTGGCATCCGGGTCGTGGCCGGGTTTCCATTGGGTGGGCCAGGAGGTGCCCAGGTCTTTTATGCCGACGGCCAGTTTACTGACGGTCAGGCGGATAGCGGCATTGCCGGAGAAGGTCAGCATCACGGTATTGTCGTGATAGGCGATAGCCAGCAGGGCGAAGATTTTGTCTTGGGCCTCGGGGCCAAAGCCACGCCGGGCGACATGGGTGACGTGATCGAAACGCAGGCCAGCATGGCTGCGGCTATAGGGGGGCAGATCGCCTGCAGATTCCCATTGGAATCGGTTCAGGGCCAGCAGGAAGGATTGCTCGTCAGCCATGTATTTTATGTCACGGCCAGGCACCAGCGCATCCTGAACCATGCTGGACACGACCCCCAAATCCTCAAGATCAAACGCCCGCAAGCGTAGCGGTGCGTTTTCATCGGTGGTCATTTCCGGAACTCCCCCAAACAATCAGCCATCAGTTCAGGACAATACAATTTACGATCAGCACTGTCGAGGGGCGCAAGTCCGGCGCTATTGCGTCAGCACTTGCTCAATTCGCTCCAGGGCCCAATCGACTTCATCACGGGTGATGGTCAGCGGGGGTGCAAAGCGGATGGTGTGTTCATGGGTTTCCTTGCACAGGATGCCCAAGTCTTTCAGTTCCAGACAGTAGCGTCGCGCGCCTCCCGCCTCTGGATTGAACTCTACGGCCAGCATCAGGCCGCGACCACGCACATCCCGGATGGCGTTGTTGCGTATTTTCTTCAGGCCTTCCAGGAAATAGGCACCCTGTTTGGCAGAGTTTTCGATCATGCCTTCTTCCACCAGCACCTTGAGAGATTCCCGGGCAATGGCACAGGCCAGGGGATTGCCGCCAAAGGTACTGCCATGTTGGCCGGGGCGCAGAACGCCCAGAACTTCAGAATTGGAGAGTACGGCAGAGATTGGATAGAAGCCGCCGGATAGGGCCTTACCAACAAGTGTCAGATCTGCAACGACACCTTCATGCTCTTCTGCCAACAGCTTGCCGGTCCGACCCAGGCCGGTTTGGATTTCATCCAGGATCAGCATCACATTATGACGGGTGCAGATTTCCCGCACGGTCTTGAGATAGCCTTCAGGCGGAATAATCACGCCTGCCTCGCCCTGGATTGGTTCGACCAGGAAGGCGACCGTGTTGGGGGTGATGGCGGATTCCAGGGCTGCCGCATCGCCAAAGGGCACGACCCGGAAGCCGGGCGCGAAGGGGCCGAAATTCTTGCGTGCAGATGGATCGGTGGAAAAGCCCACGATGTTTAGCGTACGGCCATGAAAATTGTTGTTACAGACAATGATCTCAGCCTGATTTTCCGCCACGCCCTTGACTTCATAGCCCCATTTGCGCACGCATTTGACGGCGGTTTCGACCGCTTCGGCGCCGCTGTTCATGGGCAAGACTTTTGACGAGTTTGTCAGGGCGCAGATTTCTTCATAGAAGGGGGCCAATTGGTCATTGCGAAAGGCCCGCGAGGTCAGCGTCAGCTTGGACGCCTGATCTACCATCGCCTTCATGATGCGCGGATGGCAATGTCCCTGATTAACGGCGGAATAGGCCGCCAGACAATCCAGATATTTCTTGCCGTCAACGTCCCATACCCACACCCCTTCGCCCTTGGTCAGGACGACATCCAGAGGCTTGTAGTTATGGGCCCCCAATTCGGATTCAACGGCGAGGAAATCTGTGGCT
>JARGPE010000193.1:3210-7725 GCA_029212835.1 Alphaproteobacteria bacterium | reverse complement strand
ATGGTCTTTCGGGCAAGGATATTGTTATCACTGCCCGAATTGCTGCTGTCGCTAACGCCTTTGTGGGCATGGTCAGCGCACGGGCCTGGCGTTCCGGGATGAGTATCGACAAAGCCTTGGATATCCTCTTGGCCGATGGCAACAAGAAGTATGATCGCGCTGTCGTCGTTGCGCTTGCCAATTATCTGGATAACCGTGGCGGTCGTGAGGAATGGGCAAGCTATGGCGAAACCCCGCCACATACGGGAGCATAGGTATTATAAAATACGCTTTTGCGCCGGATTATCGCGCACCGACCGGGGTACGGCTGATTGCGGTGGGTGATATCCATGGTCATCTGGCCTTATTGGATGACCTGTTGGGGCAAATTTCCCAGTCTTCCGGGCCAGACGATTGTCAGGATCGTTTGATATTTCTGGGTGACTATGTGGATCGCGGCCCCCAATCCGCACAGGTATTAGATCGTTTGATTGAGGTGCAAAACCGCGCCCCGGACTCTGTCTTCCTGAAAGGCAATCACGAGGCAATGATGCTGGCATTCCTGCGGGATGGCGATCATGCCAAGGGGATGAATTGGTTGCGCAATGGCGGAGATGCGACGGCGCAGAGTTATGGCCTGACGTCACCGGTAGACGTGCAGGATATAGAGGCGATGAATGCGTTTCAGCAAACCTTTGCCTCCGTGCTTCCCAGTCTCCATTTGGCGTTTCTGGAGGGGTTGCGGCCTTATTATCAGTCAGGTGATTACATTTTCGTCCATGCGGGTTTGCGTCCTGGTATCCCCCTGTCGGAGCAGCTTGAGAAAGAAATGATCTGGATCCGCGATCCGTTCCTGAATGCCAGCGACGACTTCGGCGGAATGGTGGTTCATGGCCACTCTTCTGTGCCATGGCCTGATATCAGGCCCAATCGTATTGCATTGGATACAGGCAGCGGGAAGGGTGGATATTTGACGGCGGGACTGTTCTGGAGTACCGAAAGATCCTTCCTTTATGCTAATCCCGACAGGACTAGACCCGAATGAAAGAAACCGATCTTGCGGCCATTCTGGAACAGATAAGCTCAGCCTCTGTCCTGTGTGTTGGCGATATCATGCTGGACCGGTTCGTTGAGGGACAGGTGGAGCGGATTTCTCCTGAAGCCCCGATTCCCGTGTTAAGCGTGACCCGCGAGCGTTCTGCCCTGGGCGGGGCCGCAAATGTGGCGCGCAATGTTTGCGCCCTGGGCACAGGCTGTGTGTTGGTCGGCGTGGTTGGACAAGATTCAGCTGCACAGGAAATTAAGGGACTGTTGGATGGCGTGGTCGGGGCGACGGCAAATCTGGTTCCCGCGACGGATCGACCAACGGCTGTGAAGACCCGATTCATGGCGGGGCGTGCGCAATTACTACGCGCCGATCAGGAGAAATTGGGACCGCTGGAAGAGTCTGTGGCAGATGTTGTCCGTGCGGCGGCTCTTGATGCCCTACCTTCTGCGGGTGCGTTGATCCTGTCGGATTATGGCAAGGGTGTTCTGTCGGATAGACTGATACAAGATTTAATCGCGGCAGCGACTGCCCAAGGATGCCCCGTCATCGTTGATCCGAAAGGACGGGATTTTTCCAAATATCGGGGGGCTGATCTGGTGACCCCCAATCGGGCAGAACTGGCTTTAGCGTGCGATTTACAGACTGACAGTGACGCCGCTGTGATTGCTGCCTGCGAACGCGTTACAAAATACTCCGGTGTTAAGGGTGTGCTGGCGACACGGTCTGAACACGGCATGACATTGTATCGCAAAGACAAGGCGGGAGCCGTTGTCGTGGATCATCTGCCGGCCCGTGCGCGGGAAGTGTTTGATGTTGCTGGCGCTGGCGATACCGTTGTAGCGGCCCTGGCGGCAGGTCTGGCAGCAGGATTGTCGCAAAGGGATGCCGCAACACTGGCAAACCGGGCGGCAGGTATTGTTGTTGCCAAGACGGGTACCGCCGTGGCCTATCCGGGCGAAATCCTGAATGATAGTCACGAAGAAAGTTTCGCGCGGGGGGAAGCGAAGGTCCTGACACTGGCAGAGGCGCAGGATCGCGTCGCGGCCTGGCGGCGGGGCGGAAAATCGGTTGGCTTTACAAATGGCTGTTTCGATCTGCTGCATCCAGGGCATATCTCTCTGATCTCGCAGGCTCGTGCGGCCTGTGACCGGCTGGTGCTGGGGTTGAACAGCGACGCCTCCGTCTCACGCCTCAAGGGTCCAAATCGACCGGTTCAGTCCGAGGTTGCCAGGGCCAGCGTTCTGGCCGCGCTGGCCAATGTCGATATGGTCGTGATCTTTGGCGAAGATACCCCCATGACCCTGATCAAGGCCTTGGAACCGGATGTTCTGGTCAAGGGTGCGGATTATACCAAAGAGACCGTGGTGGGCGCGAAGGAAGTGGAAAGCTGGGGCGGGCGGATCGTTCTAGCCAATCTGGTGGAGGGGCAATCCACCACCAACACCATCGCCCGCCTGTCAGCGAAATAGTTAACTGCCGCTGGTATCCTCTATATGGGCCGTGATTGCGGCTGCGATTTCTGATGGGTCGCTGTCATGGGGGAACAGGGTTAGGAACCCGCCATCCGGCCCCATCAGATAGGCATTGGGGGAATGGCTGACCAGATAGTCTTCCGGTGCGGCTCCTTCCGGGAAAACCTTCGCCCGATGGATGCGATAGGCGATCACCGCCTGTTTTACCGCGTCCGGGTCGCCCGACAGACCCAGAAACCTTGGATGAAATGCAGCGGCATAGGGGCCTGTAATGGCGGGTGTGTCGCGTTCCGGGTCAACGGTGATAAAGATTGGCTGCACCCGATCAGCATTGTCTGACCGCATAGTGTCCAGGGCCGTCGCCAGTCGGGACAAATCACCGGGACAGATATCTGGACAATATGTGTAGCCGAAAAAGATCAGCATGAATTGACCCCGAAAATCTGCATCCGTGACCGTGTTTCCCCTTTCGTCTGTTAGGCTGAAGGGACCACCAAACAGATTGGGGGGAAACACGGTGTCCGCCCGGGCCGTGCCGATCCCGATCAGGATCAGGATTGCTGTCAGCAGGGCCTTATTGCGGGACATAGGTCACGGCTGGCAGGCCCAGAATACCAGCCCGATCCAGTTCCGCCTTGATGGTGGGGTCATTTTCAAACCAGCGGGTGGCATCCATGCCATTGCGTTTGGCCCAGTCTCTGGTGAACCAGTTCGCGCGGCTCCATTTACCATCGGGCAATTCGCGTTTGAACTGCAGCGCGAACATGGTGATCTTATCTTTCTTGATCAGCAGGCCATCTGCTTCAATCCTTTTCCCGCAGAAGGGAGCCAAATCCGCTGTCGTACCAGCGAAAATGTCATTGTTCTTTATGGGCAGCAGTAAGGTTCCGTCATCCTGTAACAGGCCCAATTGCCGCTTCCCATCACCGCAATTATCTGCGCATTGCCCGGTCAGCTCACACAGCAGATCCACTACCGTGGCCTGCACCCGCGCTTTCTCCTCCCCATCGATGCCCCACAGATCTGCGGCTTGCGCTGTGAGGGGGATGCTTAGAAAGCCAAGCAGGATGAACGTGAAATTTAATCGCTTCATGGATGTCTCTCCTGCTCAGAAGGGCTGAATGCCGAAATCTTCGTGATTGATATGGACGATGCCATGATCGTCGGCGACCTGATCGACAATCAGATAATTCACGCCGTCGCGGGTATACAGATCGCCATTCACGGTGACCTCATGGGTTTGGATTTTTACCAGACGTGGGTTTGCGACGCTGGTATCGTCTTCTTCCACCTTTAAGATTACATAGACTTGCTCATCTTCCGTTCGGATGCTGACGGGGATCCCGCCGACCGCACACCAGACGGCGCATTTATGATGGGCTGTCCCCAGCGCATACATGATTTCGGACGTGTAACACCAGGTGTCGATCAATTCCCCAGTGATCGTCACGCGTTCAGCCCCTGCGGCTTGTGCTGATGGCTGCAAAAAACCACCAACCGCCAGGACAGCCATAAATGTTAGCGTTTTCATCAAACCTTACCTTTGCGGTGGATATGTTTCCTGATGCCAGATTAGATCCGGCTGCGTAATCCGCACAAATCACAGTCACTTTATCTGAAGGTTACCACACGGAACGGATTGACCCATTGGTCAGATCGTCAGAAAGAGAATGACCCAGTTATTTTTTGAGGCCTTATGACGGAAACAATCCAGACCCCAAAGTCCCAACCGGTCATCACGTCCCCGCCTTATGCGGTTGCGGGGCTGATTCTGTCGATGGCGTTGGTTGCGGTGGGTAATGGGTTGATCTTTTCCTATGTACCAACCCGATTGGGCGGGCTCGGCTATCCGCCTTCTATGGCAGGATGGATTTTAACCGGCATGGCGGCAGGTGGTTTTCTAGGCTGTATGGCTGTTGGCCCTTTGGTAAAGCGGGTTGGACATGCACGGTCCTTTATGACTCTGGCGGCGGTCATGATCCTGACCCATTTGACGATTGGTATGACGATCAATCC
>JARGPE010000193.1:0-3200 GCA_029212835.1 Alphaproteobacteria bacterium | reverse complement strand
CGTTGCATGGATTGGTGCGCGGTTCGCCTATGGCTTTGCTGTGACAGGATTGTTCATCATTTCCCAAAGTTGGCTGAATGATTCTTGTCCCAATGAATGGCGCGGGCGCGTCATGGCCATTTTCTATATGTCTTATGTTTTGTGCATTGGTTTGGGCGGTTACATAATTGCCTGGATTGACCTAAGCACGCCCATCGGTCCGATGATCGCCGTTCTGTTTGGGGCATTGGCTGTAGTGCCCGTTGGATTGACCAATCTGCCAGCACCGCCACCGCCCGAGGCCGTCACAGTTGCGTTTCGCGCGGTGTGGCGGATATCACCGGTTGGTCTGGTTGGCCTGTTGGCCGCTGGAGGTTTGAGCATGATGGTACAGGGCTTTGCGCCGATCTATGCTCAGGCGACTGGCTATTCGCAGGCGGATATCGGCCTGCTGGTATTTCTGATGCAGTTTGGCATGATTGCGGTACAGATGCCGTTAGGTGCCCTATCGGATCGCATTGACCGCCGGATCGTTTTGATCATCGCCTGTGTTATTATTGTGATTTTCGCCCTGATCTGCACCCGGTTGGATGGGATCAATTTGTGGCTGATGATAGCCTTGTTTGGTATCTGGGCCGGGGCTTCGGAAACGATCTATGCTGTCGGCACTGCTCATGCCAATGACCGGGCAGAGCCGCAATATTATGTATCCCTGTCCATGACGATGCTTTTTGCATGGTCCGCATCGGCATTTATCTTGCCGGGCGCAACGACTGTATTGACCAGTTTCTTGGGCGTTACGTCCTATATGTATGTCGCGAGCGTCATAGCCTTCATCTATGCATTGTTCGTCGCCTATCGCATGATGCGTCGGGAACCGGTGCCGATGGAAGATCAGGAAGCCTATGAGCCACGCGCAGCCCAGGCTGCTTATGCGCCAGACTTGGCTGCCCCCCTGGCGTCAGAGGATATTGATCAGCAAGTGCCCAGATAGAAGCTCCAGGTAATCAGGCGCGCAAACCCGCTACGGCGGTAAAGCCTGCCGCATCCTCCAAGGCCTGTCCTGCTTGTAACAAGGTTTCTTCATCGAAGGGTCTGCCAATCAGTTGCAGCCCCAATGGCAGGCCTTTGGGATCTAACCCAGAGGGGATCGAAATTCCGGGTAATCCAGCCAGATTGACCGTGACGGTGAAAACGTCGTTTAGATACATCTGGATCGGGTCGTCCTGCTTGTCATTGACACCAAAGGCCGCCGACGGGGTCGCAGGAGTCAGGATCACATCACACTGGGACCAGGCATTGCGGAAGTCTTCTGCGATGCGCGTACGCACCTTTTGTGCCTTCAGATAATAGGCATCATAGTACCCGGCGGATAGAACATAGGTGCCGATCAGAACCCGGCGTTGTACTTCATCGCCAAAGCCGTCATAGCGGGTGTTTGCGTACATCTCGTCCAGCGTCTTGCCATCGCTGCGCAATCCGTATCGGACACCATCATAACGCGCCAGATTCGATGACGCCTCCGCCGGGGCGATGATGTAGTAGGTCGGCAGGGCGTATTTCGTATGAGGCAGGGTGATGTCGACGATTTCTGCGCCTGCGGCCCGCAACCAATCAATGCCGCGCTGCCACAGATCGTCGATTTCATCGGCCAGACTCTTTAAGCGATACTCTTTCGGAATCCCGATGCGCAGACCTTTCACGCCCTTATCCAGGGCCGCCTGGAAATCGGGTACGGCGATATTGGCACTGGTTGAATCTTTTGGGTCATGACCGGCCATCGCGCCCAGCATGATTGAGCCATCGCGGACAGTCCGAGAGAAACAGCCAGCCTGATCCAGGGAACTGGCAAAAGCAACAATGCCCCAGCGGCTGCATCGGCCATAGGTCGGACGGATGCCGACCGTCCCGGTGAGGGCAGCAGGCTGCCGTATTGAGCCCCCGGTATCGGTGCCGACGCTGGCCAAGGCAGATCGTGCTGCGACAACGGCTGCAGATCCCCCGGACGATCCGCCGGGCACCAGGGCTTTGTCAGGATCGGTCTTGTCCTGCCAAGGATTGCGAACGGGACCATAATAGCTGGTCGTGTTGGACGACCCCATGGCAAATTCATCCAGATTGGTTTTGCCCAATAGAACCGCACCCGCAGACCATAATTTGCTGCTGACTGTAGATTCATACTGTGGCTTAAAGCCATCCAGAATATGCGATGCTGCCGTTGTCAGAACACCTTCGGTGCAAAACAGATCTTTCACGCCCAGCGGAATGCCCTCCAAGGCTCCCGCAGTGCCAGCCGACAGCCTTTTGTCACTGGCCGCTGCCATGGCGCGGGCCTGATCCGGCGTTTCTGTGATATAGCCATTCAGCGCCTTGGTCTTATCCATGGCAGCCAGATAGGCCTCCGTCAGTTCAAGGGCAGTGAATTCTTTATCGCGCAGTCCAGCGCTGGCTTCACTCAGGCTTAAATCCAGAAGGTCGCTCATCGGCCCCGACTCCTATTCAACAACTTTGGGAACGGCGAAAAAATCGCCCACGGGGTCAGGCGCATTCGCAACGACCTTTTCGGGATAGCCGCCATCGGTAACCTTGTCTTCCCGCCATAGGGCCGTCATCTCAACCACAGATGACATGGGTTGCACGTTATCTGTATCGACTTCAGACAATTGTTCGACCCAGGCGACGATGGCGTCCAACTCAGAGGCCAGGCTTTCCTGGCGATCTTCGGGAAGCGCAATGCGGGCCAGATGGGCAACGCGGGCGACGGTTTTGGTATCAATGGCCATTTGGACGGCTCGCTGGGTTGGAAATGCGGATGATTTTGAGCGCGGAAACTATCACCCACCTTGCCCTGCGGCAAGTCGGGAGGCTTGCCGAATACAGTCACTGGCCCTATGCACAGTCATGATTTTAGAAACTGTCTATGACTTGCCCGTCGGGGTCGGCCTTTTAGGCCTCGATCTGGGTGAAAAAACGATTGGGATTGCCATTGGCGACCCAGCGGGGAGCATTGCGTCACCGCTGGAAACCATTCGGCGCGGGAAGTTCACGCAGGATGTTGCGCGGTTGGCTGAAATCGTGGCCGACCGTCGGATCGGTGGTTTGGTCATCGGATTGCCCGTTAATATGGACGGGTCAGAAGGCAAGCGCTGTCAGTCGTCGCGCCAATTCGCCCGCAATCTGATCTCTGTCGCAAAATGGGACATGCCAATCGCCTTCTGGGA
>JARGPE010000192.1 GCA_029212835.1 Alphaproteobacteria bacterium | reverse complement strand
CGTGATCACCGCGTGTGATCTGGTCGTTGCGAGCAATCAAAACACGAAGAGACGTTCCCCCCTCGCGACATAACAACAATGTCTGCGCGCCCATCGGCTCAACCAAATCAATGCGCATCTTAAAGGGAGCATTGGCGCTTTGTTCGTTTGAAACGATTTCCAGATTTTCGGGACGAATGCCAAATACACCCTTTGTGCCGGGAACCAGACCATCCGTTTCAGTATTAGGCACCGCGAAACAAAATCCCTCACCCTCGATGCACAACGCACCGTCCTTCTGCACCACCGTTGCAGGCACCTGGTTCATTTCTGGTGACCCGATAAAGCCGGCGACGAACATATTGGCTGGATTGTCATATACATCCAGCGGAGCCCCGACCTGTTGCATCTCGCCATCCTTCATGACGGCGATCCGGCTCCCAAGGGTCATGGCCTCGACTTGATCATGAGTGACGTACAGCATGCTCTTGCCCAATCTGGAATGCAGGCTGCCGATTTCCTCCCGCATTTTAACGCGCAGCTTCGCATCCAGGTTGCTGAGTGGCTCGTCCAACAGAAATGCATCGGGATCACGCACCAACGCGCGCCCCAACGCCACACGTTGACGCTGCCCCCCTGACAAATGCTTAGGTTTCCGATGCAGCAGATCGGTTAGGCCAAGAGTTTCAGCCGCTTCCCGCACACGCCTTTCGGCTTCTTGTTTCGGAACCCCGCGCATGCGCAGCCCAAAATCCAAATTGCCGAAAACATTCTTATGGGCATAAAGCGCATAGTTCTGGAAAACCATCGCAATATTGCGATCTTTTGGATCAAGCTTAGTCACATCCCGACCACCGATCAAAATCTTGCCGGATGTCGTTGTTTCCAAGCCAGCAACCATCCGCAAGGTTGTTGACTTACCGCAGCCCGAAGGCCCGACAAACACCATCAACTCACCGTCGTCGATCGACAAATTCACTGAATTGACAACAGTCATATTGCCAAATCGTTTCGTTACGTCCTGCAGTTCAATGGATGCCATAATGTGCCCTACCCAATCTCAATACCGGTGCGACAAACGCACAGTTCAAAAAGCTCAATTGGCGTTCAAGACGAACGCTCACTGACTTGATATTCAGACCTGGCAAGCCAACTGGGCTCAACCTCAAAGCCCCATCCTGGTTCTTCACCAACCGTCGCCATCCCGTCCTCAATCTTGTACGGATCATTCCTCAGCACACCATATTGCCAGGGATAGAAATCCGCCTGCTCAATAGAAAATTCCAGATATTTTCCGGCATTGGGAATGGCGCGAAGAAGGTGCATGGTAAACAATGTCACCAGCCCCAAATTTGCGGAATGGGGCGTCACCGGCAATCCAGCCTCTGCCGCCATTTTACAGACTTCCATCGTGCGGCACATGCCGCCCAGATACAGAATATCAGGCTGAGCGATATCGACGATCTTTCGGCGGGTAATTTCCTTCCAAACGACAAATTCACAGTCCTGCTCGCCACCGGTCACGTTAAGATCCAGGGCCTCAGTAACTTCCTTGGTTTGCTCCAGTTCCCAATACAGGCAAGGTTCCTCAAAATGTTCGACACCGTTCTGCTCCAACATGCGACCGACCTCGATCGCGCGCTTGGGGGAAAAGCCACTATTTGCATCCGCCAACAGCGATACATCATCTCCTAAGGCTTTGCGGATTGTCGGTGCCATCGCCTCACTGCGGCCAGGATACACATCGATATCGTGCCCATATTCATTGGCGACCCGGAATTTAAAAGCATCGAAGCCAAACTCATCGCGCAGCTTGGTAAAGCGTTTTGCTTCATCTTCCGGCGAAATACTGCGTTTCATAGAGGACGCATAGGCGCGCAATTTTCCAGGGGTTCCCCCCAGAAGAACCGTGACCGGTTTGCCAGCGACTTTGCCGCGCAGATCCCAAATCGCTGTATCAAGCCCTCCTAAGGCGCGTTTCAGATATGCCCCAGGAAATTTATGCTCCCGTTCCGGTACAAGTGTCAGAAGCTGTTCTAGGTCATCTGTGTCACGCCCTAAAGCATGCGGCGCGACCTGACGATGGAATACAGTTGCCGTTATGTCCGAATTATAGGTGGAGAACTGACCCCATCCCTGATTGCCAGCTTCATCCGTCACAACGAGGAAACCAATGTAACGGCTGCAAAATGTCTCTAACTTTGTAATTTTCATTAATCCATCCCCACAAGAGGTCAATTTTGAGACCTCAATCCGCGCATTCATCCAATGCGTTTTTCTTGAGAAAAGTATTTGCCACTTGATTGCCCAACACAAGTGAAGTTTTATGGCGCTTAGGCATAATAAAATTTGGGTCTCAAATGAGCTATCGGCTTCCCCCTCTCAACTGGATTCGCGCATTTGAAGCCAGTGCTCGACACAGCAGTTTTGCAGCAGCTGCGCGGGAATTGAACCTGACGGCAACAGCCATCAGCCATCAAATCCGGTCCTTGGAACAGCAAATCGGCCATCCCTTGTTTGAGCGTCGTGCCAGAAGTGTCCGACTTACGGGCATGGGCGCATCCTATCTGCCTGAGGTTCGAGAGGCCTTGGAACGCCTATCCGCAACGACCGTGAAACTCTTCGGCCTTGGAACCGGATCGGTTTTGACAGTCAGCGCGCCACTGTCCTTTGTGGCCTTGTTTCTGGCACCGCGAATAGCAAACTTTCAGGCGCTCTATCCACAGATACCGATACAGCTGTATTCGCTGGTCTGGGCCGATGCTCTGGCAGATGAAACGACGGATTTGGACATTCGTTTCGGGTCCGGAAAATGGCCGGGCTATTCCGCAGAACGATTGATGCAAGGCCCTTCAGTGATCGTCATGCAGCGATCCCTGGCGGAAAAATGCAAAGGAGACAAAGCAAAGTTAAAAGCCGCTGTCGCACAGTCTCCTCTTATCCATATTGTCGGATATGAGGATCATTGGCAGAAAGCATTTAAAATTCTGGGATTGGAAGATCCATCAATCCCACGCTCTCTAAGGGTCGATAACTCGCTGTCCGCCTTGACCCTGGTTGCAAATGGCGCGGGGGCGGCAATCGTCCTGCGCTCTCACGCGCTAGAGGCAGCAAAGACGCTGCCGCTTTCTATGCCGTTTGATGTTCCGTTGCCCATCGAAGAGGCGCATTATCTGCTGACACCGCATAAGCGCAAAATCGCTAAGCCGGAAATGGTTTTGTTCCGGTCCTGGCTGATGGATCAGATGCAATTGATTGGCGCCTGATGGATTGAGGAATTTTTCAAGATTTAAGAATGATGTTTGATGCCTGTGTCGCCAACATCATCACCGGTACATTAAGGTTTCCGCTCAGGATATTGGGAAAACTGGAAGCGTCTACAACGCGAAGGGCGTCGACTCCCCTGACCCTTAGATCTGAATCCAAGACACTGGTGGTTGGGTCTCGTCCCATCGCGCAGGTACAACTGGGATGATAGACCGTTCCGGTTCGTTGCAAAATATCCTCAACAAGTTCAGCGCGGGATTGAACGGACGGTCCCGGTAAAATCTCCGAATCCGTGACATTTGACAGCGCTTTCGTCGCAACCAATTTGCGGATGAATTCAACAGCCTCAACCATTTCATCCAGATCCTCAGTTGCCCCATAAGCATTTGACAATATCAGGGGTGGGTCCATCGGATCAGCGCTGCCAATCTGAATTCTACCGCGGCTTATAGGGCGAACATTCGACAAGCCCAGCGTAAATGCCGGGAAAGGATCCGGCGCAAGAAGCGGGCGCGATTGCCCCCGTCCGTTCAAGGTGGTGATCAATTGAAGATATAATTGCATATTCGGCAGGACACGGTTCGGG
This sequence comes from Alphaproteobacteria bacterium, assembly GCA_029212835.1. Lineage (GTDB taxonomy): Bacteria > Pseudomonadota > Alphaproteobacteria > UBA8366 > Aestuariispiraceae > Pacificispira. The sequence goes on along the minus strand of JARGPE010000192.1, from coordinate 3,901 downwards.
GACGTTTTAAAGAATGCGCCCCCTTGATTAACTGACAAGGATAGCGGCCCAGATCGGGTCAAAAGATACCGGGCACCATTCCAAAACCGCCGGATAATCGGAGAGAGTTCCTGGTTAAGGGTGGGAACTTTGGAGCGGAAATAATAATTCAAGCCGACATGATCTTGCAGATTTGCCCCCACATTCGGGTTATCAACGCGCACCTGAATGCCAAATTTAGACAGAAGACCTCCGTCCCCAATGCCTGATAATTGAAGTAATTTGGGGGAATCAATAGCGCCGGCGGCCAGGATCACTTCTTTGCGCGCGATCAGGTTTTCCTGCTTCCCATGTCGCTCCACAACCAGACCAGTGCATCTGTTATCTGAAAACGACAAGCGCAGCGCCCGCGTCTCTTTCAACACAGTCAGATTTGATCTGCGCAGGGCGGGCTTCAGAAAGGCATCAGCGGCAGAGACCCGCCTGCCGTCCCGCGTATTGATTTGATACAGGCCAGCCCCCTCCTGACTTTCTCCATTAAAATCTTGGTTCCGTGAAACGCCAACTTCCTCACAGGCATCCAGAAAATTCCGGGTAACAGGATGAGAAGCTCCTTCTATGCTGCGAATCGGAAAAACACCCCCAGAATTGCGCCATTCATTCGCCCCGTGATCATTGTCGTCAAAGGATCGAAAGCAGGCGGCCATGGCATCTGGCCCCCAACGGCTGTCTCCTGTCGCGGTTGCCCAATCCTCAAAGTCTTCAGACCGCCCGCGAATACAGACCAGGGCATTGATTGAACTGGAGCCGCCCAGAACACGCCCCCGTGGCCAATGGCTCTTTCTGCCCCCAAGGCTGGGGTCTGGCTCGGTCGAATAACACCAATTAACGCGTTTATCATAAAACAGGCGGCCATATCCGATTGGGGTTGATATCCAAAAGGAACTGTCGTTTCCGCCGGCTTCGACAACGATCACACGATTGTTCGGTCGGGCACTCAATTTGTCGGCCAGGACACATCCAGCCGACCCGGCCCCCACAATAATATAATCAGCCTCCATCAAGATATCCCCCGAACACAAACCACGATTGCCACAATAGGCAGACTTTCATGTCGTCCTTAGGGAAAAGCAAACGAAGGAAAATGGGTGTGAGATATAAGTTTTATTGGCCCTAATTGACCAATACACAGACATGATCAATCGCTCTCATCACTGAAATACGTGATGATTCCAAGCGCGAAGAGTAGTTTATTGAGTAAAAGGAGTATCCAGTAAGCGACAAGCAAACATGTCAGCGGCCAGCACGCCATTGGTCGCTAAGCCATACCACCAGCCAAAAATGAAGCCTCATAACGTGAAGCAAAAGTCAATCTGACATCTGGTGTCAGATATACTTAAGAATGTCGCTGGGAGCTAGTTGATAGCCTGATATTTATAGCTAAGGCTGTCCAATCGTAACATTAGCGATGTCGTTAGATTGCATTTTTCACATTAACAATGTCGCTAGATTCCAGCATTGTTTGTCTAGCATGCTATTCATTTTCTATTAAGCAATGCAATGACAGTCAATATTCTCAACTTTTGAGCGGTGGCGAGTTGTCCTCTACTAACCTTAAACAAGCGGTTTGATACCAGAAACATCGATCTCTTTGGCTGCTTTTGACAGGTCAAAGTTGGTTTGCATGTTGAGCCAATAATGCGGTGTCGTGTTGCAGACGCGTGCCAAGCGCATAGCTGTGTCAGTTGAAATCGCAGCAGTCCCTTTTATAATTCGGTCAATCCGGGTCCGAGGTACACTAAGGTGTTTGGCAAACGCTCCTGCACCAATGCCCATGGGCTCGAGATACAGTTCCTTCAGGACCTCACCTGGATGTATTGGGCTTTCTAGCATGCTCATTTTCGCAATCTTTCCAGTGAACATTACTGCTCACCGTTTAACCGCAAGAAGCGTTTCTCTGATCAGAATTTCAGCTGGCAGGTGCCATGCATTATGCAAAGCTCTAATTTGCGAAATAGACAGCGCCTTCTTCCGCCCTAAAATTTCTGACGCGCGAGATTTGCTATGCAACACTGTTGCGAGCGCCCTTTGGTCCAGATCATTCTGCTCCATGTGAAAGCAAATCATATCTACAGGATCGGGGTTTTGGACGGGATAACGCGTGTCTTCGTAGTTGGACGCCAAGTCGGATAGAACCATGAGGTATTCGAACTCAGGTGTCCCGTCCTCCGAAGCCCAAAATAAATCAATCTGACCAACCGCCCCGGCGAGGTCCTCATCGTTTTTGATTGTTCTTGTTTCAAACCTTTTCATAGCACATCTCAATCCGTGACTCGGTGGGACAACCCTTGAATATCTACTTAAGGGTCGCATCCAAGAGACCATAGCAGCGGCGCAATTGTATGGAGTTCAAGCCGCTGTTTGATGGAAACATACACTAATCAGATTAGTTGTTATCAGGCGGCCACAAATACTCCGGGAACGGCACAGGGTCATCAGCATACCATTCATTCATTTTATCTTCATAGTAATTCTCTGCCACAGATTTCAAACTTTCATCCTCAAGCACTCGGGTTAAGGCCAGTGAACCAGTCATTTCACCTTCGAGGCTGAGTGACGCATGCTGAGCTGTACGCCTAATAACGAGAGCACCATGACCATCATCCCGACGATAGATACCATCGGCTTCACCCATGCAGGCTGCCTCATACGCGCCGCAATAGTCTCCAGCAGCAAACTTTATTCGAATCTCATCATCATAGATTGATAACAAAGCCTCATCACGCCTGCCATTAACATTGGAAACCCAACCGGTGTAGACCGCACGAACCAAGTCACGTTGCTCCGCGCGACTCATTGAGACATCAAGGTGCTCATGCAGAAGTGATCGCCTGAAAGTCATAGGATCATCCGGCTCAAAAAACCGCCCAAAATACTCGCCTGACCTCGTTGCATAACCAGACCTGAGCCGTTCAACAAACTCCGCCACTTCCAGCCGATAATCTTCTTGAGAAGTTAAAAGTCGGAGAAAATTTAATGCTGACAATTGCCAATCTTTTGGTCCAGATTGAAAAGTCAAAGTAGATTTTTTCAGTTCCTTGTATGAAGCCACTATTATTTTGTCGGTGCTCTTTGAGAACAGTGGCTGCTCCATTAACTGATTTGTTTCTGAGTCATCGGGAATAGAGCCATTGATATTTTGCGTTTCGTCCCTTTTCACTTTCCGCATCTGTCGTAACCGAGCCGTAATCTTCTTATGCAAGTCCATGTCGTATCTATACGGATTGCAGCGCTCTCCTGCCTCTTGAACGATAAACATCCTAACACTTTTGCGGAGAGTTCTAAGAGTACCATAATCCGTCGACCATTGGATCGCTGTTTGCTCATATTCCTTTTCATCAGGCAGCAAACCATAGGCCTTCACGCAGGCCTCAAACGCGTCCTGCTTCAATTTTTGTGAGATAGCCACCTCATCATAGGACAAGTCCTCAAAGTACTGCTCCCCCGCGCTAAGGGTATCGGCATCTTCACTCAAAATACGATAATGTGACGCTTGCCGCATCGCTTTTGACGACTTCATCAACAACAAACGAGCTTTTTGGAACCAGCCTCCTGGGTGATTTTGGAAATCCGCAAGAACTTGCTCAATCAGGGGCTCTGCAACCTCAATTGCTCCCATAGACATGTATTTTTCAGCAGCAAGGCAGATCGCATCCGGGTCACCTTCCTGGAAACCATCGCTTCTTCTAACTGTCTCAAGCGCCATTACCATACTCAATGGAGCGCCAAAACTGGAGCGATTATCTTCTTGGGCAACTTGGGCCAGCATCAACTGTCCATGGAGATCTAGGCCCTCAAAGGATTTTCCAGATGAAAGTGCTTCCTTCAATTTTGGAAATGCAGATTTACCTGATGTGTATAC
>JARGPE010000191.1 GCA_029212835.1 Alphaproteobacteria bacterium | reverse complement strand
TGGAGGATCTTCAGGTCGGAAAAATTCTCGTGGATGGGGTTCGAAGGTTAAAACCGCCAGATCGCGCCCCTGAGCCTCTGCAATTTCACCGGCCTGACCGATAACGGACTGATGTCCGCGATGAACGCCATCAAAATTTCCCAAAACAATTACGGCGCCGAAACGCTCTGATGGATAATCTTTGGGGGCTCTGAAAATCTGCATAAAGGCAAACCAATCCTAAGTGCTATAATCTCGACAGAGAATAGCGGGTGAGGGAAGAGGGGGAAACCTCCCATTCATCTCTTAATTGGTTCGGGGTGATTTAGGATGAACGATGAAACAAGCACTTGAATTTTTTACTGTAATTTTGGCAGTTTGTTTGTTGGTACCGATTCTGGCTCAGGCAGACGAAACCATGCTGGAAGGCAAAATCAAGCAGGCCTATGCCGATGGAAAATTGAAGGGTCTGCATAGTGTTCTGGTCCTCCATAAGGGCAAGATGATTGCAGAAGTCTACTTTCCCGGAATGGACCAACGGTGGGGCGTGGATCTGGGGATCGTGCCACACAATGCTGACAGCATCCATGATTTGCGCAGTGTTACAAAGAGCATCACTGGCTTGCTCTACGGCATCGCCCTTTCAGAGGGATTGGTGCCTGGATTGGACGAGCCGTTGGTAGCGCAATTTCCTGAATATCCAGATTTGATGAAAGACCCCGAGCGACAGAAGATTCTGGTGCGGCACGCATTAACCATGACAATGGGGGTGCAATGGGATGAAAGCCTGCCTTACACCAGCACCCGTAATAGCGAAATTGCCATGACCTTTTCCGCTGACCCAATTGAATATGCGCTGTCACAGCCGATGGATCACAAGCCTGGATCGCATTGGACCTATAGCGGCGGCGCGACGGCCTTGATTGGGGCGTTGATCCAAAAGGGAGTGGGCATGCCCCTTGATGTTTATGCCAAACAGAAACTGTTTGAGCCGCTGGGAATTGAGAATTTTGAATGGGTCAAAGATTTAAAGGGACAACCTGCTGCGGCATCTGGGTTGCGCCTAACAGCCCATGATTTGGCGAAAATTGGAACAATGATGATGCATAAAGGAGCCTGGGAGGGACACCAGGTCGTGCCAAGAGCCTGGGTTGAGGAGTCTGTTTCACCGGCGGCCACTGTCCCCGATGGCTTGCGTTATGGTTTTTTCTGGTGGCTGGCGGACGAAGGAAATCCGCCCTATTGGTTTGCTGGCTTCGGCAATGGTGGTCAGCGTCTAACTGTCAATGCCAACAGAGACATGGTGGTTGTCATCTATGCCGGCAACTACAATAAACCCGATGCGTGGAAGGTTCCGGCAGCCGTTATCCTGGATTATGTCATCCCGGCCACTGCGTCGCAGTGAGATTGTCAGTCTTTTGCGGCTTTTGCTTCTTCTTCGGCACGGCTGCGCACCATCATTTTGGCTTGGCCGTCGCAGACCAGCTTTTCTCCGACGGAGGCCGTGGTCTTACACACAATTCGTTTCTTCTCCGGGATGATTTCCAGAATTACAGCCTTCGCGGTGACGGTATCACCAGGGCGCACCGGGGCGAGGAATTTCAGATCCTGACTCAGATAGATACAGCCAGGCCCAGGCATTTTCATACCCAGAACCGTAGAAATCAGACTGGCAGTCAGCATGCCATGGGCGATGCGGCCTTTGAACATTGTGTCGGCGGCGAATTCTTCATTCACATGGACGGGGTTCATATCGCCCGTGACACCAGAGAACAGCACAATGTCGGCCTCTGTGATCGTTTTGGCAAACACCGCTGTCATGCCGACATATAGGTCTTCAATAAAAAAGCCGTTCAAATCCGTATGCAAACGTGGGCTGTCCATGGTGCGCTCCTCAAGCTTCATTGCCAGCGCGTTTTAGGATTTTCCACAGCGCTGTCTGTTTTGTGCATCGCAACCGTAGACCCTGGCCTTTAGCGCCGCAAGTCACGAAACAGGGGCGTTCAGGCTGCCCTTGGGGTCCATCGGTACTGTCGTTGCAAGCCCTGTTGCTGATTCAAAATGGCGCGCATGGGCCAGTAAGGTGCCCTCTCCAAAGGGAGCGCCGACCAATTGGACGCCAACGGGCAATCCATCATTGGTAAAGCCAGCAGGAACAGAAATTGCGGGTAATCCGGTAAGCGTGATCGCTGAAACCATAGCCAGCCAATGAATGTAGTTATCAAATGTCTGTCCATTTACTTGATTAACCCACAGCTGCTCTGCCGGATAGGGGGGAACAATGGCCGTTGGGCACAGGAATGCATCGAATCCTTGGTTCTGAAACAGGCTGATCGCGTCGGCATGGATCGCCCCGCGCCAGCGCTGGGCCTGGGCAATGTCCTCTGCGGTCAGGCTGCAACCATATTCATAGTTCCAGATCACATCATCCTTCAGCAGGGCGCGATGCTTCTCATAATTGTCCCGCTGGCCATTCACAAAGCCCAATCCGCGCAGAATCTTGAATGCCTCAATCGCATTGCTGAAATCTGGGCAAGTCTCGACCAATTCCACACCCATATCTTCCAATTGTTTCAAGGCTTTGTTAAAAATCGCGGCAACTGCTGGATCAACCGGAATAATGCCCCCAAGATCCAGACTGTAAGCAATCCGACGCGGCGGAGCACCATTGCGGCAGGTTTCCCGAAAGGATGAGCCGGGCAGGGGTTGGCTGATTGGATCGCGCGGGTCCTGACCCGCCATGGCATCCAGCATCAGGGCGGTATCTTCCACTGTACGCCCCATCGGCCCCTCAACACTCATCGTGCTAAAGGGATCACCTGCATTCAGGCGTGGCACCCGGCCAGGGCTTGGGCGCAGGCCAACAATACCGCAGAAACTGGCAGGCGTGCGCAGGCTGCCCCCCAGGTCAGACCCGCTGGCCAGCCAGCACTGACCCGTCGCCAGGGCAACCGCAGATCCACCGGATGATCCTGCGCAGCTTTTCGAAATATCCCAGGGATTCCGGGTGATGCCATAGACCGCGTTGAACGTGTTCGCCCCCGCACCAAATTCTGGTGTATTGGTTTTCCCCAACAATACAGCGCCGTTTTGCTCCAGATTAGTGACAGGAATGTCGGAATAGGTCGGGACGTAATCCTTAAAGATAGGGGAGCCATAGGTGCAAAGGACCCCCTCAACCTCACTGAGATCTTTGATGCCAACCGGCAGGCCTGCCAGCAGGCTGTCGCGTGTAACTGCCTTGGCCTGCTTCTCCGCCCGTTCCCGACACAGGATCGGGGTCGCATTGACAGCCTCATCCACCGCCTCAATCCGATCATAAGCAGCCTCAAGCAATTCCTGTGGTGTGACTTCACCAGCTTTCAGCAAGTCAACGGCGGCACAGGCGGTCAGGCGGATCAGGTCGGTCATTTGATGGGCTTTCGATTGATATTGTGATGCGGAGACCCTACACGGTATCTCCCCAGAGAATCCAGAGGGCTAAATCCAGACCGGTTCATCGGAGAGAATGATGCAAAATGATACGGGCAATTCAACAGATTCCTCAGAGAAACCAGAACGCCTGCCGGTTAGTGTGCTGACAGGATTTCTGGGGGCGGGCAAGACAACCGTTCTGAATGCGTTGTTAAAGAATCCAGATATGGGGCAAACCGCCGTTGTGATTAATGAGTTTGGAGAGGTCGGGATCGATAATTTGTTGGTGGAAACCGCCAGTGAAGACATGATCGTCATGGACTCGGGCTGTCTGTGTTGCACCATCCGCGGGGATTTGATTGAGACCTTACGTGGGCTGATCAAGCGGCGGTGGAACAAAGAAATTCCGGCCTTTAATAGGGTCGTGATTGAAACAACTGGCCTGGCAGACCCTGCCCCTATTTTGCACACCTTGATGACCGATCCAGTGATTTCCGAACGTTATCGGCTGGATGGGGTGATTACGACAGTCGATGCGGTCAACGGGGCCGCCACGCTGGATGCGCAACCCGAAGCCGTGAAACAGGCTGCCGTTGCTGATCGCATCCTATTGACCAAAAGCGATCTGATAGCGGATAGCTCCGCCTTATTGGCGCGGTTGAAGGTGATTAATCCAGCCGCACCGATTCTGCCGGTCACCAATGGTATTGTTGCTCCCAATGATCTGTTCGGGACAGGCCTGTATGACCCCGGTACCAAGACCCCGGATGTTACCCAATGGCTTGCTGAAGAGGCTTATGAGGACGCATCTCATCAGGGCCACCATCATCACCATGAGCATGACAAAAACCGGCATGATGATCGCATTCGGTCCTTTGTCATTCGGTATGAAACGCCCATTGCGTGGGACTCGTTCGTGGAATGGATAGAAGCGCTGATCGCAACCCATGGTGCAAATCTATTGCGAATGAAGGGAATTCTGAACGTTGTAGAAGTCGATGGTCCTGTCGCCGTGCATGGGGTCCAGCATGTATTTCATCCCCCCGCACTATTAGCGGGCTGGGCGGAAGGGGAGGTGCCCTCTTCCCGTCTGGTGATCATCGCACGGGATCTCAACAAAGAGCCTGTTGAGAAGATGTTCCACGCCTTCATGGACCAATGAGTTTGATCTGATAATCAGATGTTATGAATAATCCGCTTCTGATCCTGGGCGAGACCGGCAAGAACCTGCTCGAGCTGTGACAGGCTGGCAGCATCGTATCGCTCTTCCAAATGCTCGCGCCCTTGCCTATCGAACAGTGTTTCTGCCAGTTCTTTATACAGCGCGGCCATGAGCTTATGGAACTCCAGGTCACCGAAGGTCCATGCCCGTTCGTCGTCGCTTTTTGCAGGGGGCATGATCCGATCAAAATAGCTGACCATCCAGGCACGGCGTTTGCCGACGTCCAGAAAGTATCGCGTGATATAGATCAGGATATCGTTGACCAGTATTTTTGCCATAGGGCGTTCGTGTAGACTGTCCCAATCTAGGGATTGCCCCTCTTGCGCACGAAGAGTTTCCACCATGTTGCGGGCGCGTTCTTCGTACTCTTCAAACAGTTCCGGTCCAACCATTTGGTGCAATGCCTGAATAAAGGCAGGGATCATGCGTCGTGACAAGGTCCGACCCGGTACAGGCGCAGCGCCGCGGTCAGGCAGCAGATGCACAAACCGCGCAACGATCAGCCGCTCTAGTGGGAATTTCCGCATTTGTGCATAAAAAGCGTCTTCAAAATGATGCTGCAGGCCAATCCATGTCGAATCGCACAGTCCGCGCAGGACGCTGTCATTGTCATAGGTATAGGAATTCATCACGGCTTTGATATCGCGTGATGCCAGCTTGCCGTCCCCATGGGCTGCCTGTGCGGCCAGGCGATCTGCCAGCAATTGGCTGATCGTGCGGGCAAATTCCCCCAGTTTTTCAGCGCCTGTGCTGTTGGCCGTGCTGTGGGCAGCGGCATCTTTTATGTGGTCGTCTTTGGCCATATCAGGTCCCTTTTGAAGTCTAAGTATAGGTATCGCCTTGCTGGGGGTTGATTTCAAGCGGTGCGAGAAAGATAGTCACGCTGAAAGCGGGTGATATTGCACCGCAGAAAAAAGGAATGATTTGAATGACGGACCGGTTTGTCGTGGCGCTGGCGCAATTGAACCCGACGGTAGGCGATATTGCGGGCAATGCACAGATGGTGCGCGATGCGCGGTCAAAGGCGGCGCAAGCCGGTGCGGATTTGCTGTTGCTGCCCGAATTATTCCTGTCTGGATATCAGCCTGAAGATCTGGTCCTGAAGCCGTTCTTTCTGGATAAGTTGGAAGAAGCCGCAGCAGCCCTGGCGGCGGAGACGGGGGACGGTGGTCCTGCTGTATTGCTGACAACGCCCTGGCGAGGTCAGCAGGCTGGGGCCAAACCATTCAATACGGTCCTGTTGTTGACTGAAGGACGCATCGTAACTGAACGTTATAAGTATGATTTGCCCAATTACGGCGTTTTCGATGAAAAGCGTGTTTTTGAGAGTGGGCCGATGCCGGGTCCGATCAGCATCAAGGGGGTGCGCATTGGCGTACCAATCTGTGAAGATATATGGACCCCGGACGTCATTGAATGCCTGGAGGAATCCGGTGCGGAAATCCTGCTGGTGCCTAATGGCAGTCCCTATGAAGATGGCAAAGAAGATGTGCGCCTGCAACTGGCCCTGGAACGGGTTACCGAAAGCGGCCTGCCGCTGGCCTATCTGAATCAGGTCGGAGGGCAGGATGAACTGGTCTATGACGGTCGTTCTTTCGTGGTGAATCCGGATTGCAGTCTGGCAATTCAAATGCCCGCCTATGAAAGTGCCATATCAATTGCGACATTTGAGCGATCCGCCGCAGGTTGGACCTGCCAACCAGGGGATAAGACCGCGCCGCCAGAGCGGTTGGAGTCGATCTATCGCGCCATGGTTCTGGGGCTGAGGGATTATGTTCAGAAGAATGGTTTCCCCGGTGTCGTTTTGGGCATGTCTGGCGGGATCGACAGTGCCCTATCGGCGGCGGTTGCCGTGGATGCTCTGGGATCGGATGCCGTTCATTGCGTGATGATGCCATCGCCCTATACCAGCCGGGACAGTTTGGAGGATGCATCGGCTGCTTGTGATATGTTGGAAACTCGATTGGATGAAGTGAATATTGGCCCCGCCATGGCAGCATTTTCTGAAATGTTGGCACCCATTTTTGGCAAAACAGAAAGCGGCGTGACTGAAGAGAATATTCAGTCACGATCCCGTGGTGTGAGCCTGATGGCGATTTCCAATAAGATGGGTTCCATGGTGCTGACAACGGGTAATAAGTCGGAAATGTCGACGGGCTATGCCACCCTGTATGGCGATATGTGTGGCGGTTATTCGGTCCTGAAGGATATCTATAAAACAGATGTATTCGCCCTGTGCCACTGGCGCAATAAGGGGCTGTCAGGCCCTCAGGATAGCCTGTTAAAAGGCCCCAGAGGCCCCGTGATGCCAGACCGGATCATTACCAAGCCGCCATCGGCAGAATTGAAGCCAGATCAAAAAGATGCTGACACTTTGCCGCCCTATGATCAGTTGGATGATATCCTGCATTGCCTGATCGAGAAGGAAATGTCCGTGCCTGCCATTGCCGCACGGGGGCATGCCCCGGAATTGGTACAGCGTGTCTGGCGCATGCTGGATTTGGCAGAATATAAGCGTCGACAAGCTCCCCCGGGGGTGAAGATCACGGCCCGCTCCTTCGGGCGCGAACGGCGCTATCCCATCACCAATTCGTTCCGGAAGATTTTGTGATTATATTCGACTGTGATGGCGTTCTGGTTGATACGGAGCGTCTGTCCAATCGTATACTGGCAGAGCAGATCACCCTGGCCGGCCACCCAATGACGACGGAAGAATCGATCCGTCGCTTCAAGGGAGGCCGCATAAGATCCCTGCCGCCCATGATCGAAGCAGAATTCACTCTGACACTGCCAGAGGATTGGCTGGATCAATTCTTCGCCCGCCAGTTTGCCGCCTTGCAAGAGGAGACTGAGGCGATCCCCGGTGTTTCCGATGTCGTAGATCAGGTGATCGCACAAGGGATTGGGTTTTGCGTTGCCAGTCAGGCTTCTGTCGCAAAAATGCGGATTACCTTGGGTCGTAGTGGTCTTTGGGACCGGTTTGAGGGACGTATCTTTTCTGCTGATATGGTGGCCAGACCCAAACCCTATCCAGATCTGTTTTTGTATGCGGCAGCAACGATGGGCTGGCTGCCGAAATCCGTTACTGTGGTTGAAGATTCAACGACGGGTGTCCGAGCGG
>JARGPE010000190.1 GCA_029212835.1 Alphaproteobacteria bacterium | reverse complement strand
CCATCCCTGTTGGAGCGTGAGCGCCTGATCAAATTCCTGGATGAGAAAATCCGCACCTTGGGAACGGCTGCTTGCCCACCCTATCATCTGGCGGTCGTAATCGGCGGCACATCGGCGGAATTCAATTTGAAGACCGTGAAGCTGGCAAGTTGTCGCTATCTGGACGGATTGCCAACCCAGGGCGGTGAAGATGGGCATGGTTTCCGCGATCTGGAGATGGAAGCGGTCGTGCAGGAATTAAGCCGTAACATGGGGATCGGCGCGCAATTCGGGGGCAAGTATTTCTGTCACGATGTCCGTGTAATCCGCCTGCCACGCCATGGGGCCAGCCTGCCGATTGGTATTGGTGTCTCCTGTTCTGCGGATCGTCAGGCCTTGGGCAAGATTACCAAAGACGGAATTTTCCTGGAGGCTTTGGAGCGCGACCCGGCCCGGTTCCTGCCGGATGTGTCCGATGACAGTTTTTCTGGCGATGTGGTGGAAATCGATTTGTCGAATCCGATGCCGGAGATTTTGGCCAAGCTGTCGCAATATCCCATCAAGACACGCCTGTCCTTGACGGGCACGATCATTGTGGCGCGGGATGCTGCCCACAGCAAATTACGAGCCCGATTGGATGCGGGAGAACCGCTGCCGGACTATTTCAAAAACCATCCGATCTATTACGCTGGACCTGCGAAAACCCCAGAGGGCTATGCCTCTGGTTCTTTTGGCCCGACCACGGCGGGGCGGATGGACAGTTTCGTCGATCAATTCCAGGCCGCCGGCGGATCTCTGATTATGCTGGCAAAAGGCAACCGATCACCAATGGTGCGCAAGGCCTGTGCGACTCATGGCGGCTTCTATTTGGGCTCTATTGGCGGTCCGGCGGCGCGTCTTGCCCAGGACTGCATCCGTAAGGTGGAAGTCGTTGAATATGAAGAATTGGGTATGGAAGCCATCTGGCGCATTGAGGTCGAAAACTTCCCTGCCTTCATCGTTATCGATGATAAAGGGAATGATTTTTTCAAGGATATGATGCCGGATTGATCGAGTGTCGGGCTGATCAAATGACACAGATGGCCCCTTTGCCCTTTCTGGAAAATGGTCCTTCGAACGCCCCATGGCGCCTGATTCTGGCCCATGGGGCGGGTGCGCCGATGGATAGCGCCGTCATGACTGCAATTGCTGAGGCGATAGCAGAACAGGGTGTTTCCGTCAGCCGATTTGAATTTCCCTATATGCAGACCCGTCGACGGGACGGTGGTAAACGTCCCCCGGATCGCGCGCCCAAACTGATCGCGGCCTGGCGGGAGGCTTTGGCTGCGGTTGTTTCCAATCAACCGGGACAGCGAATTGCGATTGGTGGGAAATCCATGGGGGGCCGAATGGCCACCCTACTGGCTGCTGAACCGGATGCGCCTGAGGAAATTGAGGCTATTGTCACCTTGGGATATCCGTTTCATCCACCGGGTAAGCCAGACCGATTGCGGGTTGATCACTTCCCCGCATTGGCAGGTGTACCGATTTTAATGGTTCAGGGTACCCGGGACCCATTTGGTGGTGATGAAGAAGTTTCATCCTATCGCCTGCCGGATCTGGCGAGGCTTCATTGGGTCTCGGATGGAAATCACGATCTCAAGCCCCGCAAGGCATCGGGGTTAACGCACGCAGAAGTGATTGTCGATCTCGCAAAATCTATCTCTGTATTTTTAAACGGATTGTAAGATGGCCCTATAAGGGGGCTGTGTTTCAATCAGTGTGCAGGGAGACCTCTGTGTCCAGACATGCTTGTGCTTGTAATCAGGTGTTTAATAAAACCCTTGTCATCTAGGTTAACCAAAATACCATTCGGTAATCATTTCTTAAGGACTTCGTTTTAGCATAAGGAGAAATCGGGGCTATCTGAACTGGCTAATCGCTCCGTTTGCCGTCGTAAATTGAGGTGAACACGAATGATGATCATGAACACTGCGCGATCTTTGGCCAGAAAAACTATGGTTCAAGGCACAGAGGATCCTGCGGAAATCAAGAAACGCTCCGTTGTTATCTCTGGACACCGGACCAGCATTTCATTGGAAAATGTGTTCTGGGAATCGCTGCGTGTCATCGCAACATCCAATGGCCAGTCTGTTAATCAATTGGTGACGGATATTGATCGCCACCGCACAGGAAATTTATCCAGTGCTATCCGCACCTTTGTTTTATTGGATGCCGTGTCTGATTGAACAACAGAAACGCAATTTGATATCTCTTTGAAGTAGAAGATTTTTCTGGCAGGCATCTAATATTATATGCTGCACTGCACAATTTTCTCTTGACGTTTGTCGCCTGAAACCTCATCTGTGAGTCAATTGCTGCACTGCAGCAAGACTATTTATGATAGAGAGCACTGGGCGACCCCAATGCTCTGTTGATATTTGGCGATCCGCCAAAATTTGTCGAGCACAGCAGGAGGAACACCCATGTCTAAGTCTACCAAGTCCAGTTTTGATCCAATGAACAACCCTTTCATGGACCCAAAAACCAATCCGTTTCTGGATCCAGAAAAGAACCCTTTCCTGAAGGGTGACTTTGCGAAAATGTTCCAAGGTTTCGAAGCGCCGAATATGACCGGTATCACCGAAACGCAGCGCAAGAATATGGAAGCCCTGACCGTTGCCAATAAAACGGCAGCAGAAGGCGTTCAGGCCATTATCAAGCGTCAGAGCGAGATCATGAAGAACACGATGGATGAAGCCAATGCCGCGCTGCAGGAATTGCAGACCAAAGGCGTATCCACACCTGATACCACAGCGTCAATCGACCAGGTGAAAACCACGATCGAAACCAGTGTCAGCAACATGCGTGAGCTGTCAGAAATGATGGTTAAATCGCAGTCTGAAGCCTTCGACATCGTCAACAAGCGATTTGTTGAAAGCCTGGACGAGTTGAAGTCTGCAATGTCCAAGATTTCTAAATAAGCTTTCTGCCTGTCACAGGGTATTTGGTTTTGGGGCACCCCGATTCAAATGGATCGGGGTGTTCTTATCTCTTGGCTTTATTTCTGAGGTGCTTGCCGTATCCTGATCCCTGTGTCTGAAAGACTAAGGTGATGAGAGGAAGGCTGTTGTGAGTGGTGAAGCATTAAGTTTTGAAGATTTCCTGAAGGTCGACATTCGTGTTGGCACTATTGTGCGAGCAGAACCCTATCCAGAAGCGCGTCGTCCGGCCATTAAGCTGTGGGTTGATTTCGGGCCGGAAATTGGTGAGCGAAAGAGCTCCGCTCAAATCACCATCCATTACGATGTGGAGACCCTGCCTGGGCGTCAAGTGATGGGCGTGGTAAACTTTCCGCCCAAGCAAATTGGCAAATTCATGTCCGAAGCGCTTATTCTTGGTGCGCCTGATGAGAATGGTGACGTTGTCTTATTACAGCCCAGTCAGCCGGTTCCTAATGGCGCGCGCATGTATTGAAGCATGGACCATACCTCCACATAGCATAAGATAATATTCTTAAATGATGCCAATAATTTAGGCATTTTGGCGAGCAATGCATTTTCTGCATAGCTGAGTTCTTTTATGGTCATGTCACACTGTTTGATTTGCCCTATGCAGCGCCATTTATAACGGGCATACAGACGCCAATCCCGATC
Source organism: Alphaproteobacteria bacterium (assembly GCA_029212835.1). Taxonomy (GTDB): domain Bacteria; phylum Pseudomonadota; class Alphaproteobacteria; order UBA8366; family Aestuariispiraceae; genus Pacificispira. The sequence continues at coordinate 4,122 of JARGPE010000190.1, read as the reverse complement.
ACGACGGCTGCGGTGACGCGGTCGCAAGAGGGTCGTTCCCTGGAACGGGTCGGGGCGGAACATCTACTGGTAGGAGAGACGCCGATGCCGCGTGACGACATCGCTCTTTCCCGACTGGGGACGGCCGCGGACGTGTTCCAAAGCGAATCCCACGAGGACAAGAGCGTACAGACTAAATCCACTGTGATCCCCTTTCCCTCTCAGGAAGGAAGACTGGATCATTTTATCCAACGCGATGGCATGTGCTTCGCAGGAACCCATCTGATTATCGACGTCTGGGACGCCGAAAATCTGGATGATATCGACCATATTGAGGCGTTGTTAAAGGAATGCGTGACAGTTGCCGGGGCGACCTTGCTGCATTGTCATCTGCATCGCTTTAATCCTGAAGGTGTGTCGGGTGTTCTGGTTCTGGCGGAAAGCCATATCTCGATCCATACATGGCCGGAAATGGGCTATGCGGCACTGGATGTCTTTATGTGTGGCGACAGTCGTCCACATGCGGCAATCGATGTATTGAAGCGCGGCTTTGTCACGCAAAATGTGTCGGTACAGGATCTGCATCGCGGGCGGGTTTCTTAGGCCTGTGCCTTCTCCTAAACTACACCCAGACGCGGGCCTTGGCGGGTCCGCGCGGGCTTATCTATTTGTAAGGGAACCTCAATGACCGATTGGTTTGATGAGACTCTCCATCCTGAATTCCGTCAGGGTCTTTCCATGGATCGCGTCCTCTATCGGGACACGTCTGATCTTCAGGATCTGGTGATCTTCGACAATGCGCGCTTTGGTCGGGTCATGTGCCTGGATGGTGTGGTGCAAACGACCGAAGGGGATGAATTCGTCTATCACGAAATGATGGCCCATGTGCCAATCCTGGCCCATGGCAACGTTCGGACGGTCCTGATCATTGGGGGGGGCGATGGCGGGATGGCGCGGGAAGTGCTGAAGCATTCTGACATTCTGGTAACAATGGTGGAAATCGATGGTGCCGTGGTGGATTTCTGCAAGGAACATCTGCCCAATCATTCCGCCGGCGCTTTTGACAATCCCTATCTGGACTTGGTCATCGCCGATGGTGCGCGTTATGTGAAAGAGGCAGAGCGGCGATTTGACGTCATTATCGTCGATTCCACCGATCCAATCGGACCCGGTGCAGTGTTATTCACCGCCGAATTCTATGCGGATTGTAAACGCTGTCTTACGCCTGGTGGCATTGTCGTGACCCAGAATGGGGTACCCTTTGTACAGCCACAAGAGATCACCAATTCCTATCAGCGTCTGGGGGAGAGTTTTTCAGACGTGCATTTCTACCGTGCCGCAGTCCCCACATATCAAGGCGGTGATATGGCCTTTGGCTGGGCCAGCGACAATGTAGATTTGCGTCATGTTTCTGTTTCTGATCTGACCGCCCGGTATCAGGCCGCACGCCTTGAGACACGCTATGTAACGCCAGAGCTTCACGCTGCATCTTTTGCACTGCCCAAAACCATTCAGGATTTGATGCGCTAGGCCCACCGCAGACTTGCAAAACGCACAGACTACGGATACAAGGCCTCCGTGTCTGCCGGTTCACCCGATCAGACAAGCCGCCTTAGCTCAGTTGGTAGAGCATCGCATTCGTAATGCGGGGGTCGCGTGTTCGAGTCACGCAGGCGGCACCATCTTTTTTCAGAAAAGTTCTCGAATAACACCACCTGCTTATATAGCGGTTATGGTAAAAGAAATTGATTTTCCTGGATGCTATTTAAAGAATCCAAACTTTAAAATTTTTAAATTCTCCTGCTTCATTGTTTTTAATTACTTTTGAAGGGTGGCTTTCTCTATAAGCTCACCTTTTGGGGAAAAAGAGGCCTTTTGCCTCGATGCGTTTTTAATACAGGTCTTCTCGTGGTGTGATATTAATTTCTAGCTTTCTATGCGGTATACAATTCTGTTTTTTTATGAATTCTTTCTAGTCGCTCTAATATTTCCAGTCTTTGTTTCTGTGATTTTAATTGTTCCTCACTGCCCCCCATTTTAGACGCATACTCAAAAGATAGTTTGGCTGTGCTGAGATAATCGGTTTTTTGGCTCATATTTTCATTCATGCTCAATGGCGCCAGTATCGTCATCATCGTACCGCTAGAAATCAAATGATTATCCCGCAGTTCTTCCGCCATCGCTACACGTTCGTAACCGGATAAATTTCTTACATCGTATTTGTTCGCAATTGTCTCAAGCTTGGAATCAGCGGTCTGATCCGTGCTGTCAATAGATGACGATTTAGAAGCTGTTTGATTGGATGATGGATAGACAGTATCGCCTGATGCCCTCCCCATTCTCTCTGCGACGTTTCCTTCTTGAGCAATCCTCTGAGCTAGAAATTCCGTTCTGGCTTGCTCAGATTTCTGTAATTCTTCATATGCAGGGGATTCTCTTAATATCTGATGATCGCCGCTGCTTTCTAGCACATTGACAAGATTCTGATTTGCATCTTCCCGCGCATTGGTAATTTCAAACGTCTGAAGTTTTCTCACATCCAGCGGTTTAACATTGGGGTTATGAATGGAAATCCTACTGTGAATAGTTGTCATGGCACAATCTTTCATAGGTCACATTAAGCTGTAACTTTTTAAGCAAGATATGTGCCGACGTCATAAGCTGACAAAGGTGCCAATAAGAATGGATAAAGCTAATCGCAAAACTATGGGTTCTAACTTCCCCAGAAGCGGTTTCAATTTTCTGTAATAGCCAGGGCGTGCTTTTAGAATACAAATGCTTTTAGCCAAACGGCCTGATCGTTCCAACGTCGTGTTGGGTGATATATTCAGCGATAGCTTGTTTCAGGCTGGTGGCAGCCTGGATGGGGATTTTATAGGCGTGCCCGCCCTGGACCAGGCGGTTGTCTTGCATGACCCAGAAGCTGGGTGTCTTGCCGCGGTTAGAGACATGAATGGCCAGAGGGACTGGCGCGCCGTTGGGATTGGACAAGGACAAACGAGTGCCGTCTTCCTTTGGCGTGAGGGTGATATCAAACTGCCAGCGTTCTTGACGCAAAACATATCGGATCGCCTCTTCTACCAGTTTAACGGGGTCGTCGGCATCCACTTTGGCCAATTGTTGAGCGACCAGAATCTCTAAAGCCTGAGACGCGGTGCTTATATCTTCCGAATCGATCGACAGTGCGGCATTTAAGCAACGTGCGCCAATTTTGGCTAAATCCTCTGGACTGAGCAAGCTGACCAGTCCCCATTGCTCCATATCTTGGGCAGAAGTCTCCCTACTGCGTTCCACCGAAAGGCGAAGTGGCGCGGCATGGGTAAGAGTGCTGTCATCAGCAATTTTAGAGGAATCGGTTGATCCTGATTCTCGGTTGTTCACAGATTTACCGTTGTGAACTAAGACGATAGCATTTCGATCAGAGATAAAGCGAATATCAGTCAATTTTTAGACAATCTTTTTGGATAATCGTTAAAGACGTAAGAAAGTGACAATCGTCTTCTTACTTGAGCTGCTTAGTTCTAATTAAAGCATAGTTTGTCGAAATGCTACTATAGTTGTAAATATTTAATTTTGAAATTACCTCGATACCGCGAAAATCGCGTTTTACTAGAACTTCTGAAACTCAATCAAGTTGAATAACGTGAGGGATTCGCTAATTGTGTTGGCGCAAAATTTGGTCAGTAGAGGATTTATTATATGGCACATCCAGTTGACGTTGCAGTTGGCAATCGGGTTCGGGAATTAAGGACCCGTGCGGGACTGTCTCAGACTGATTTGGGGGAGAAGTTAGGCGTCAGCTTTCAACAAGTTCAGAAGTATGAAAAAGGCGTAAATCGAATGGGCGCTAGTCGCTTGATCCAGATTTGCGATGCGTTGAAGGTTTCAATTGCAGATGTTTTTGATGGTGTTGGTTCAACGGTCGATGCGGCACAAAAGACTCTGGCAGATCCAGAGGCGATGCGGATCGCTCGTGACATTCAACGCATTGAAAATGAAAATATGCGGATTGCGGTCAAGCAATTGGTCAGGACGATGTCTCGCGGATAGAGTTGGTTTGTTGAGGGGCATCTGGTGTTGATGCCTGCGTAGGGGGATTCCTTAAGATTTTTGTGAGTGAGAGCAGTCCCCTTCCAACTGTTG
>JARGPE010000189.1 GCA_029212835.1 Alphaproteobacteria bacterium | reverse complement strand
CTTGAAACCGCCGAAGTCTTAGGGATTTCACCTGATGGCTATGGAATTCAACACGTTCGATACGAATTAACCGTCAAACATCCTCATTCTCATGCGGTTTATCGAGCTGGAACAAAGGTCCTTTCGCTCATGGCATTTAGTGAAACCTATCCTCAAAGCGTAGCCTAAACGGACCATTTCCACCGAATTGTGCGATTTAACTGGAATTGACGCTTTGACGCGGGGGGCCGCGTTTGCTATGACGCGCGCGCTTCGGCAACAGTCGGAGCGCGCGATCCGTTTTCGGAATAGAACGGTCCGAGCAGTGCGGGCGTGGCGAAATTGGTAGACGCGCCAGATTTAGGTTCTGGTAGGGCAACCTGTGGGGGTTCGAGTCCCTTCGCCCGCACCACTGACCTAATAGGTTAGGCGCTTGGACAAGTTCGTCGAGTATGTATCGCGATATCATAAACACAAATTGAGCCGGGGCCCAATCTCCCATGCAGGTAGTCGAAACGAAGAACGAAGGTCTGAGCCGCGAATTCACCATTACGGTATCCGCTGATGAACTCGATCAAAAAGTCGAAACGAAGCTAATAGAGGTCGGGCAGACTATAAAAATGCCGGGCTTTCGTCCGGGCAAGGTGCCCATGAGTATCCTGCGTCAGCGGTTCTCTCAGTCCGTGCTGGGCGAGATTCTTGAAGGCACGGTTACCGAAAGCAGCCAGGCTGTTCTGTCAGAACGCTCGCTGAAACCCGCATTACAGCCGAAGATCGAGATATCCAGCTTCGAACCTGGTGCGGATCTGGTTTATACGATGGCCGTGGACATCATGCCGGAAATCGAACCGGTTGATTTCTCGACCCTGACTCTGACGCGCTATAAGCCGGAGATCACGGACGAAGAAGTCAACAACGCCATGGAAGAATTGGCGCGGAACAATCGCGCCACCCAGAAGATCGAAAAAGATCGCAAGACTCAGTCTGGTGATGTGGTGATCATGAACTTTAAGGGCTTTGTCGATGGCGAAGCGTTTGAAGGCGGTGAAGCAACCGATTTTCGTCTGGAACTCGGCAGTGGCCAATTCATCCCGGGGTTTGAAGATCAATTGATCGGCCAAAAGGCTGGTGAGGATCTGAAAGTCAACGTGTCCTTCCCAGAAGAATACGGTGCAGCAAACCTGGCTGGCAAAGCCGCTGTGTTTGAATGCAAGATCAATGAAATCCACGAATATACTGACCGGGTCCTGGATGATGAATTCGCCAAGGAACTGGGACTGGAATCCTTGGATGATCTGCGCAGTCAAATGCGCAGCCGGATTGAAGGCGAGTATGCTGAATTGGCACGCGCTAAAACCAAGCGTGAATTGCTGGATGTCTTGTTTGAAAAGCATGATTTTGAAGTGCCGGAAGGCATGGTGACGGGCGAGTTCGATCAGATTTGGCAGCAGTTCACCAAGGCCAAAGAAGAAGGTAATATCGACGAAGAAGATAAGGAAAAGGACGAAGAAGTCCTGAAATCCGAATATCGTGATATCGCCAAGCGCCGTGTGCTTCTGGGGCTGTTGCTGAGCCATGTTGGTGATAGTGCTAAGGTCGAAGTCACTCAGGAAGAACTACAGCAGGCGGTGTTCCGTCAGGCCCAGCGCTATCCGGGGCAGGAACGGGAAGTATTTGAATACTTCACCAAATCTCCTGAAATGATGAACAGTCTGCGGGCCCCGATCTTCGAAGAGAAAACCGTGGATTACATTCTGGAGCTGGCAACAGTGACGGATGTGTCCCTGCCAGTCGATCAGTTGCTTGAGTCTGAGGATGAGGGCAGCGAAGAGTCTGATGGAAAGAAGGCGAAGAAATCAGCTAAGAAATCTTCTGCAAAGAAGGCCGCCTCTAAAAAGGCTGCAGCGAAGAAGTCTGCTGACTAATACCAGTCGCCTCGTGCGGTGAATATAGCGCCCCGGACGCCTGATATGCGTCCGGGGCGTTTGGTTTCGGCAGGGCCCTGTGCAGATTTCCGCAGACGGGGGCTTTACATCCCGGCCTGAGCCATTAACTCTGAAGCTCGCATTTGTCATGGGGACGATGCGAAGTCTTTAGATCCCGGTCGCAGTCGGTGACCGCTGGATTTCACGAAAATAGCTTTAGGGAGCAGTGAGTATTACCATGCGCGATCCGGTCGATCTCTACATGAACACGCTGGTGCCGATGGTGGTTGAACAGACCAACCGCGGTGAACGCGCCTATGACATTTATTCGCGCCTGTTGAAGGAGCGTATTATCTTTCTGACTGGGGGAATCGACGATCACGTCGCCAGCCTCCTATGCGCGCAGCTGTTATTCCTAGAATCCGAAAGTCCAGCAAAGGATATTTCGTTCTATATCAATTCTCCAGGCGGTGTCGTAACCTCTGCAATGTCAGTCTATGACACAATGCAGTATATCCGCTGTGACGTCTCCACAGTTTGCTTGGGGCAGGCTTGCTCTGCCGGGTCGCTGTTGCTGACTGCGGGTCAGGCTGGCAAGCGTTACTCGCTGCCCTATAGCCGAATAATGGTGCATCAGCCCTCCGGCGGTGCCCAGGGGCAGGCAACGGATATTGAAATCCAAGCGCGGGAAATCCTGCGCATGCGCGAAACGCTGAATGGCATCTATGTCCAGCATACGGGGCGCACGTTGAAAGAAATCGAAGCCGCGATGGAACGCGATAAGTTCATGAGTGCGGAAGAGGCAAAAACCTTCGGCTTGATTGACGAAGTGGTCAATGAGCGCCCGTTGCCAGAAGGCGATTCTAAGAAATAGGCCTGATTCTGGTCAGGGGGGTGGATTACAGCCCCCTGACTGAATTTTCTGAGTGATTTGCCATGTTGTAGAGGCGACGGTCATTTATGCCCTGGTTTCAGGGGTTTGTATGGATGCCCAGATGCCGCTGACAGCTTTAACTCAGGCACATATGACAGAATCGCGACACAGCTAGGCGAATCCGTGATTTTCCGTTTGAGAGGGTGGGTCGCTAGGTCTACCATATAGTTTGGATACAAGGTCAGTGGGACGCATTGGCTTTATGAGAGAAAAGATCGGTACGATCGGTAAGGAACCGGAGAGACGATGAGCAAATCCAGCGGCAGCGACGGAAAAAATACGCTCTACTGCTCCTTTTGCGGTAAGAGCCAACATGAAGTGCGCAAGCTGATCGCCGGACCTACTGTGTTCATTTGCGACGAATGTGTCGAATTGTGCATGGATATTATCCGGGAAGATCACAAATCCAGCGTTTCAAAAACCTCGGATGGGGTGCCAACACCTCAGGAAATCCGACAGGTTCTTGACGATTATGTGATTGGTCAGGATTACGCTAAACGCGTCCTCTCGGTCGCGGTTCACAACCATTATAAACGTCTGGCGCATGGTCAGAAGCAGAATGATGTTGAATTGCAGAAATCCAACATCCTGCTGGTCGGCCCAACCGGTTGCGGTAAGACGCTGTTGGCGCAGACTTTGGCGCGCATCTTGGATGTGCCCTTCACCATGGCCGATGCAACGACTCTGACAGAAGCCGGTTATGTAGGGGAAGATGTGGAAAACATCATCCTCAAGCTGCTTCAATCGGCGGATTACAATGTCGAGCGCGCCCAGCGCGGCATCGTTTACATTGATGAAGTCGACAAGATTTCTCGTAAATCTGATAACCCGTCGATTACCCGGGATGTATCGGGTGAGGGCGTGCAACAGGCCTTGTTGAAAATCATGGAAGGCACAGTTGCGTCGGTTCCACCACAAGGTGGACGTAAGCATCCTCAGCAGGAATTCCTGCAGGTGGATACGACCAATATCCTGTTCATCTGTGGCGGTGCTTTCTCCGGTTTGGAAAAGATTATCGCTTCTCGTGGTAAAGGGTCTTCGATCGGGTTCGGGGCGGATGTGCGCTCGGAAGATGATCGCAAGGTCGGCGTGATCTTGCGGGATGTTGAGCCAGAAGACATGGTCAAATTTGGCCTTATTCCTGAATTTGTTGGCCGTGTGCCGATGATCGCAACACTGGAAGATTTGGATGAAGATGCCCTGATCGATATCTTGACCAAGCCACGCAATGCGCTGGTTAAACAGTATGCAAAACTGTTTGAAATGGAAGATGTTGGCCTGGAATTTACCACGGATGCTTTGGCGGCAATTGCTACACGGGCGATCGAACGTAAAACCGGTGCTCGTGGATTGCGCTCTATTATGGAAGCAATCCTTCTGGATACGATGTATGATTTGCCGAGCCTGGAAGGGGTCGAGGAAATTGTCATCAACAGGGAAGTGGTCGAGGGTCGCGCGGAGCCCCTCTATATCTATTCCGACCGTAAGAACGAAATTGAAAGCAACGCCTCATAATTGAAGGTGGTTGACGTAATTGAACCGCGCCTGTCGGACCTGTCCGGGGCGCGGTTCTTTTGTTCTGTCTGGGAACGCCAAAAAGAGCATAAAACTGCGAAAAAATCCGAGAATCCGCTGATGCTTTGCTTGAAGTGAGGGGCGAACAGCCCCACTATTAGAAGGGCCCGGCTGGCGTGGGTCTTTGAGTTCAAGATGGCGCCTGTAGCTGTTTGGTCTCCGGGTTAGGACAGCCCAATCCTTTTGGTTTCGTCCCTATACCCGACAATAAAAACGCGCGGAATATCGTTCCAGGAATGACCCCGCGCCATGGAGAGAATGATTATGCAAGAACTCAAAACCGCCGTGGAATTGCCTGTCCTGCCATTGCGCGACATCGTTGTCTTTCCACATATGATCGTGCCGCTGTTTGTTGGCCGCGACAAATCTGTGCGCGCCCTGGAAGATGTGATGCAGGATGATAAGCAGATCCTGCTCGTTACCCAGAAAAATGCTGGTGAAGACGATCCCAAGGCGGATGATATCTATGATGTCGGAACGGTCGCCACGGTTCTGCAATTGTTGAAATTGCCCGATGGTACCGTGAAGGTTTTGGTTGAAGGGGTGCAACGCGCCCGTATCACGCAATTCACCGCCGTGGAAGATTTCTTCCAGGTGCAGGCGGAAATGATTGATGATCCGGAAGAGCCCGAAGCAGATCTGCAGGCCTTGAGCCGTGCCGTGGTTGGTCAGTTTGAGCAGTATATCAAATTGAACAAAAAAGTCCCGGCAGAAGTCATGATCTCGATCAACCAGATCGAAGAAGCCTCGCGCTTGGCGGATACGGTCGCGCAGCATCTGACATTGAAAATTTCTGATAAGCAGGACTTGCTGGAACTGGAAACGGTTTCACTGCGCATGGAAAAGATTTTCGGCTTCATGGAAGGCGAAATCAGTGTGCTTCAGGTGGAAAAGCGCATCCGCAACCGCGTGAAGCGGCAGATGGAGAAGACCCAGCGCGAGTATTATCTGAACGAACAGATGAAGGCGATCCAGAAAGAACTGGGCGAGGGCGAAGACGGCAAGGACGAATTGTCAGAGCTGGAAGAGCAGATTGAAAAGACCCGCCTGTCCAAGGAAGCCAAGGAAAAGGCGCTTGGGGAGTTGAAAAAACTGCGCTCCATGAGCCCGATGTCCGCAGAAGCCACGGTGGTTCGGAACTATCTGGACTGGCTGTTGTCGATTCCGTGGAAGAAGCGCTCGAAGGTTAAAACCGACCTGCGTGAAGCGAAGGAAACGCTGGATACCGATCACTATGGTCTGGAAAAGGTTAAAGAGCGGATTCTGGAATATCTTGCGGTTCAAGCACGCCAGAAGAAACTCAAAGGTCCGATTCTATGCCTCGTTGGGCCACCAGGTGTTGGTAAAACATCGCTTGGGAAATCCATTGCGAAGTCTACCGGCCGTGCCTTTGTGCGCATGAGCCTGGGGGGCGTTCGTGATGAATCGGAAGTGCGCGGTCACCGTCGGACCTATATCGGGTCAATGCCGGGCAAGGTCATTCAGGGCATGAAGAAGGCGAAGAAATCAAATCCGCTGTTTCTGCTCGATGAAATTGACAAGTTGGGTGCCGATTGGCGCGGGGATCCATCTTCCGCTCTGTTGGAGGTTTTGGATCCGGAACAGAACAGCACATTCAACGACCATTACCTGGAAGTTGACTATGATCTGTCCGACGTAATGTTTGTAACGACAGCCAATACCTTGCGGATGCCTCAACCTTTGATGGATCGCATGGAAATAATCCGTATCCCCGGTTATACCGAGGATGAAAAGGTTGAAATTGCCAAGCGTCACTTGATCAGCAAGCAGCGTGAAGAGAATGGCCTGACCGAAAAGGAATGGTCGATCACCGATGCTGCGCTGAAGGATTTGATTCGGTACTACACGCGGGAGGCGGGGGTCCGCAGCCTGGAACGTGAAATTGCGAATCTGGCCCGCAAATCCATCAAGGAAATCATGATGGGTGAGCGTGACTCGGTTGCCATTGATGTAGACAATCTTGGCACCTATGCCGGTATTCGGAAGTTCCGATTTGGCGAGATTGAAGACGAAGATATGGTTGGTGTCGTTACCGGTTTGGCATGGACCGAAGTTGGCGGCGAATTGCTGTCGATTGAAGGGGTTTTGGTACCGGGTAAAGGCCGCGTTACAAAGACCGGGAAACTGGGCGATGTCATGCAGGAATCCATCCAGGCGGCAGAGAATCTTATTAAGAGCCGTGCGATTTCGTTTGGTATCAAGCCAACGATCTTCAACAAGAACGATATCCATGTTCACGTTCCAGAAGGGGCGACCCCGAAGGATGGTCCATCTGCGGGTGTGGCCATGGTGACGGCAATTGTTTCAATTCTCACCAGCGTTCCGGTGAAACGGGATGTGGCGATGACCGGTGAAATCACCCTGCGGGGACGGGTTTTGCCGATTGGCGGGTTGAAAGAAAAACTCTTGGCGGCCCTGCGTGGAGGAATCAAGACGGTTCTTATTCCAAAGGATAATAAAAAAGATCTGGCCGATATTCCCGATAATGTTCTGAAGGGCATGACGATCATTCCCGTTAGCACAGTTGATGAGGTATTGGGCCATGCCCTGGTCTCACCTTTGGTGCCAATTGAATGGTCCGCGGAAGATCAGGAACGGGCTGATGCCCCGGTTTGGTCTCGCGAATCGAGTGATGACCGTGATGGGGCGATCGCCCACTGATAAACCCAGTTTTGGGGGTGTTTCCCCTAATGTTCGGGTGAAAATGGTAAAATACAGGCGCCGGTGCATCCACACCGGCGCTTTGTATTTTTATCTGTTTCCCTGATTACGGAAAATAGCGACAAGATGTCTAAAAATCCGCAGAAAACCGGGAGAAATTCGGTGTTTCGCGTTGACGAATATGCCCTGTTACCCTTACACTTTGCCTCGTTCGGATAATCCTATCCAAATTTTTAACATCCCGAAACATTAGGGGGGTTCCTGTGAATAAGAACGATCTCGTCGCTGCCGTTGCCGATTCAGCCGGCCTGTCCAAAGCCGATGCCGCTAAAGCGGTAGACGGTGTTCTCGAAGCCATCACTGCACAGCTGAAAGCTGGCGATGATGTGCGTATCGTTGGATTCGGCACATTTACAGTCAGCAAACGCGCAGCGTCCAAAGGCCGCAACCCACAAACGGGTGCGGAGATCAACATTCCGGCATCCAATCAGCCTAAATTCAAGGCTGGTAAGGGTTTGAAAGACGCCGTCAACTAAGATTGCGTTTGGGGCGTTTATTCGTCCCACAGAGTAAAATATCGACCGTTCCCATTTTATGGGGGCGGTCGTTTTTTATGTGATCACTTTTATATCAAATTTTGTCGTCGTTTTTTGTAAAGTATGTTTGATCCTTCGCCA
>JARGPE010000188.1:6266-7933 GCA_029212835.1 Alphaproteobacteria bacterium | reverse complement strand
AATCCGGCTCTATTGTCCCGACTGCCCGGATTTTAGCCAGGATTCTTTCGTATTCTATTGCCACCGATCCAAACATCATCCCAACACCGTATGTTGCGCGCCGTCCCAAGAGCAATGATACCAAAAGCTATATGGAATAACGGACTGTTAAGTAACGCCGGTCAAATGGCGACTGGTTTGGACGATCATTCGATCAAAGTCATTAAAAGTGCGTATCCGAAGACCAAATTTCTTGGCAATCATAACGGAAACATCCACCAAAAGTGATCCCCGCGCTGCATCCCCAATATAGACCGCTACGAACAATCCCTCGAAGGGGTTTAAAGCCTCACCCAATTTTTCCCCAAATTCATAGGCTTCTTCGGTTGTTCCCTGAATCTCCGCCTGACTGTAATCAATATACAAAACAGAGATCCGTTTGGAATTTAATGCCTCTACGATAGTAGAGAGTATTTTTTTGCGTTTGCTAAAATCTACTGGTCCGGAAATCTTGACCTCTAAGGTCGGCCCAGTTGAAGAAATACTGTGTGTCATTCACAAACTTTCTCGGGTATGCTCCCCAAACCCTGGCGACTTATCGAGTGTAATACACTATCTGTCTACCCCAAAGATCAAGCTGCACATCAAACAACATAAGATTCTAATTCCCTATATTTTTACGCAAAAATATAAAATAAATTTTATTTATTTTGTATGAATGTATCATGCTTCTCACTCATGATTCCGACGGAACGCATTAAGCCCTAGTTCGTCCATTGCCAAACCATCCTTTCGGTTACGATCAGCAGCAATGGCCTCATCTCTATTCTGCTTTGCGATTTCATATTTCTTTTGATTGCCAAACGCCTCCCCCAGGGCATCACGGGCGGCCTCCACTTTCGGCTTCATCGCATCCAACTGCACATTCAAAACATGGCGCTTGCGTTTCACGTGATCGATAAAGACACCGTATTGTTGGGCAAGCGCCGTGTCCTTCGCCGCCATGCTGGTTTCATATTCCACTTGAACCGCCAGATCCCTTAACTTCGCCCGGATAGCGTCTTCTTCGGCTAGCACCTTTTGCAAAGCCAATCGAGCAGCATCGACTTCTGCCTCTGCCAGCCGAATAAGGGTGTCCAAAGTATCTCGTGCCATCAGTCAGCAGACTCGTATTGCTCGTTCAAGACCTCCGCAAGACCAATATAACCTTGCTCCAATGAGGTTAATTCATTCTTTCCTTGCGCGATAAAACCCTCCAAAGGCTGGTAATATTCAATTGCTTCATCAACCAATTGATCTGTACCCTTGCGATAGGCACCTAGCCGAATTAACTCCGCCATATCATCATAGGATGCCAGTAATCGTCTCGCACGGTTCACCAATTGTGTCTGCGCAGGCGTGTTACAATCGGGCATGGTTCTGGAAACGGAACGCAGGATATTTACAGCGGGAAAACGATTGCGATGGGCAATTGTGCGATCCAACACGATATGGCCGTCCAAAATGCCTCGCACAGCATCTGATATCGGTTCGTTATGGTCGTCGCCTTCGACCAGAACAGTGAACAATCCGGTGATGGTTCCAACATCTGGGCCAGGCCCCGCCCGTTCCAGCAGACGCGGCAATTCCGCAAAGACCGTTGGAGTATAACCCTTTGTCGCAGGAGGTTCCCCAGCGGACAGCCCAAT
>JARGPE010000188.1:0-6247 GCA_029212835.1 Alphaproteobacteria bacterium | reverse complement strand
GGGTAACACTGTCCATCAGGCACAGCACATCCTTGCCCTGATCGCGAAAATATTCTGCAACGGTGAAGGTTACATGTGCAGCTTCGCGCCGCATTAATGCCGACTCGTCGGATGTTGCGACCACCACAACACTGCGGGCCAGACCTTCTTCTCCTAACTCGTCTTGAATAAATTCCTGAACCTCGCGCCCCCGTTCACCGATCAGACCAATGACGATCACTTCCGCTTCCGAGAAACGTGCCATCATTGCCATCAGCACAGATTTCCCAACACCCGATCCAGCAAAAATCCCCATCCGCTGGCCGCGACAGCAGGTGGTGAAGGTATTCAGGCAGCGCACCCCCAAATCAATCTTACCTCCCACACGACGCCTTGTATGCGCCGCCGGCGGCGCATTTCGGATGGGATAAGGAACTTCACCCACTTCCAGCTGTTCTTTCCCATCCACTGGCTCTGCAAAGGCATTGATAACCCGCCCCAGCCAGGCATCCGTCGGGTGCAATACAGGTTCGGAATTCAGGACTTCGGCCCGCGCGCCAAGGGCTACGCCCTCCAGGGCACCATAGGGCATGGCGAGAGCACGATGATCCCGAAAGCCGATCACTTCACATATAATCTGCTTCTTACGCCGGGCCGTTAAAACACAGCGATCCCCGATAGAAAGATGCCCTTCCACCCCTTCTATCTCCACCAACATCCCTTGAACCGCTGCAACACGCCCAAATATGCGCCGATCTGGAATACGGGAAAGATCTGCAATCAGATGATCCAGTAGGGTGGTAGACATCCTATTCCTCTCAGACTTACACAGCACGGAATCTAGGGTAGATTCTGATATTTCGACAGCCCCTTTGCGTCACGGCATCAGCAATGTCTATTTTTATTAATGCGGCATCGTGATACCATTAACTTCCTTTGCGTAAATAAACCATAAACTGGATACCGTAATGCGCATTCTACTCGTTGAAGATGACCGTCCGACAGCACAAAGCATTGAACTAATGCTTAAGTCCGAAGGCTATATCGTTGACCATTCAGACCTGGGTGAGGATGGCCTGGAAATCGGGAAACTATACGACTATGACATGATCATCCTTGATATCATGCTGCCCGATATTGATGGCTATGAGGTTCTTCGCCGCTTACGGGACTCCCGCGTGGATACGCCGGTTTTGATCCTCTCTGGTCTGGCGGAGATGGATAACAAAATCAAAGGCTTAGGTTATGGCGCAGATGATTATCTGACAAAGCCTTTTGACAAGCGTGAGTTGATGGCACGCCTTCAGGCGATTGTGCGACGGTCACATGGCCATTCACAACCAATCATCACGATGGGCGACCTAAAGATTAACCTGGAGTCCCGCACGATCGAGATTAATGGCAATCCAGTTCATCTGACCGGCAAGGAATTCGCGATCATTGAACTCCTTGCCCTGCGCAAAGGAGCAACCCTGACAAAGGAAATGTTCCTGAATCACCTCTATGGTGGGATGGATGAGCCAGAAGCGAAGATTATCGATGTCTTCGTCTGTAAACTGCGTAAGAAAATTTCAAATGCAGCAAACGGGAAGAACTTCATCGAAACAGTTTGGGGGCGAGGCTATGTTCTGCGCGACCCGAATGAGGCCACAAGCAAGTCAAAATCAGCCTGACAGGTAACTGTATATTCAAGCTTCCAGCAAAGCGCCTTTCTTGCGATGTGCCAGGGGCTTGCGACCCGCAACCTTCGCCACTCCTTCACCGGCAGGAATTAAACGCAAATCGACCCTTGCGAAGAACAATCCCTCTGTTCTCGACACCAAGGGCGTGCGCGCGTTCAGGGGGTCAGCGGCCGTAATATCAATGATTTCGGCAATTAATTGCCCCTCTTTAACATATTCACCAACTTCCGCTTTATAGGCGATCAATCCGCCAGTTTCAGCATAGATCACATCGACCTCGTCTAATCGGAAAGGGTCTGGGCCTGTCAGATCCGATGCTTCGCCATCAATCACGCCTTCCGCGATCATAAAATGCATCAGGCCAGCGGCATCCTTCTGGCCGAACACGTCATTGACGTCATCCTTGCCCCGCAGTTCCAATGTGCAGCCATAGCAAGCCATGGGCAAGCTATCGGCCTTATCAACCAATCCTGTCATCCGCCGCCACAGCCCTGCATTGCAGTCATCAAAACTAAAGCCGCCCGCTTCTTCCTCCAACAGCACGATCGGAATATCTCCAGCAGCAGCCATACGCTTTGCGATATCAACATGAGAGATATGGCAGTAAAGATGAGCGAGGCTCTCCTGATCGCAATGCACATCGATCACATAATCTGCATCAATGCTCAGGCTCAATAATTGCGCCCGCCAATGGTCAATATCCGTGCGGGTTGAGAGTTCCGCCACAGCCTTGCGCAAGGCCTCTCGCAGGGTTGGAATATCCTGATTGGCATCCCCGGTGAATCCTTGAGGAATATGGGCGGCGGCGGCGGTGGATAAATCAGGCCAGTTGCGATTGAAATTGCCTGCACCATCAAAGGCATAACGACCCGGCATTGCGCCGCCGATGCGCTGATCCAGTCCAATCGGATTGGCATAAGGCAGCAACACGATTTCCCCAAGAATGCGCCCTGCCTTGTCAGCTTGAGCCAGCATTGGGATCAGATGATTAAGGGCCATCAGTCCCGGCCACTCATCCGCGTGCAAGGCCGCTTGCAGGTATACTTTTGGCCTCGCCCCAATCGTGCCAAATCGATGGACTGTCAGGAACCGTTCTGTCCCCGGTGCGGGTGACTTCAAGGCAATTTTTTCAACTGTATGGCTCATAAGGGCGACCTATCTGGTAAGGATTGCTCAAACCTAAAGCGCGCCGGTGGAACGGGCAAGTATCTACCCTCGAAATACGGGAAAGTCTGGATACCAATCGCTGTGATCGCCGGCATGATTGTCCATGCCGGGCTTGGTCAGGCATCCTCTTGGAGCCACATAGCTGTCGATCCGTCCTTCCGGTTGCTCCCTCCAATTCAGATTCAACGCGGCCAGCTTTGGGAAGAAATACTGCGTGTGATACGGCAGATGATCATGGATGTACCAGGCGAGCGCCCGCCAATCTGTACCGGCCTCATACCGTTTGGCAAACCATGGAACAACGATGCAGGCTGTCGCCCCTAAACGTCCTTCGGAATCGCGCCGGTCCCAGATGTGATGGGCATAATTCGCCTCGTTCCGGGCGCAATTGAGTTTATTGTCGTTACCGAATTTGTTCACTGTCGGCGACCGATAACTTGATCGGATGGCAATCCGCCCGAAAGTCTCCTGCAATGGTTCCAACAAGGTCTCACACAGCATTTTCCCTGCAGCAATGGCGACATCCGGATCCTTCGGCACATTGGACATGCCATGCATGGCGGCAATCTCACTAAACAGAAAGTCGCGCATGTAAAAGGATTCGCTTAATTTTACGCGCCCCAGTTGTTCTAATGCCATGACAGAACCAGGCTGTTTCATCGTTTATATTCCCCCTCAAGCAATACCCTGAAAAAGTAGTTTTAAAATACTTCATTTCCGTAAACTGTATACTAGAGGGTGGGAGAAAAGAGAGTTTACCAAAAAGGTAAACAGGGAGTTTTGTATGAAAAACCTTCAGTTCTTTGTACCCCGTGCTGGCAAAATCAACATCACTGATATCGATGATGACCATATCCATATTGTTGCCGCCCTAGATGAAGTGCGGCAAAATATGGATAACCCTGAATATCGGACAATCGCCAAGGCCCGCGAAGTCGCGACCCTGTTGCTGAAGCATTTTAAAGACGAAGAGCGGCTGATGTCGGACTATAAGTATCCTCGTCTGCACCAGCATATGGTCCATCACGATCAAGCGCTAGGGAACGTTTTTCGAATTCTAGGAGCATGCGAAATGCGTGAAGAAGTCAATATCGAGGATTTGCGAGATATCTTTCGAATTATGATCGATGATATCTTCTCCGCTGATATGGCTTTCAGCAATTACGTCCTAGAATCCAAGAGGCATTGTTCGACTAATTAAAATCAGGCGCGAGCCACGCCATGATATGCACTATTTAGTGCCGCAAGGCCCGCTATGTCGCATTCCAAGCTTTTTTGGGTGAAACCGCGATTGACGCGTTTCCGGTCCAATGCGAATAGGCTAACCATCCAGTGTGTTCTCTTACCAAAGATGGGTTCTAAGCGATGGCGGTTCTGTTGGGCATTGATACTGGGGGAACCTATACCGATGCCGTGTTGTTTGATGACGAAACACGCCAAGTTCTATCATCTGCAAAATCCCTGACCACCAAGCATGACCTGTCCCTCTGCGTCAGCGATGCCACCGCCCAAGCGTTAGCAGGACTGCCGGATTTTGACCCGTCAACTATCGGCCTTGTATCCCTATCGACCACATTGGCGACCAACGCAATTGTGGAACAGCATGGCTTTCCCGTCGGACTAATTCTGATTGGGCAAGATGACAAAGCCCTAGATCGCGCCGGATTGCGCCAGGCCATGGGATCTGACCCCGTACTTTTTCTAGCGGGTGGACATAATCCGGATGGTCGAGAGCGTGAAGCCTTGGATATAGATGCAGCGCGACCACAGATACAAGCGTTGGCCCAAAAGGTATCCGCTGTTGCGATCTGCGGCTATTTCGGAACCCGCAACCCCAGTCATGAAGTCACCATTCGCGATTTGGTCCGTGCGGAAACTGCCCTGCCCGTCACCTGTGCCCATGAATTGGCCAATGCCCTGGACGCACCGCGCCGTGCGCTAACCGCACTTTTGAATGCCCGTCTGGTACCCTTGATACAGCAATTGATTCTGGCCGTCGGTGGCATGCTGGATACCCATGGCATCACCGCCCCCTTGATGGTTGTGAAGGGTGATGGCTCCCTGATCTCCGCTGATACGGCCCTGACACGGCCAGTCGAGACAATTCTCAGTGGCCCCGCAGCCAGCGTCGTTGGCGCACAATTTTTAAGCCAGCGCGATGATTGCGTGATTTCCGACATTGGTGGCACGACCACCGACATCGCGGTACTGAGCCAGGGCAAGCCTGTCCTGGCATCGGACGGCGCCTATGTCGGGGGCTATCGCACCATGGTGGAGGCCATTGCCGTTCATACAGTTGGCCTGGGCGGCGATAGTGAAATTGGCCTGGACGAGGAAAAATGCCTGAAGGTCGGGCCCCGCCGCCGCGTGCCTATCAGCCTGTTGGCCCGGGACCATGCAACCGTAATGCCGACCCTGCAAAGTCAGATGGATCGCGTCTGGCCCAAACCCAATGACGGTATTTTCGCCATCAAACTGCGGGATATGAAAAGCGGCACGCTGAGTAAGGGAGAGCAGCGCGTTTGGGAGATGCTGCAAGATGGCCCCAAATCCATGGAACAATTGCTGGCAGGTCGCGCGCCAGAACAGCCATTGCTGCGGCTTGTGGATCGAGGACTGGTCATTCTATCCGGCTTCACGCCCTCCGATGCGTCCCATGTTCTGGGCCTGCAAAGTAATTGGAATACGGAGGCGGCGATCCTGTGCGCGACGCTGACCGCACGCACCGAGCGACGCCCCGGCACGCCACTGGCCCCAGATGCCAAATCCCTGGCTCAGGCGGTGATTGATCAATTAACGGTGCAATCCTGCGCGGCGGTTGTCGAAGCCGTGATAACGGACATACCGGTACGCAGCGCTGGCCCCTTCTTCAAAGCCGCCTTTGCCAACAGTGCTTCAAAGGATCAGTCAAAAAGCCTTGTCGGGTTTGATATCAAGCTACATGCGCCCCTGATCGGTATCGGGGCACCAGCGCAAAACTATTATCCGGAAATCGCACGGCGACTGCATACAGAGTTCGATGTGCCGCGCTACGCAGAGGTCTGCAATGCCGTCGGCGCGGTCGCGGGGGGAGTCAGCCAGCGGGTGCAAATCCTGATCACATCGCCCGCAGAGGGGCTGTTTCGGGTTCATGGCCTTGCCGGAATTGAAGATTTCCAAAACTTGGAAAGCGCCGCCAGTGCTGCCCTATCTTTGGCAGAAACCGAAGCCCGCCGCCGCGCCGACGAGGCGGGCGCCCTGGAGGTTAAAGTCGAAATCGACCGTGATGATCGCGTTGCGACTGTGGCGGGATCTTTCGCAGTCTTCATCGAAAGCCGCATTTCGGCCACCGCATTCGGACGACCAAGAATTTCAGCGGGTTAGAAATGGACAAGCCATTCAAGTATCAATGAATTATTTAAAAATCGGATCACCCTGTT
>JARGPE010000187.1 GCA_029212835.1 Alphaproteobacteria bacterium | reverse complement strand
AGCAGGCCCAGCTCCACAATTAGCTCGGGCCGCAGCCCCCGCTGCCCCGCCCAACAAGAGAATAGGCAGAACAATAAACAGGATAAGCTTCTTGCCGCTCACCTTCTTTTTAACCGGTACATCATTATCGTCTTCGTCGCTCATTTCTTGCCGCCTGTTATGTGCCGCAGACAATGCCTAGCATCGCCGCGCATAGAGTACTGCAAGGACACTAACATAAAGTTACCGAAACAAAAAAACTTCGGATCCATAGGTATAGGCCGCTATTCGCCCATCCAGATCAATGGAAATAATACCGGCCTGGGTCAAGATGATCCGGCAAACCATTCCACTTGCCGGGTCATAAAGTACTCCCTCGATATCAGGACACCCTGAAATTTCTGCCGACACAAAACTCAATGCATTGATAAATATAACTTATTCTAGTTGGCATGCCATTTGCTGATACTGACCCCGAGAGAGTAGTGGGCAGTTGGTTGAGAGCTTCCGCCCAAAATGAGAGAAAAGAGGTGTCCAGCAATGGAAAACACTAGCTATATAGCCATGTCGCGTCAGGCCTCCCTTCGGCGGTCGATGGACATTGTCGCCAACAACATCGCCAATGCCAACACCCCTGCTTATAAGGCAGAACGGATGGTGTTCCAGGAATATCTGGCGAAACCGGCGCGTGGGGAGCAACTATCCTTTGTTCAGGATGTCGGGACAGCGCGCGATCTTTCCAGTGGGCCCCTGTCAACGACCGGAAATGATTTCGATGTAGCGCTCTCTGACGAAGGCTACTTCGTCGTCAATACGCCCCTTGGCGATCGGTATACACGGCATGGACGGTTTCAATTGGATGCCGCCGGCCAGTTGGTGACAGGAACCGGTTATCCTGTTCAAGGGCAAGCTGGGCCAATCAATATTCCTGCAAATAGCGGTCGGATCAGCATTGCTGGTGATGGAACGGTTTCAAACGACACTGGCGTTCTGGGTAAGATCCAGGTGGTAACATTTGATGACCAGCAGAAACTGCGCAAAGCGGCGAACGGTTTGTTCTCTACTGAGCCAGACATGCCACCCAAAGCCGTGCAGCAACCCAAAATGGTTCAAGGCATGATTGAGGAATCCAATGTGCAGGCAGTTTTAGAACTGACCCGCATGATGGATATCAACCGCACCCATGAAAGTGTCACAAACTTCATTCAACGCGAAGACGACCGAATGAAAGACATGATCGATAAGCTGGGCCGCGCACCGACGGGCTAATTACACCGACGTGACCAGCCTAAAGCTTTAATCGACTGAGGTTTTAAAGGAGACGACACATGCGATCACTTAGTATTGGCGCGACGGGGATGTTGGCCCAGCAATTGAATGTGGAAGTTATCTCCCACAACATTGCCAACATGAACACCACGTCCTATCAGCGTCGACGCGCTGAGTTCCAGGATCTGCTGTATCAAAACCTGCGCCGCGTTGGGTCCGATAGCTCCGATGCCAGCACCACGGTGCCTGTCGGGGTTCAGGTCGGCTTGGGGGTTAAAACCGCCGCCGTCTATCGCATCACCGAACAAGGCAACCTGACGCTGACAGAAAATCCGCTGGATGTCGCCATCAATGGCGAGGGATATTTCCGAATTACACTGCCCAGTGGCGACACAGCCTATTCACGGGCCGGGTCATTTCAATTGGACGGCCAAGGCGATGTTGTGACGGTGGATGGATTTACCGTTCAACCTGGACTTACCGTGCCCAACAACGCCATCGACATCTCGATCAACTCTTCTGGGCAGGTTCTGGTTTCCTTGGATGGAGTGACCGCTCCCTCCCACATTGGACAGCTGGAACTGGCTCGTTTTCCAAACGATGCTGGCCTGTTGGCAATTGGGGACAACCTGTTTCTGGAAACCCCCGCTTCTGGCAGTGCGACTGTTGCATCGCCTGGCACCGCAGGTTTTGGGACGATACAGCAAGGCTTTTTGGAAACATCGAATGTGAACGTGGTGGAAGAAATTACCAACCTGATCACGGCCCAACGGGCCTATGAGATGAATTCAAAAGTCATCGAAACGTCAGATCAGATGATGTCGACCCTGACGAACCTTCGATAATCGAAACGACTAGCCGCTTGAGTATATCGCGGACCATAAGTAGAGTGATCATGAAGCCGATATCAACCCATAGCCTGAGCGTGATCTACGCCCTGCTACTGGCCGGGTTCATGATCGCCCTCGCCTTCCCCGCCATGGCAGAAACCGGACAGAGCAAGGACTCCGATGTGGTTGCTGTTCCGGTAACACTTAATCCAGTCGTTCAAGTGGATGCCGATTTCATTCATCTGGGGGATTTATTCGAACCGGCTGGAAAGTATGCAGACCGCACAGTCCTTCGCGCCCCAAATCCAGGGCAGGAAATGGTTCTGCCAGCCGTTTGGTTATGGAAAGCAGCAAAAACCTTTGGGATCGATTGGCAGCCAACCAGCACAGCAGATACCGTCACAGTCTCCCGCCCTAGTTCCGTCATCACAGCGGATCAGATTGAAGACTTGCTGAAAGACTCTTTCTTCAAGCGTACAGGGGAAGACGACCTGGTTGAAGTGGAGGAAGACGGCGGTCCCTATAAGATCCATCTGCCCCGTTCATCGGCCCCAACCGCCCGCGTTGAACGGTTTGACTATGATGCACATTCTGGTCGTTTTACCGCAACATTACTGGCCCCGGCAGAAGGCCGCCCCCTAGAAAAAATGAATATCTCCGGTCGTTTCCACCGACTTGTTGAATTGCCGGTTCCAACCCGACGTCTAGGCAAAGGGCATATTATCGAGTCCGGCGACTTAACCTTGGTACGCCTGCGTGAGGAAAACCTGGGAACAAACCTGATCATTGATGAGAGCAAACTGGTCGGACAATCTGTTGGACGATCCTTAACATCCGGCAAACCCGTTCGATTGGGCGATGTCGGTGCGCCTATCCTCGTTGAAAAAAACCGCATCATTACCGTTAGCCTAAGAACAGATCGAATGGTCCTTAGTGTTCAGGGCCGGGCGATGGAAAATGGGGCCCTAGATGATGTGATTAGGGTCCAAAACACCCAAAGCAACACCGTGATAGATGCCGTGGTCACCGGCTCAGGTCGGGTGGAAGTTCAAGTCCAACAACCGCTGGCAATGCGCGCAGAATAACGCAGAACAAGTCCCCCAGACGCATTTGAGATGAGGAGAGTAATCATGAGACATCAAAAACACCGCCGGACGGCGCCGCTGAAAACGCTGGCCTGCCTGACACTGGCAAGTGTCCTCTTAGCAGGATGCAATTCCCTGGAACGCCTGGCTGCAGTGGGGGAAGAACCATCAATGAACCCAGTCGCCAATCCGACCTATGACCCGAACTACAAGCCAGTCACTATGCCCATGCCTAAGCCAGTGACGGCATCTTATATGCCAAACTCATTGTGGCGTCCTGGCAGTCGCGCCTTCTTCAAAGACCTGCGCGCGGCAGATATAGGGGACATTGTGACCGTGGTCATCGATATCGATGAAAATGCACAATTGGACAACTCCACCACCCGAACCCGCAACAATTCTGAAAATGTGGATGTCGACTCCTTGTTAGGATACGAAAATTCCCTGAACAAAATACTACCTGAAGCGGTAAACCCAGCAGCCTTGTTGGCATTTGACAATCAAACCAGCAATGCCGGTGTGGGTGCCATTAATCGTCAGGAGGCGATTTCGGTCAGCATCGCTGCGGTCGTTACCCAGGTGCTGCCAAATGGCAACCTGGTCATCCATGGCCGTCAGGAAACCCGCGTAAACTATGAACTGCGGGAACTCCAGATAGCTGGTGTCATTCGACCGCAGGATATCACCACGGCGAACACAGTCAGCTATGAAAAAATCGCGGAAGCCCGGCTGGCCTATGGTGGACGCGGACAAGTCAGCGACTTCCAGCAACCTCGCTGGGGCACCCAGATCATGGACGTGATCATGCCCTTCTAATCAACGGTCCCTCTATTGGACCCAGTGCTTCGGATCCGCCCGCGTACTCTCTCTCTCCTCTCTCTCCCACGCGGCGATTCCGAATGGGGCCCGACCATTGGTCGGGCCCTTTTACTTTTGCTCTGTACCTGCAAAGAAAAAACCCGCCAGGAGATGATACCTGGCGGGTTTTGTAATGCTTTGCCTGATCAGCAGATCAAACTGCGCGATCAATCTTCGCGGTGCAGCCGTTCCATGCGTTCGTGATGTTCCTGTGCTTCCAGGCTCAATGTCGCGATTGGACGCGCTTCCAGGCGACGCAGAGAAATCGGATCCCCGGTCTCTTCACAGAAGCCATAACTATCATCTTCAATTCGCTCCAACGCCGAATCGATCTTTGCGATCAGCTTACGCTCCCGGTCCCGGGTGCGCAGTTCAATCGCACGATCGGTTTCCATCGACGCGCGGTCCGTCAAGTCGGGCTGTGCCAAGCTTTCCGATTGCATGCTTTCAAGCGTTTCTGAAGATTCTCTCAGGAGATCTGCACGCCAAGTCAACAGCTTCTGGCGGAAATACTCTTTTTGAAGAGGGTTCATAAACTCTTCTGACTCACTGGGCCGATAGTCTGGCGGCAGCAAGGGTGACGACACAGTCGCTTTCGGGTTTATACTGGTATTGCTCGTAGCTTCACTGCCCGACATGCCAATCTCCCGGTTTAATCTGTCCTATACGTCAAGACCGGCGGCTTATATGGCCCAAAGCACGTCATTACAACATATTTCTTTAGGGATTTTTTGCCGCATCCCGCCAGAGCGCAGAGCGCCGCGTTTGCTATCGATTCCAGGTAAGGGATTCACCCGTGCTTTGCCAACTCAACCGCGACACGAAGTTCAATATCATCGACCAGAGATTTAACTTTCGGGTCCAATGTACCACTTGCACGTTGGCTCAAGGCTGTCTGTAATTGAACCAAACGTTGTCGCGACAAACCGCCGGACAAAAGGCCAATTCGGATTTCATCCAATTGATCTAACAGCTCTTCACCACGATCTAAGGCGGCTTTGTTGCGCCGTTTGGCATCCGGCTCCGTCGACTCTACACCGTCAACACCTTGCAAAGCCAAAAGCGCGTCTATCGAACTGACCCCTGCACCACCAGCCAGTCCACCGGCACTGTCGACGGTATCGTCACCGCCACCATCGGCCTGACGCAAGGCACTGGAAAAACCCGCCCCTTTTGACCCGCCTGTCTTGGCAGTCTTTTTGGACTGGCTAAGCTTTCCTGATGATCCTGGGCCGTCGACTTTCATGGTCACAGTGTATCCATCTTATACGCCAGGGGAAATCCCTATGATCCGAATTGCGCGCTGATTCCCACTCGGAATCAAGTGTAATGGCACCCGGCAAGACTTGCCTAAATCCTATTTCACCCCACACCTCCCAAAAAATAGTTCATTAATTTCATACCCTTATCAAAGTTTTCAATCTGGCACGACATTCGCATTAATCCTCGCGAGACGGGTGTGTTTAGTCACCCCGAAAAGAGAGATGAGAGACATGACCAGAGATTTCACAAAACGATCTGCAGGCTATGGCGACCACAGAACGCGACCCGTTACCCGGATACTGCGCTTTTTCCTGGCCGTTCTAGCGCTAATCCTGGGGTGGGCCCTGGTACCTGCAGAGGCCGCCGCGCAATCTCGGATCAAAGACATTGTCGATATTGAAGGCGTTCGCGACAACATGCTGGTCGGTTATGGCCTTGTTGTTGGTCTGAACGGAACCGGTGACAGCCTGGACAGTGCTGTTTTCACCCGCGAGAGCCTCGTCGGGATGCTACAACGTATGGGCATCAATGCCAGCGACTCCGATTTGGATACAGATAATGTCGCAGCGGTTATGGTCACTGCGACGTTACCACCTTTTTCTCGTCAGGGGTCACGGATCGACGTGTCCGTCTCCTCTATGGGGGATGCTGACAGTTTATTGGGTGGCACTCTGTTGGTTACACCGATGCTGGGTGCGGATGGTGAAATTTATGCTGTGTCCCAGGGTACTATCGCTGTTGGCGGTTTTTCTGCCCAAGGCGCAGCCGAAACCATTGTGAAGGGAGTTCCGACATCTGGACGGATCTCCAATGGGGCCATCATTGAGCGCGAAATTCCCTTTGAATTGGCGCAGCTTAACCGGGTTAAACTGAACCTGAAGAACCCAGATTTTACAACAGCACGCCGCATCGCACGCGCCATTGATGCTTTTGTGGGGGAGCCCACTGCAAAGGCCACCGATCTGAGCACCGTGCAACTGAATATCCCTCCCAGCTATCAAGGTGAGTTGGTTGAACTGCTGACGGATATCGAGCAATTGCGTGTTGAACCGGACCAAATCGCACGTGTGGTGATTGACGAACAGTCCGGCGTCATCGTGATGGGGGAAAATGTTGGGATCAGCACTGTGGCCGTAGCCCAGGGCAATCTGACAGTGCGGATCACGGAAACACCGCAGGTGTCACAACCCACCCCGTTTTCAAATACCGGCACAACCGAAGTCGTGCCCCGCACGGACATTACCGTGGATGAACAATCAGATCGCCGACTGGGTATCGTATCCGGGACGGTCGAACTACAGGAATTGGTTAATGGGTTGAACTCACTGGGGGTTGGGCCCCGTGACATGATTACCATCCTGCAGGCGATCAAGGCATCTGGTGCCCTGCAAGCAGATATCGAGGTGATGTGATGATGGACACAAGCAGCCAAATGCTCCTGGACAGTGCCCGCAATCAGGCATTTGCGGCCAAGCCGAAAATGCCCATGGATGGCACACCAGACGCCATAAAAAAGTCAGCCATCGAATTCGAGGCCGTTTTTGCCCAACAGATGCTGGAGCCAATGTTTTCCGAAACATCCAATGACGGGATGTTCGGCGGTGGCCACGCAGAAGGCATCTACCAATCGATGATGGTTCAAGAATTCGGCAAGATCATCGCGCAACGCGGATCCCTTGGCATCGCAGACACTGTCGCGAAGGAAATGCTGAAGATTCAAGAAGAACAATCCAAAACAGCTGCGGAAACGACCGCATCTGCAACGACCGGGGAGATATCCCAATGAACGCAAGCATTCGCGCCCATAACCTGATTGAGCTGATGGATGATCTCTTGCTTGTATTGGAGCGGGAAAATCAATTGTTGGAAACACCCCGCGCATCGGAACTAAGCCCTGTCGTCGCAGAGAAACAGGCACTGTTCAAACAGTATCAGGACCATATCGAAGCCATTTCCCAGGACCCTGGATTTTCTGCAGCTCTGCCCGATGAGCTGCGCGCCCAATTACAAAGCCTAGCAAAAACTTTCGAAGCCCAGATGGCGGTAAACAAACGGAAACTGGAAATATTGACCAAATCCAGCCAACACGTGGTTGATCGGATCATTGAAGCAGCAAAACAAGCTGCAGGCGAAGTCCCGGGTTATGGCAGCAAGGGAACCGCATACAATGGGCGCGCTGCAGCTCCCATCGCCATGAATCAAGAGATTTAACCGCGCATAGTCGCAATAGTTACGATGCACCACACCCCGTGATCTCAAGTTTCCAGGACGTAGAAACGATCCTCTTGATAACCACGGATACCGTGCTCAGGAAAGGCAAAGAAAATGTCCCTGTTTGGCGCCCTTAATGTAGCAATCACGTCTGTGAATGCATTGAATGCAGCTACTCGCGTTGTATCTGACAACGTTGCGAACGCGAATAACGAGAACTATAACCGCCGCGAGACGACGTTCGAAAACCTTCAATATGGCGGGGTTCTGGTCAGTGACATTACACGAGCCGCGAATTCAGGCCTGTTGCGCGATCTGTTCCAACAGACGACTGTTTCCGCTGCAGCTGAAATGCGCGACAAACTGTTTCAACAGGTTGAACAATTGGCCGGAACCATCAATGGTCAAACGCCGCTGGTCGATACACTTGAAGCGCTTCGTACCGCGTTTAAGGCATTTGAGGC
>JARGPE010000186.1:1767-7967 GCA_029212835.1 Alphaproteobacteria bacterium | reverse complement strand
CTATCCAAAGATCGCATTTACTTTTTCTAAAGCCTGCACCAGGGCATCGACATCACTGCGGGTGTTGTACATCCCCATCGATGCCCGCGCGGTGCCCACCACGCCAAGACGATGCATCAGGGGTTCCGCGCAATGATACCCGGCCCGCACGGCAACGCCCTGTTGATCAATAATCGTCGCAATGTCATGGGGGTGCGCCTCCCCCATCGAAGGAGATCACCGCAGTTTTGTTGGGCGCAGTGCCAATCACCCGCAATCCTTTGACAGAAGCGAGCCGTTGCATCGCATAAGTCAACAGGTCGCCCTCATGCGCCCCGGCGCGTTCCACACCAACGCCCGTCAGATATTGGATGGAGGCACCAAGCCCAATGGCTTCGACGATCGGCGGTGTACCGGCTTCAAACTTGGTCGGCAGTTCAGCCCAGGTCGACTTTTCGAAAGTGACCGAGGAAATCATATCCCCGCCCCCCAAAAACGGTGGCATGGCATCCAGCAGCGCTTCCTTGCCATACAACACGCCAATCCCAGTCGGACCATAAAGTTTGTGACCGGTGAACGCATAGAAATCACAGTCCAAGTCTTGCATATCAACTTGCATATGCATCACGGCCTGACTGCCATCGAACAGCACCTTCGCGCCGACGGCATGGGCCATTTCAACAATCTTCTTTGCTGGCGTAATCGTGCCCAATACATTGGAAACATGGGTAACCGCCACCAGCTTCACGCTGTCATCCAGCATGTCGGCATAGGCATCCAGACGAAACTCACCCTCATCGGTAATCGGCACGACGCGCAGTTTAACGCCAGTCGCATCTCGCAGTAATTGCCAGGGTACGATGTTGGAATGGTGTTCCATTTCGGAAATCAACACGGTATCGCCAGCCTTCATCAGACCGCGCCCATAGGAATAGGCCACCAGATTGATCGCCTCACTAGCATTCTTTGTGAAGATGATTTCCCGCTCGCTCTTGGCATTCAGGAAGGCACGCACGATTTCCCGCGCGCCCTCATAGGCCGCCGTGGTCCGCTCGGAAAGGTCATAGGCCCCGCGATGCACATTGGCATAGCATTCCTCAAAAGAATGCCGCATGGCATCAATCATGGCCTTTGGCTTTTGCGCCGAAGCGCCACTGTCCAGATAGACCAGTGGCTTGCCGTGAACGGTCTGTCCGAGGATGGGGAAGTCCGCCCTGATCGCCTCAACGTCATAAGCCTGGGGATCATCGGTCATACGAATAGCAGCATCGTTCATACCAAATCCCCTTCCAGCCGATAGGCCAGCGCATCCCGAAAGACATCCCGGATGGCCGGGCGGGCAATATGTTCCACCGCCTCAATCAAGAACGACTGTGTCAACAAGGCACGAGCCTGAGGCTCTGGAATGCCCCGCGCGCGCAGATAGAACAGCTGATCTTCATCCAATGCGCCAACGGTTGCGCCATGGGCGCATTGCACATCATCGGCATAGATTTCCAATTCCGGCTTGGCGTCGACTTCTGCCTCTCTCGATAACAGCATAGCCTTGTGCTGCTGCTGCCCATCCGTGCCTTGCGCCCCTTCCCGCACCAGAACCTTACCCTGGAATACGCCACGCGACCGGTCATCCAGCACGCCGCGAAAAAATTGTCGGCTGGTGGCATTTTCTGCGGCATGGGTGACAAAAGTCGTCGTGTCGATCAAGGCATCGCCGGTTCCAAAATAAGCCCCAGACAGGGAGGCTTCGCCCCGTTCACCAGCCATGGTCAGGCGCACTTCACGGCGCGCCAGGCCTTTGCCAATCGACAGAATGAAAGAGTCCAGAACAGCACCTTTGGCGACGCCAATATCGGCCAACCCGATCTGGGACGATCCAGCCCGCTCCATCAACGCGGAGTACAGACCCAATCTGGAATTCTCCCCCAGACTAACACCCAGGCTGGGCACGGAAAATCCGTGTCCGCTGGCGGTCACATGGCTTTCCACCACGGTCGCCTCAGCGCCTTGTTCCAACGTGATCGTAACCCGGGCCGCATGCGTGATCGCTGCATCGGCATCCGCACCCCAGGTGATGTGATGAATATGGATCGGTGCCTCAATCGTCTTGCCTGCATCGACACGCAGGGTCAGTTCTTCCTGCGTCAACGCATCGCTCAAACGCTCGGTAAAGCCATCGCCATAGGCTTCAGAAGCGGGGCCGGCCTCCAGCGACAGCCCCAAGGGCAAATGATCCAACGCAGACAGATCGCGGTCCAGGAACCCATTCACCAACACGATGTTAATCGCGCCCTCAATCTTCAGGGCGGCATCAGGAAGCGTGGAGACACCATGGCTGTCTTCAGCCAACCAGACCGACCAGCCGAACTTCTCCAACCGTTTCAGATCGGTATATTTCCAGGCCTCGGCCTTGCGGGTGGGCAACGCCTCTTGCGGTTCAAACCGGCCCGAATGCCCGCGTTGGCGCAGCAGATCTTGCAGCAGATTATCACTCATGCCGCTTCATCCTCATAGCCTGCATAGCCAGTCTTCTCCAATTCCAGCGCAAGCTCCTTACCACCGGTCTTCACAATCCGCCCAGCGGACAGCACATGCACCTTGTCGGGCACGATATAGTCCAACAGCCGCTGATAATGGGTAATCACCAGGAAGGATCGGTCCGCGCTGCGCAGCGCATTGACGCCTTCGGACACCAGCTTCAAGGCATCAATGTCCAGCCCGCTATCGGTTTCGTCCAGGATCGCCAAACGCGGCTCCAGAATAGCCATTTGCAGGGTTTCATTGCGCTTCTTCTCCCCACCGGAGAAGCCGACATTGACCGGTCGCTTCAACATTTCATCAGGAATATTCAGCTCTTTCGCCTTTTTGCGAAGTGCCTTCACGAATTCCAGAGCGTCCAGTTCTGCCTCGCCCAAAAATTTACGGCGCGCATTTAGGGCATGTTTCAGGAAGGTTGTATTCGCAACACCAGGCAGTTCGACCGGATATTGAAAAGCTAGAAAAACCCCTTCACAAGCACGCTCTTCCGGTGCCATATCCAACAGGTTCTTGCCATCATAGGTAACAGAGCCACCGGTCACTTCATAACCGGGACGCCCCGCCAGAACATAAGAAAGGGTCGATTTTCCTGAGCCATTAGGCCCCATGATCGCGTGCACTTCGCCTGGCTGAATTTCCAGATCAATCCCCTTGAGGATTTCCTTGCCACCGACAGTCGCGCTCAAATTTTCAATCTTTAACAATGCCATAACCGTTCTACCGTTCTTTCTGTTCTCACAGACCGCTTTAGGGCCAGTGATTATCCAACGCTGCCTTCCAGTGAAATGCCGATCAGCTTCTGTGCTTCGACGGCAAATTCCATTGGCAGGGTTTGCATTACTTCCTTGCAGAAACCATTGACGATCAGTGCCACAGCTTCCTCTTCGCCAATCCCGCGCGACAGGCAATAGAACAGCTGATCCTCGCTAATCCGACTGGTCGTCGCTTCATGTTCCAACTGTGCTGAAGGATTGCGACTTTCGATATAGGGGATGGTATGCGCCCCGCATTTATCACCGATCAGCAAGCTATCGCACTGGGTGAAATTTCTGGCACCACTGGCATTGGGCAACACCCGTACAAGACCGCGATAGGTTTGATCTGCGCGGCCCGCCGAAATCCCTTTGGAAATGATGCGTGACCGTGTGTTCTTACCGATATGGATCATCTTGGTGCCGGTATCGGCCTGCTGACAGTTATTGGTGATTGCGACGGAATAAAATTCACCGACCGAATTGTCGCCCTGCAGGATGCAGCTTGGATATTTCCAGGTGATCGCAGAGCCGGTTTCGACCTGGGTCCAGCTGATCTTGGAATTGCGTCCACGACAGGCACCACGCTTGGTGACGAAATTAAAGATCCCGCCCTTGCCGTTCTCATCGCCGGGATACCAGTTCTGCACCGTCGAATACTTAATCTCTGCATCATCCAGGGTGATCAATTCGACCACAGCGGCGTGCAGCTGATTTTCATCGCGCATCGGCGCGGTGCACCCTTCCAGATAGCTGACATAAGAGCCTTCATCCGCGATGATCAGGGTCCGTTCAAACTGACCGGTTTCCTGCGCATTGATGCGGAAATAGGTGGACAATTCCATCGGGCATTTAACACCCTTGGGGATGTAGACGAAGCTGCCGTCGGTGAAGACCGCTGCATTCAGACAAGCATGCTTGTTGTCAGAATAGGGCACAACAGAGCCCAGATATTTCTTCACCAATTCGGGATGTGTTTTCACAGCCTCAGAGATCGAGCAGAAGACGATGCCGTGCGATTCCAGCTCTTTGCGATAGGTTGTCGCGACCGAGACGCTGTCGAACACCGCATCCACTGCAACCCGGGGAGCCCCTTCGACGCCAGCCAGAACTTCCTGCTCTTTCAGCGGTATGCCCAGCTTGGCATAGGTTTCCAACAGCTTTGGATCAACCTCGTCCAGAGATTTTGGACCGTCCTTTTTCGGGGCGGCATAATAATAAACATCCTGGTAGTCGATCTGCGGCACATCGGGCTTTTGCCAAGTCGGTTCCGGCATATCCTGCCATAGGGCGAATGCCTTCAAGCGCCACTCTAGCAGCCATTCTGGATCTTCTTTTTTGGCAGAAATCAGGCGCACGATGTCTTCGTTCAAACCCTTGGGGGCGAAATCCATCTCGATATCGGTTGAAAAGCCATACCGATACTTTTCTGCTTCCAAGGCGCTTACACGTTCAACTGTGTCTGTCGTTGCCATAATTATTACCGTCCTACCACTGTCGCCAACCCGGAGGTAGACGCATCTTCAAAATGTCGAATCATGCCACTGTCACTGATTAAATCCGCCAAACTTACACTATCCAAAGCCGTCTTAACGGCCAGATTGATGCGGTTCCAACCGCCAGCCATAGGGCACAGGCGTTCCACCGCGCAATTATCATCCGATCCATCGACACATGCCGTCAGCGCGACAGGCCCATCCAAAGCGGCAATGATTTCTGCAACACTGATTTTCTCGATGGGGCGAGATAAAACATAGCCACCCAGCGCACCCCGCGTCGCGGCCAAAACCCCCGCCTTAGACAGGGATTTTAGTATCTTTGCAACAGTTGGCGCAGGCAGCGTTGTACGGTCAGCCAATTCTGGAGCAGTGCACAAAGCATCCGGCTGCTGTGCCATATAACTCAACAGCACCACGCCGTAATCTGTCATCCGTGAAAGGCGAAACACACTAAAAACCCTTCGTTCGTTTCATACCGTACTAAATAGGTCCTGTTTCTAGATGTAGCGGAAAAGGTCGTCTTTGCAAGACCTGAAATGCGTATTCTGGAATTTACGCCACGTCCGCGCCGACGCCCAAGGCCTCATGTGAGGTACCCACATCCGCAACTGCGATTTCATAATCTTCGCTATGGGCGATGACCCCTGTGGGTGTGGTCAGTAGTATCCCATAAGCTGCGGGCTCGTCGACAGACAGGGACACATCCAGGGAGTCCATATTCATAGGCATCTGGTGGCAGGGGCTTTTAAAAATGCTGAAGGGGATGCCGCGATGGGACCCTGAAATCGTACGGTGAACATGGCCCGCGACCAGATGCTTCACACAATCAAAACGCCCAATCAGATCATACAGGGCCGGCCCATTTTTCAGCTTAATGACATCCATACCCGGAAAACCGATATCATGGGGCGGATGATGCAGAAACAACAGCACCGGCCGATCCCCCGCACCGCGCAGTTCATCCTGTAACCAGGCCAAACGCGCTTCACACAGAAAGCCGCAATAGGTTTCTGGAAACTCATAGGGGGGCGCGTTCAAAGTATCGAGGAGGACCAGCCGCCAGCCGCCAACATCCAGACTGCTTTGCACATATCCGTTAGCGTCTAAGGGAGCGTCAGGAAAACAATCAATAAAAGTCTCTCGTGAATCATGATTGCCGATCAAGAGGCTGACGGGGATATGCGTTTTATCCAGAATAGCCGACAGCCGTTGATAAGAGTCAGCGTCCCCGCGATGGGTTAAATCGCCCGTGCAGACGATACGGTCTGCATCCGGGTGATGTTTGGTTGCATGGGCAATGCCTGCCGCCAAACGTTCAGACGGATTCAGTCCAATGATCCGCTTTTCTTCCGGCAGAATATGCAGGTCTGTGAAGACAATAATCTTTGCCATGGCCCATCCTTTCAATCGCATGGACTGAATCTGCCAAACCGAC
>JARGPE010000186.1:0-1757 GCA_029212835.1 Alphaproteobacteria bacterium | reverse complement strand
ATTTTTTCTCCCCCCTGTGTCAAAAAAAGAATGGGCGGTGCCATTGGCACCGCCCCTCTTCACCGCTGCGCGGTACTGATCTCAAGAACGAATCCCTGTAACCAGTTCGCGCGGCGTTAGGATGCGCGCAAATTCACCGCCTTCGGGCCGCGACGGTCGGCTTCGACCTCGAATTCCACGGCTTGGCCATCACTCAGTGTGTCCATGCCTGAAGCCTGAACAGCAGTGATGTGAACGAAAACGTCCTTTTCGCCGCTATCTGGTGTGATGAAGCCGAAACCTTTGGTGGTGTTAAAAAATTTGACGGTGCCTTTGGCCATTTTCTCGTAGTCCTACTAGTTTGATTCGCTGGTCAGCCTTCCTTCATTAGAAGACCAAACCCGATATGCATTCCCGGACCGCGCTCGTGCGGAGCCGGGGCGAGTCACCCTGATTAAGATTTTTTGAGGAAGGCAGTCTCTAGCACGGTCGCAAGCGTAAGCTTATCATCGTCTCTAAAGTCAATCATCACTCGCAAACCAAGTGCGGGGTCGTCACGAGGCGGACCATGCGCCCGAACTATACGGAATGCAAGGAGAATCTTGAATTTCCAGCGCTTGCCTAGCCAGCCATTCTGATTTCTTTAATTGTCCTGAGTCATAAACCGCCTGAATATTAACCATAATTCAAAAGCGACGCCTCAATTCTCAGGATTTCGACACTGGAGGATCAAGTTTCCTCTGGAACCCGCAGCCGAATTCCATCCATCGCGTCTGTCACCCGGATTTGGCATGTTAGACGTGACGTCTTGGTCAGACCAAAAGCTAGATCCAGCATATCTTCTTCATCTTCACTGGGCGGGTCCAGCCTATCATACCAGTCCTGGTCTTCGACAACCATGTGGCAGGTCGCACAGGCCAGAGAGCCTTCGCATGCCGCTTCGATCTCTACATCGTTCTCGACTGCAGTTTCCATAACCGACAGGCCCGTTTTCGCATCAACGGTGGTTTCGCTGCCGTCGCGATGAATAAA
Organism: Alphaproteobacteria bacterium; assembly: GCA_029212835.1. GTDB lineage: Bacteria > Pseudomonadota > Alphaproteobacteria > UBA8366 > Aestuariispiraceae > Pacificispira. The sequence goes on along the minus strand of JARGPE010000186.1, from coordinate 746 downwards.
GGTGATTTTTGGCATCCCAGTTTCCTTACACCTGACTGACCTTAGCTCAGGCGGTTATTTGGGATAAAGCCCCGGTTAAGTCAATCGCCTTGCACTTAGCATGGCTAGTTCTTGTTTACAGCCTGCAACAACATTTCTGCCGCCGCGGTAATATCATCGTCTGTTGTGAAACGCCCCAACCCGATGCGCAAACCAGCCGCGACCTTCGCTGGATCATGCCCCAGCGCCTGCAAAACATGGCTGGCTGCCTGCGCACCCGACGAACAGGCCGATCCGCTGGAAACAGACAACCCGTCCAGCGCGGCCAGCAATTCGCTGCTTTCCAGCCCTGGAACCGTTATATTCAGATTTCCCGGCAAACGATGGTCCATGTCCCCATTCAGCGTCAGCGTCGCATTCGCATGCCGCAGCATTTCCCACAATCGATCGCGCATCCGCAGCAGACGGGCGGCCTCCTCCTCCATTTCTGATTTGGCTATCGCGGCCGCAGCCCCCAAACCGACACACAGAGGCACCGGCAATGTACCCGACCGCATGCCCCGCTCCTGTCCACCGCCATCCATCAAAGGCTCCAGCTCAACCTTGGGCTTACGCCCGCGCAGATACAGCGCCCCTACCCCTTTGGGTCCATAGATTTTATGTCCGGAGATGCTCATCAGATCTATCGACATAGCGTCGACATCCAACGGGATTGTCCCAAAGGCCTGCGCCGCGTCGGTGTGGAACCATCCACCAACCTCCCGCAC
>JARGPE010000185.1 GCA_029212835.1 Alphaproteobacteria bacterium | reverse complement strand
CTGGCCAACAAGATGCCCCGCCAGGGTCGCCTGACTCTGTCGCCCATGCTGAATGAAAAAGGCAAGGTGATCGGTGATTTCACGGTTGGGAAACTGGCCGACGAGCAATTCTTCATCTTTGGGTCCGGTGCAGGCGAAATGTATCACATGCGCTGGTTCGAGGCGCATCTGCCGGACGACGGCAGTGTGACAATCAAACCCCATGGTCTTGGCTTGGTCGGTTTGACCATCGCTGGTCCCAAATCACGCGATGTGTTGGCCAATCTGACTGATGCGGATGTCTCGCATGACGCCTTCAAATTCCTCGACTTCAAGAAGATGGAATTGGGTATGGTACCGGCCATGGTCGGGCGCGTCTCCTTCACAGGAGATTTGGGTTACGAACTCTGGGTTAAACCGGAATTTCAGACCCGCCTGTTCGACGATATTTTGGCAGCGGGCGCGGAGTTCGGGATCAAACTGTTCGGATCACGGGCCATGCGCTCCTTGAGCCTGGAGAAGGGGTTTGGCTCCTGGGCAACAGAATATCGCCCGATCTATGGACCTTATGCGGCGGCAATGGGACGTTTCGTCGATCTGAAGAAGAACGACTTCATTGGGCGTCAGGCCGCGATGAAGGAATTGCAGGACGGGCCTGCCAAGCGATTGGTGACCTTTACCCTGAAGGCAAAGGAAACTGATGTGATGGGCAACGAGCCGATCTATCGCGATGGCAAGATTGTCGGTTACGTAACGTCGGGCATGTATGCGCATCACGCCGACAAATCCGTCGCCATGGGGTACGTGCCAGCTGGCATGGCTGAAGAGTTCAATGAGGATACGTTCCGAATTGAGGTTTTCGGAGAAATGTTGCCTGCAACCATTCTTGCAGAGCCATTGTTTGATCCTAAAGCCGAACGTATGCGGGGTTAGGCTGAACGGTTTCCCCTTCCCTTATTCAGGGGAAGGGGACGGTGGCCCTAGAATGTATCAACGCGGGACCCTGCGCCGGCATTTTGACCCAGGATATGGGCTAATGAGGGCATGCCGATATTCAGGGTTTCTTCCATCGGCCAGATCGGATTGAGCAATAGCAATCCGCTGCCGGTCAGTCCGCTCTCCTCACGGTTCGGGGCGGTAATCCAGAGCTCGCAGCGCAGACGTCCGCGGTCTATCGAAGGTAATGCCTCGATTAGTTTATTGGTCAGCACATCACCCAGTGCGCGGGTCTTAATGGGATACCAGATGGCAATACTGGCGCTGGGAAAGCGTACCATGCCGTCAACCACGGCCTTGACGATGCGGGCGATCTCGTCGGGCGTCTCATAGGGTGGATCAATCAAGACCAAGCCCCGCCGCTCCTTGGGCGGCAGGGTCGAGGGGATCACCGAATAGCCATCTCGCTGTAACACCTGGGCGCCGCGCGTCTGGCGCAGGGTTTCGCGCAACAGGCGGGCTTCTTCGGGATGCGCCTCCACTGCGATGAAACGATCTCCGGGGCGCAGAGCTTGCGCGATCAGCCAGGGGGAGCCTGGATACCAGCGCAATCCCCCGTCCGGATTTAGATCACGGATAGTCTTTGCATAGGCATCGAAACAGTCTGGCAGCGGTTCTGCATCCAGAAACCGGGCAATGCCGTCTGCCGCTTCCCCGGTGCGTTCGGTTTCTTCGCGTGCCAGATCATAGAATCCAGCCCCGGCATGGCTGTCCAGCACGAAGAAGGGTTTCTCCTTCGCACAGAGTCGCTCCAATAGCAGGGTCAGGATCCAGTGCTTATGCACATCGGCGAAGTTTCCCGCATGGAAGGCGTGGCGATAGTTCATGGCTGGCCTTTGTGCCGCTTTTCCATCACCACGAACAATCGGAAGCCAATCAGGCTACCCATCCAGGGGATAAGCTTGTCTTCCAGCCGCAGTAAGGAATCGACCAGCGACGCTGGCAACAGGGACCATGCCTTAAACCCACCGGACAGGGGATAGGCAAACAGGCTCAACCAATGACGGCTGACAGTGCGCAGCGCGGGTACGCCTTCGGCCAGGGAAATGCGATGTTCTTCGCGCCGGAACAGCAGGGTTGGGATTGCCTGATTGGATTCGAATGGGTCTTTTGTCGCACCATACTCTTGTTTGACCATCGGATCGACGGACATATCCACCGGTTCTTCATGCAGATAATTATAGAAGACCCAACTCAAGGGCGTGATGCCGGGCTCGATCAGTGCGATCCGTCCGCCGGGTTTCAGCACCCGCGCTGCTTCTGTGAAGAAGATTTTGGGATCAGCCAGATGATGCAGCACATCGATCATGAAAATTCCATCGAAGGAATCATCCCGGAAGGGCAGTTGATGGGCATCGGCAACAGTGTCGACCCAGGGGGCAGGCAGGATGTCCAGCCGGGTAATGTCCAGCCCCTTGGTGAAATCCTGGCTGTGCCCAGACCCCGCACCAACCTCTAAATAAATACCGTCCTTGGGCAGGGCATCCAACATGCGACGGTAATAGTCGCCATATACGGCGCGCAGTCCGGCCTTCTTGGACCAGGACTTGCCATGGGCGGTCAGACGGGGGTCAACACTCATGGTCAAAATGCTTTCAATTTGCGCCAGGCGAAGACAACCATTTTCAACAACAGCCAGCCATCGCGGAAACGGCTGATCTGCGGTTCTCCATAGGTGCGATCAGCATAGCGCATCGGGATTTCGATGATCTTCAGGTTCTGTTTTGCGGCACCAAAAATCAGATCAAAATCGCCGAAGGGATCAAAGTCGCCGAAGTAGCTGCGGCCTGCCTGAATCTTGTGATAATCCGCCTGGGTCAGAACCTTCGTGCCGCACAGCGTGTCGGTGAATCGCTGGTTCAGCAGGAAGGAGAAGATCATCGCAAAGGTCCGGTTTGCCCAATAGTTCAGGAAACGCATCGCGCCCTTTTCCATTGGATAGACCAATCGAGAGCCATTGATGAACTCCCCCTTACCCGACGCGATGGCTTCATAGAATTTCGGTAACTCCTCCGGCGGCATGGTCAAGTCCGCATCCAGGATCATCAGGATATCGCCGCGGGCTTCATCGAAACCTTTGCGCACGGCATCGCCTTTGCCCTTACCCGGTTGCTTGAAGACCTTGATGTCCCAACTGCCGTTTTCCGGTTTCGCGTAGTAATCACGCACTCGCTCGCATTCCTCAAACGTGCCGTCGGAGGAATTGCCCTCAACATACAGCACTTCCATGTCTTTGCAGAAGCGCGGCAGGCGTGTGATGGCACTTTCGATGTTGCCCTTTTCGTTGCGACAGGGGACCAGTACCGTCGTGGACAGGTCCTTGCGCTTGGCCTTGCGTTGGGACCGCGCGACAATGAAATGTCGCAGTGATAATTTGCGGATCAATGGCAAGGTGCCGATATAGCGATTGATCGCCGTTCCCACACCAAACAGGCGCGCCGGCACCAGTTGGCGCCATTCGGTCTTGATCCGATCAAAATCGGCAAGGCCTAGAATATTGTCGATATCGGCCGGGCTAAGAAAATTCACCTCGGGCTGTGGCATTTTCAGGCCAAGCGCTTCCCCGGCGCGCAGGACGGGCTCCCAAAGATGGCTGTAATAGGTAATGACAATCCGGGTTTCTTCATCGCACAGGTCGTGAATCTGTTCCAGCATTGCCTGACAGTCATCCACAAACCCCAGCGTATCCGACAGAAGGATAAAATCATACGGCCCGGCCAGATCGTTGCGCAGTGTGCGCAACTGTTCCACATCGCCAACACGGAACTGCAGTTCCGGATATTCGTGTTCGGGGTAGGTGCTGCGGGCGACATCAACCATATTGGCTGAAAAATCCACCCCCATGCCGTAGGAGGGCTTCAATCCTGCCAATTGCGCACCCGTGCCACAGCCCAGGTCTAAAATTCGGGAGCCTTCCGGTATTAGAAACCGCAGGAAGGCCATGTCATCATCATAGAAACTGGCATTTTTGGCACGCCAATCATCGCGCTTGGCGGCCATTTGCTGATTGTATTCCAGAATGGCAGTTTTGCGGACAGACAGCTTGCTTTGCCAGCCACCCTGCTTGGGGATGGAAAGGGCGGAGGATGCCGTGGCCTTTGCGGATGCCTTGCGAGTCGATGGCTTCTTGGCCGTCACCTTCTTGGATACTGGTTTCTTCGCCGATGCCCCTTTAGAGGCAGCTTTTTTTGAAGTCGCCTTTTTGGCGGTCGCCGTCTTTGCCACAATCACTCTCCTTTTTCCACCAGGGTCAGTGCGTCTGCTTCCACACGGGTGGCACCACTCAAGAACCAAACGATTCCGCCGATCAACCCGACGGTCAGTATTTCCAGCCCCATGACGATGGACAAGGCAACAGCGCCTCCTGCATCTCCGCCAATCAGGGCAAAACCTGCTGCCATAGCGCCTTCGCGCACGCCCCATCCCCCCAGCGAGATTGGCAATGTCGCGATCAGGATGGAGGTTGGCACAATAATCAAGCAATCCCCATAACTGAATGGCAGTCCCAAGGCTTGTGCAGAAATATAAGCCGTCAGCACAATGGTCAAATGTGTCCCCAGTGCAAGCGACAGAATTCGGACCGCATCGCGCGGATGGCTGATCAACCGAACAAAAAGACGCGACAGCCGGACAATAAATTCACGAATACGCCCGCCCCAACCCTGTTCTGACTGGCGGGCGATCAGGATAACGGCCCCGATGCCAATCAACCCGGCAAGTCCGATCAACAGAAATCCCGTCAGGATGCTTTGGTCGCCGGTTCGTTGAATCAGCATGGGCAAGCCAATGGCGATCAGGACACACAAGCCAATCAATCCGGTGATACGATCCAACAGCACACTGGTCACCGCCTGGCCAACAGACGCACAAAATCGCTTCACGCGATAAACACGCATCACATCTCCCCCCACGGCACCCGGCAGGGCCTGGTTGAAAAACATTGCCTCCAAGTAAAATCGAAAGCTCAGCCGATAGGGCAGGGTTACGTGATCCATTTGCAGCAGCCTGCGCCACCGTTCAGAATTCAGCACCAACTGGACAAAGATCAAGGCTGTCGCGGCACACAGACCAACCGGGTCCGCTGAACGCAGGCGCGCAGTAATATCAGAAAGGTCCAGTTTCGAGGCGATTAGCCAAAACAACGCCAGCGTAACGGCGATCTTCAGCGCCGTGAAAACACCTTTTCTCTGGGCAGGGGAAAGGGGCATTCGATTTGCGTTCCCAACAGGCGGTCTATGGGCTGGGCCTTTAAAGACCGCAGAATAGAGCGGTGAATAGCGCCTTCGTCACATTATGGCAACCAATCGCCCATTTTACAGCCACCATTTATCAGTAGGCCTGGATAGGCGCATTGATAAATGAACACCCCTAATAGATACCACTGGGAGCGGCGGGAGAAGCGGTGCCGTTGTTCGTGGGCTGCGGCGGAGTACTGGTGCTCAAAGGTGCCTCAGCCCCCATATCGACATTGGATTCGCCGGGTTGCATGACCGGCAAGATTGGCGATCCATTGCCGGTGATGATCACGCTGTCGGAGTCGGCACCAGGTTCGGTTCCGGCTTTAAAGGCTTCTTCAATGACTTTATTGCTGGATGGGCTGGCCAGTTTTCCGGTTTCGGCATCAATGCGCACCATGCGAATGCCGGGCGGTGTGCGGAATGGAATGGCTGGTTTGTTGGCCAGTGCCTCGCCCATGAATTCCTTGAACACCGGGGCGGCAACAGAAGACCCTGTTTCCTGTCCACCCCAGGGCTGATGCCCCAAGGGAATGGGAGAATCAAAGCCGACAAAGACGCCAGCCACCAAATCCGGTGAGAACCCGATAAACCAGGTATCCCGAGAGTCATTCGTGGTCCCGGTTTTACCGCCCAGGGGTTTGCCTAATTCTGCTATGCGCCGCCCTGTTCCCCGCTGGATCACACCCTCCAGCATGGTGACGATCTGATAGGCGGATGTCGGTGTGGTCAGTTGAACGCGTGTATCGGGCAAAACCGGCACAGGCTGATTGTCCCAATATTTGGCATCACAATCGGGGCAGGTCCGATCATCGTGGCGAAACACAGTTTTGCCATTGCGGTCCTGAATGCGGTCGATCAGGGTTGGCTCAACCTTTTTCCCTCCATTGACCAGTGCGCCATAGGCGGCAACCATATCAATCAGGCGCACATCTGCTGATCCCAATGCCATGGCCAATTGTGGCGGCATGTCTTTGACAATTCCAAACCGCTCTGCCGTTTCCGATACCTTATCCATGCCGATGGCTTGTGCCAGACGGACAGTCATTAGGTTTCGGGATTTTTCAATCCCGATGCGCATCGGGGATGGGCCATAAAACTCACGAGAGAAGTTTGACGGTTTCCATTTTCCAAGGCCTGGCCCCTGGTCAATCACAAAGGGGGCATCCAGAATGATGGTCGCGGGTGTATACCCGTTCTCCAGCGCCGTTAAGTAAACAAAGGGTTTGAAGGAAGAACCCGGCTGCCGAAAGGCCTGTGTCGCGCGGTTGAACTGGCTGGTTTCAAAGCTCCAGCCGCCGGACATGGCCAGAACGCGACCGGTATGGGGGTCCATCGCAACGATGGCACCATTCACTTCTGGAATTTGGCGCAGGCTATAGGTGCCTTTTGGGTAAGGCTTGGGGCTCTCGCCATCCTTGTCCGGTGTGGTCTGCGTCACAGGCGCGACTAGAATAATGTCACCGACCTTTAAAACATCGCCGACAGATTTGATCGACGGGCCGACAGTGCGGTTCTCATCCCCACGGGGGACACGGGCCCAACGGACTTCGTCCAGTGGCACCGTCCCGATGCTTTCGTCACGCAGCCCAATCTTTGCTTCATTCGGATCAACCGACAGAACGGCCGCAGGTACCCAGTCCAGGGACCCTGCGGGAACTTGGAAGGCGATCAGCGCCGGAAGCCAGGGCTCATTGTCGCCAACGCGCCCGACGGGGCCGCGATAGCCATGCCGATGGTCATAGGCTATCAGGCCATCGCGCAGGGATCGGCGCGCCATATCCTGCAACACGGGGTCCAGAGACGTGCGCACAGATAGGCCACCTGTATACAGGCCTTGTTCACCGAAGCGATCCCCCAGGGTTCGGCGGACCTCTTCCAGGAAGTATCCGGCATCTACCAAATCGGTATCCGCATGGTTTTTCACGACCAGAGGAGATGCTTTCGCAACGGCGGCTTCTTCTGCCGTGATAAAGTTTTCTTCCAGCATACGGTCGATCACCCAATTGCGGCGCGCGATTGCAGCCTCTTTGCGTCGAATTGGATGATAATTATTGGGGCCTTTAGGCAGGGCCGCTAGATAGGCAATTTCGGCGACAGTCAGATCGTCCAGGCTTTTGTCGAAATAGTTCAGCGCGGCAGCGGCAACGCCATAAGAACGATACCCCAGATAAATCTCGTTCAGATACAGTTCCAGGATGCGGTCTTTATCCAGCGCGCGTTCAATGCGCAGCGCTAAGATTGCTTCCTTCACCTTGCGGGCGATGGAGACTTCGTTTGTCAGCAGAAAATTCTTTGCAACCTGTTGCGTGATGGTTGATGCCCCAACCAACCGACGGCCCTGCGCAACATTGACCACATTGGTGATGACGGCCCGGATCAGCGCCTGAATATCAACGCCGAAATGTTCGTAGAAATGCTGATCTTCTGCGGCGATAAAGCCCTCAGAGACTCGCTTGGGGATGGCATCAATTGGCACGAAAACGCGCGATTCAACGGCAAATTCCGCCAATAGCCGACCGTCACCCGCATGGACGCGCGTAGAGGTTGGCGGCTCATAGTCGGCCAATTGCTTATAATCGGGCAGGCCCTGACCATAATGCCAGAATGCCCAACCAACGACGCCCAAGCCGCCGACTCCAACCAGCAGACCAAGAAAGAATAAATACAAGAATGCACGGCCGACAAAACGCATAGGGGCTCCACTAAACTAACGGCGCGAGTTTATTTTCACCCGCTTTCAAACTGTCCTGACTTGTGTGCCATGGCAGGGTGGTCAAAGTCTATAGGATCAGCTGGGGCG
>JARGPE010000184.1 GCA_029212835.1 Alphaproteobacteria bacterium | reverse complement strand
AGAGGATCTGCCAATCGGCGCTCAATCTGTGTCGCGAGGCTGGCTATGTTGGTGCCGGAACCGTCGAGTTCCTGATGGATTCCGATACTGGTGAATTCTATTTCATTGAGGTCAATCCGCGGGTTCAGGTTGAGCATACGGTGACGGAGGAAGTGACCGGTATCGATATCGTCAAGGCGCAGATCCTGATCGCGCTGGGCGGGCATATCGGAAATGAGGATGAGACGGGGGTACCGCCCCAGGATGCGATTTTCCTGAATGGCCATGCGCTGCAATGCCGGGTTACCACAGAAGACCCTGAATCAAACTTTACCCCGGATTATGGCCGTATCACGGCCTATCGCGGGGCGACCGGGTTTGGTATTCGCCTGGATGGCGGCACGGCCTATTCCGGTGCGGTGATCACGCGCTATTATGACAGCCTGCTGGAAAAGGTAACGGCCCGCGCCTCTACGAAGGAAGCTGCCGTGCGGCGTATGGATCGTGCGCTGAAGGAGTTTCGCATTCGCGGCGTGGCAACCAATCTCGCCTTCCTGGAAAATGTGATAAACCATCCCGACTTTGCCAGCGGCAATATCACAACGCGGTTTATCGATACGACCCCGGCGCTGTTCCATTTTCCCAAGCGGCGGGATCGCGCAACCAAGCTGTTGCGCTTCATTGCTGATGTGACAGTGAATGGAAATCCAGAGGTTGCGGGTCGTCCCAAACCGCCAGCCCATGCCCTGAAACCAATCGTTCCCATCACGATCTTTGGGGACCCGCCTAAAGGAACAAAACAGATTCTGGACGAACGCGGCCCAGAGGGGTTCCGCGATTGGATGCTGGCGGAAAAGCGGGTTCTGATCACCGATACGACGATGCGTGATGCGCACCAATCCCTGTTGGCAACACGGATGCGGTCCTATGACATGGTGAAGGCGTCGGACGCCTATGCCAGGCGGTTACCGGAATTATTCTCCCTGGAATGCTGGGGGGGCGCGACCTTTGATGTGGCGATGCGGTTCTTGAAGGAAGATCCCTGGGATCGTCTGGCCGATATCCGTGCCGCGGTTCCGAATGTCTTGCTGCAGATGCTGCTGCGGGCGTCCAATGCTGTGGGCTACACCAATTATCCTGATAATGCGGTTCAGTATTTCGTCGAGAAAGCTGCAGATGCAGGCATGGATGTGTTTCGCGTCTTTGACAGTCTGAACTGGGCCGACAATATGAAGGTCGCGATGGATGCGGTGTTGAAGACCGATCGCCTGTGCGAGGCCGCGATCTGCTATACCGGCGATCTGTTTGACAAAAGCCGCCCGAAATATGATCTGGATTATTATGTCGCCCTGGGGCGAGAGTTGAAATCCCATGGCGCGCATATTCTGGGCATCAAGGATATGGCAGGCCTGTGCCGACCGGCGCAAATCCGAACCTTGGTTGAGACGCTGAAGGCAGAAACCGGGCTGCCGATCCATTTCCACACCCATGATACATCCGGCATTGCCGCCGCGACCGTTCTGGCCGCCTGCGAAGCGGGTGCGGATGCGGTGGATGCGGCCATGGACAGTTTTTCTGGCCTGACATCGCAGCCCAATTTGGGGTCCATTGTGATGGCGCTGAACGATACGGATCGGGCGACCGGCCTGGATCCTGCCACGATCCGTGCTTTCTCCGATTATTGGGAGGCGGTGCGGGTGCAATATACTGCCTTCGAACCTGACCTGCGGGCGGGTGCGTCAGAGGTCTATCTGCATGAAATGCCCGGCGGCCAGTTCACCAACCTGAAGGAACAGGCGCGGTCTTTGGGGCTGGCGGAACGCTGGCATGATGTGGCGCGCATGTATGCGGAGGTAAACCAGCTCTTCGGCGATATCGTGAAGGTGACGCCGTCGTCCAAGGTTGTCGGCGACATGGCCTTGTACATGGTGTCCAGCGGCATTTCTCCGGAGGATGTTGTCAATCCTGATATCGATATCACCTTCCCGGATTCCGTGGTGGCGATGTTGCGCGGCGACTTGGGGCAGCCCCCCGGCGGGTGGCCGGTCGACCTGCAAAAGAAAGCCCTGAAGGGTGAAAAGCCAAAGACGGACCGACCCGGCAAGCATTTGGCGCCGATTGATTTTGAGAAGGAGCGCAGTGACGCGCAAAAGGCAGCCCAGCGACAGATCAATGATTTCGATCTGGCCTCGCATATTATGTATCCAAAGGTCTTTGCCGATTATGCCAAGTACCGCCGTGAATTCGGGCGGTTGGATGTCCTGCCAACACCGATATTCTTCTATGGCATGAATCCTGGGGACGAAATCACAGTGGAACTGGACCCAGGCAAGGCGCTGGTTATTCGACTGATGGCCGTTGGGGAATCTGATCAGAAGGGTGAGCGGGAAATCTTCTTTGAGTTAAACGGTCAACCGCGTGTCGTGCGGGTTGCCGATAAAGCCGTCGCATCGACGGCACCGGTGAATGACAAGGCGGATATGGCAAATGCCAATCATGTTCCAGCGCCGATGCCGGGATTGGTGGCCATGGTTGCGGTCAGTGAGGGACAAAAGATTCGCGCCGGGGATGTGCTGTTGACGCTGGAGGCGATGAAAATGGAAACTTCTATCACAGCGCCAAAGGCAGGAACGGTCAGCCGCGTGGCAACCAAAGCCGGTACGCAAGTGGATGCAAAGGACTTGTTGGTGGTAATCGATTAGATGAGATTTGGCTTATCGGCATCGTTGAACAGGATAACGACCAGAATATGATCCACTTGGTTTTCAGACTGTTTGTTGTTGTTGCATAAAGGCAGGCGCAGAACCTGAAGATGCCGGTGATATCCCTTTGTGTTTGTAAATGACAAACTGACATGCTGCGGCTCGCCGGACTGCACCAGGGCTTCTAAATCCGATTGCAGATACTCGCGCAGCTTTTTGGGCGCTTGCTCGTCAACATAGCCACCGGTGAAGTTAAAATTCTGAATGCTCTCTGCCATCGTCCCGGTCAGACGATAGCGAAATCGCAATGGGTCACGCTCGACATCAATTAAAATGATGAAGGGCAGAACGCTTCTATCAAAGGCATGCGGAGAGAAATCAGACTTGCTGGGCAGAGATGTTTCTGTTCGCAGTGAAGTCCAGCGAACCAGTATGTCCTTAAATCTAGAAATCTTGTACGCAGAATCAATTAATAAGTGTTTTCTCTCACAAGGACTATTGATGTCGATTTCATAAAAATTGCCTCTCCCTTGTTGTGCCACCTTTAAGTCCAGTTCAATTTACAGGAGCAATATTATTTAAATCATTCATTCTGCCTACAATAAGATGTTTTTTTAAAATGAATCAAGGCGTGTCTACTACTCACCTCATCTATCATGTCTTTCTTTTGAGTCCTGTGGGGCCTGTTCACGATTGGTCATGCCATAGTCGCGATGCACTTCCGCAACGCGCAATCGATAGTCCCTGAACATCTCGCCCCGGCCCATTGCTTGGGCTCGGCGATGTTTTTCCAACTTACGCCATTCCTGGATGGCGGCCTCATCACGCCAGAAGGAAAGGGAGAGAATTTTCCCTGGAGTCACAAGACTTTCAAATCGCTCGATAGAAATGAATCCGTCAATTTGATTTAAAAGCGGCTTTAACTCGGCCGCGATTTCAAGATAGTCCGGCATGCGACCATCTTGGGGTTCCACTTCAAATATCACTGCCATCATGATGATTGTCCTTGCTCTCTAACATTCTGAATTGTTTCAGGACGGCGACCAGCTTTTCATCCCGTTCGGCGCTCAACTCTTCAAAGGATCGGCCGGCCTCTTCGTCATGACACCCTTCGGCCAATATCGCCGCATTTTCCGGTGTCAGGTCGGGTCGGCCCAGGCTTTCCCACCAGACAGCAAAACTGGGTCCAAAGCGTTCGATGAAGACTTCCAGACCTTTGCCACCGCTGGCCAGATTGAACAACATATGGGGGCCCATGATGGACCAGCGCAGGCCTGGACCATGAACCACGGCCTTATCGACATCCTCGACAGACGCGACTCCTTCAAGGACAAGGTGGATTGCCTCGCGCCAAAGTGCCGCCTGTAATCGGTTGGCGACATGGGCGGGGACCTCTTTCAGCACCCGGATCGTCTTTTTACCGCAACGATCTTCAAAAAAGCCTTGGCACCAATCAACAGCTGCCGGGTCAGTTAAGTCATTGCCCAAAAGCTCAACCAGGGGAATTAAATGGGGCGGGTTGAACGGATGGGCCAGAACCAGACGATCCGGGCGTTTTAGTCCCTTCTGCATGTCCTTGATCAATAGGCCGGAGGAACTTGTTGCCAGGATCGCATTGTCGGCCATTCCTGGCTCCATGGCACTGAATAAGGCATGTTTGACGTCCAATCGCTCTGGCACGCTTTCCTGGATGAAAGACATTCCGCGGACGGCCTGGGCTGGGTCGTTATAGAATTCAATCGCGGTCTGGTCTGCTCCGGGAACGATGGCCCCCAATTCTTGCAGCACGGGCCATGCGCGATTGATATAGGCAGTCAGGGAATCAAGAGCGCCTGGCCCTGGGTCATAGGCGTTGACCGCCATGCCGCGCGCCAAAAAGAGGGTTGCCCAACTGGCACCAATCGTGCCGGTCCCAATGACGGCAACGCGGTCCAGGGAGTCTGGAGTAGGATAAGGCATATCACCCTCCACATGTTGAATCAGAAGTTCACACGGTCGCCGCCCTTAAGGCCCAGGCGCTTGCGGGCCTCTTCCGGCGTGGCGACGGTCAGGGACAGGTCTTCGACAATGCGTCGTATCTTCGTCACCTGATCGGCATTGCTTTTTGCCAATTCACCCTTGCCCAGATACAGGCTGTCTTCCAATCCGACCCGAACATTGCCGCCCAGAATGGCCCCTTGGGTGACAAAGGGCATCTGATGGCGACCCGCTGCCAGAATGGACCATTCATAGTCGTCGCCAAACAGCTTGTCGGCAATGCGGCGCATATGCATCAGATTTTCCGGATCGGCCCCAATGCCCCCCAAAATGCCAAAAATTGTCTGTACGAAGAAAGGGGGCTTCACCAAGCCGCGGTCGACGAAATGGGCCAGATTGTAAAGATGCCCAACATCGTAGCATTCGAATTCAAACTTAACGCCATGTCCTTCGCCCAGATCCTTCAGGATATATTCGATATCTTTGAAGGTGTTGCGGAAGATGAAATCACGCGTCATCTCCAGCATTTCCGGTTCCCAGGCATGCTTGAAATCCTTGATTTTATCGAGGATCGGGAACAGGGCGAAATTCATCGACCCCATATTCAGCGAGGTCATTTCCGGGCTGGCAACGCGCGCCGCGGCCAGACGTTCATCCAGGGTCATGCCCAGGCCGCCGCCGGTCGTGATATTCACCACAGCATCGGTCTGCTGTTTGATGCGGGGCAGGAATTCCATGAAAACTTTTGGATCTGGTGTCGGACGACCGTCTTCCGGGTTGCGCGCATGCAAGTGCAGGATCGATGCCCCAGCATTGGCGGCAGCCACTGCATCATCAGCAATTTCCTGGGGTGTGATCGGCAGGTATTCCGACATGGTCGGGGTGTGAATGCCGCCCGTTACGGCACAGGTAATAATTACACTTTTTGCCATTTTTGTTTCCTCTTTTTTATACATGCGCTGACTTTGTGTCAGTCTTGGGGTGGGTCTTCTGCCAACAGCCATTGGTCACGCCCAGATTCTTTTGCAACATAAAGCGCTTGGTCGGCACGGTAGACGGTGCCGTCATAACCATCATCCCTGGGATGATACTGGCACAGGCCGGAACTGGCGGTCACAGTCAGTGGACCGATGGCAGTCTTGACGGGACGGCTGCGCAGGTTTTCATGAAAACCTTCCAGCAGGGACATTGCATCCGCCAGATTGGTCTCCCGCAGCAGAATCAGGAATTCCTCCCCGCCCCATCTGGCAATCAGGTCCGTTTCGCGCATGGCACTTGTCAGCCGCGCGGAAAAGTTAACCAGCACCTCGTCCCCAACATCATGGCCATGCGTATCGTTTACTACCTTGAAGAAATCGATATCAATCAGGATCAGGAAAAAGCCGGGCGATTGTGATGCTTGCGCCGCCTTTGTTTCTATCTGTAGTGCGTCATGGGCGCCGCGACGGTTCATCAATCCGGTCAGCGGATCGGTGATGGAGGCATCCCGCAGTTTATCATTCAACTGCATGATTTCGGCCTGAAGGCGGTCGCTCATGCGAGAGATTTTATTGAGATTTCTATCCAATCGCCGATAGCGGCCGATCAGCCATTCTATTTCAGTGCGCAAGGCGTCAGCATCGGCACCAACAAGGCCGTTCAGTCGCGCTAATAAGGCGTCAATGCGGGTATCGGTCCTGTTGTGCTCTCCCAAAAAAGCCTCCGATCAGGCAATCCATGTCGACTTGTCAGTCGGTGATAATTTGATAGGGCAACGAGACATCTTCCAGCAGCTCTTCGGCAAGCTCTATAATGCGTTCATTTTCAGAATCACACAGCCAAATCACTTTAACGGCGCGGCCATCTTCATGCGCTTCGTCCAACCTGTCTAGCATGTCCATCATGGATTTTATGCTACCTGTGTTCAGATAGGCCAATTCCACGTTCAAGGTCACAACCCGCGCGTCTTCATCCTGATCCAGCACAGCCTCTAGCCACGCCGTGATGGGTTTATAGAAATCAAAGGTGTTTTCTGGATATGAGTCACCAGCCAGATGCAACACCAGCGTCTCTGGATTGCACTCAACAGTGGGAGAGGATCGGGTCCCCACGATTTTTATATGCTCAACCATCGTGTTTCCTGCTCTTTCAAAACGCTAAATCGTGGCGGTCAGGTTGAAGAATGAGTAAGCTTCATCACCCTCTGACACGCTGTAACTCAGTGGTTTGCTGGCCCGTCGGGCCATTTGTAAGAAACCCAGGCCAGCCCCGCTTGCCCCGTCTTCCAACGGTGTGCGCAATCGGTCTTTGTATGCGGCCTTAAGGCCCGCTTCGTCCAGCGCAATAACCGCATCCAGTCGCGACGTTAACGCCGGGATATCCTCTCGACGCACCAAATTTCCGGAGACAACGACGTATTGTTCCCCTTCACGTGCGATCAGAACAGTGCCGGCGTTCAGGCGGGCAATGTCGGCTTCATCCTTCCCGACAGTTTCGGCATAGTGTCGGATATTTTGCGTTGTTTCTATGTAGACGGAAAAGACATCTGCGATGCGTTTGCGGGGCTGTGTTTGCGATTCGAGGTGCCGTTGAATGGCTTCTCCCAATTCCTCGATGACCGTTTGCGAAAAGGGGCCATTAAAGCTGATCACAATGTGGCAGCGTTCAAAAATAGCCCGCAAGGCCTTCATATCATCATGGTTCATGCTGTGCCCCTTTAGTCTTTTTAACGCATAATCGGTTTTGAGCAAAAATTAAAGCCGCAGAGGACAGAACCCCAATACTGTCAGATCATCTCTTTGCGGGTAACCATTCCGATAGGTTTCCAGTGTCTTTATCAGCGCCTGGCCTTGGTCTTCGATGGGCTTATCGACACTCTCTTGCAGTGCCTCGACCAGGCGGCGACGTCCAAATCCAAATCCTTTCTCGCCACCGGATTGGTCCAATATCCCATCTGAAGACAGGAAGACACGTTCCGCTTCTTTCTCGGATAAGACAGTTTCGTGCAGGGTTGATGCCGATGTCGCCTGCCGTCCATAGCCCAAACCCAGTTTGCTGCCGCGGACACGTTCGATCTTGCCCTTGCTTTGAACAAAGCTTTCCAAACCGGCGCTGGCGATGCGAATCCGTTTAAACTCTGGTTCGATCAGGCATAATGTCAGTTCCAGACCATTATCCGGACCCACTTGAGCGTCTGTTTGATGCAGGTTTGTTCGCACGATCCGATCAACCGCCATCATCACGGCAACGGGACCACCGGCCCCCGTGTCATTAATCGCACGCCGACAGACTGAGGCGGTCATCATCGTCATCATCGCGCCCGGAATGCCATGCCCGGTACAATCGCCCAGCCCGATATAAATCCCGAAATCCGTGCGGAC
>JARGPE010000183.1:7431-8054 GCA_029212835.1 Alphaproteobacteria bacterium | reverse complement strand
AGGTTCCCTAACCACATCGGCCACATCGACGGCAATAGCCTGGGCCGTGCCGACAACATCATCCAAGGTCGTGACTTTCAGATCAGGCCCTTGCAGCACCAGGGCCCCTGCTGCATGGCTCCAAACTGCCAAAAGATGGGATTTCCCGCTGCCCGGTGCCCCGCATAAAACGGTAACAGGCCCCGGCCAGGCAGGATAACGATCCAACCAATCCACAGCGACCTGATTACAAGGCCCGACCACAAAATCATCCCGCCCACTGGCCGGCCGAAAGGATAGATCGAACGCAAGTTGGGAGGGGCGCTGCCTCATCGTCGCGTCAAAATCCAAGACCCTGGCGTTTTAGGATCCTCTGACAAGCCCATATAGACACGGCTTAAAGCTCGAACCCGCCGTTCCGGATCCCCGAAGTAATTCAGCGCCAGCACGGCATGATCGGTGGCCAGAATATCCAGCCGCCAGGATTTGATCGGTGCCACGCTATTCAAGGATTTCTGCACCCCCAACCAATCCTGCAAACTTGTAACGTTTACACGGGCCATCAGCGTTGTTGCGGCCTGATCAAATCGCAGAATATTGGCAGTCTTCCAACGAGTCTCCATCGCTTCCAGCGTCAATTGTGC
>JARGPE010000183.1:7089-7421 GCA_029212835.1 Alphaproteobacteria bacterium | reverse complement strand
GCAGCTGCTTTGAATTGGGCAGCGGCGGTTGTTGGATCACCTTTCTCCCCTTCCAAAATTGTTGCTCGCGCCAGCAACGTGTCTGGATCGAGCCGCAAGACTTCCGCTGCATTGGGCCAACCGGGTCCAAAACTGGAAATCTCCACCAGAATAGTGCCATCTTCCGTCCGGGTGGCAACAGGCACAAGAACCGCCCCAGCACGATACCGTGCAGCGATTGCATTAATGGATGCTGCATCGACAGTCATCGCCCGTGTCACATCAATGGCACTGATATCAGATAGATCCCCCAGTGGTACCGTATAAGGCACAACAGAGCCGGATCCTTCCAG
>JARGPE010000183.1:0-7079 GCA_029212835.1 Alphaproteobacteria bacterium | reverse complement strand
CCAAGCATCTAGCCAAGGATTTGCATCGCTCCATAATTGATCCCCGGATGCTGCACGATATACCGGCAGGATCACGGCGAGCGGGCTGCTGGATCCAAGATAGGCAACATTGCTGCGTTGAAGGAACTGGTTGATCGCATCAGGATGGAATCGGATGGTCAAGTTAGCCAGATAACGGCCACCCCCAAATTTTTCATCCTGATAGGCAATATCCCGAATCAAATATTCTAAGCGATCATCATCCGGAACAGTCAACGGTCGGGAAGATCCGGTTACAGCAGACTGCGCGGCGGTGCCTGACGGCAACACAGGGACGCCGTCGCTAGGTATCGCCGGGGGCGCTTCCTGAGCAGTCGTTTGTGTATCAACGCCATCCAGCGTTAACCGATTCATCAAGGTTTCAAACGCCGCTCGCTTTGCTTTCTCGATGCCGATTCGCTTGGCATCGACCGCACTAGCAGCACGTTCGTCAACTTTGACATTGTTGATAGCGTAGAGTTCTTGTGCCGAAACTTGGCCTGAGATACTAAAAAAGGCTAAGATTACAGCGAAATACAGTCCAATCGCGCGGTGCGCGCGGCAGGATCTGAGGGGTGTGGGCCTTTCGGCCATTGCAAAAGGCTCCCTTTCGTATAATGTCCCGCCCGTTATACCCGCCGAAACAGGAGGGCGCCATAGCCCAGGATAGCAAAAGAAACGGTCTGACCTATGCGGATGCAGGGGTCAGTATTGATGCAGGGAACTCCCTGGTCGACCGTATTAAACCCTTAGCCAAGTCATCTGCCCGGATCGGCTCCGATGCCGGTATTGGAGGATTTGGGGCTTTATTCGATCTGAAAGCAGCCGGATATACAGATCCGCTGCTGGTATCTGGCACCGATGGTGTTGGCACCAAGTTAAAGATCGCCATCGATTCCGGTATCCATAACACAGTTGGCATTGACCTTGTTGCCATGTGTGTAAACGATCTGGTTGTTCAAGGGGCAGAACCACTTTTCTTTCTCGATTACTTCGCCACAGGCCGCCTGTCCGTTGATGTTGCGGAACAAGTCATCGCAGGCATTGCAGAGGGCTGCCGACAGGCTGGCTGTGCGCTGATCGGCGGGGAAACCGCTGAAATGCCCGGCATGTACAGCGATGGCGATTATGACCTCGCAGGCTTTGCCGTTGGCGCTGTAGAGCGTGCTGATGCCCTGACTGGCGAAAATGTCGCCGCAGGGGATGTGCTGATCGGCCTCGCCTCAAGCGGTGTGCATTCGAACGGTTTCAGCCTGGTACGCAAGGTTCTGGCTCTGGAAGGTCTGGAATTTGACGCCCCCTCTCCCTGGTCTGTGAATCAGACCGTGGGGGAAGCCTTGCTGAATCCAACCCGGATTTACACTTCCGCCGCTCTGGCCGCGATTAAAGTTGGGGGTGTGCATGGGATTTGTCACATCACGGGCGGTGGGTTCTATGAGAATCTGCCCCGCATAGTGCCCAAATCTTTAGCAGTTCGGATCAATACGAACAGTTGGGTCCGCCCGACGGTGTTTGATTGGATTGCCGATGCAGGCGGCGTTCATCCGGGCGAAATGTACCGGACCTTCAATTGCGGCATTGGCATGGTTCTGTCCGTTGCTCCAGAACAGGCAGACGCGATCATCCAGGCGGTGCAAACCCATGGTGAAACCGCCTTTCGCATCGGAACCGTTGGTACCATAGAAGAAATCGGTCGATCCGTTCTGTTGGAAGCCCTGTAGGCAATGGTTCAAACGTCACGTCGGCCCCGAACGGCAGTCCTAGCCTCCGGCGGCGGCACGAATCTGCAGGCCTTGATTGATGCCGCCCAGGACCCGGATTTCCCAACGGAAGTCTGCTTGGTACTGACCAATAATCCGGGTGCCTATTGCCTGGAGCGTGCCAGATTGGCGGATATTCCAGGCGCTGTCGTCAATCATCGGGATTATCCAGACCGCCCCAGTTTTGAGGCTGCCATTGATACGGTATTGCGTGACTATCGCTGCGACTATGTCTGTCTGGCAGGTTTTTTGCGCATTCTGACCAGTGACTTTGTTGAGGCCTGGCGCGATCGTATGTTGAATGTGCACCCCTCTCTTCTGCCCGAATTCAAAGGCCTTCATACCCATAGCCGCGCGCTGGAGGCTGGCCATACAGTCCATGGATGCACCGTTCATCTGGTACGGGCGGAACTGGATGATGGTCCTCTGATTCTACAGGCGGAAGTACCAGTCCTCGCCGATGATACCGAAGAGACGCTGCAACAACGTGTATTGACGAGAGAGCATGTAATCTACCCTCAGGCCCTGGCATTAGTGACAAGTGGTCGGGTCCGGGTAGAGGGATCCCAAGCAATAATAGACGATCAACCGGGTCCAGTGCGGCTAACTTGGAACGACTTGGAAAATTGAGCATACTGCCTACTTGAGAATAGGCCTAATATGAGTACACTATCGCGAACAATTAACTTGGGGACCGCAGGATCACTCGGTCCGCGGAAAGGGCTTTAAAAATGGACGATTTAGACTTTGTAAAAGCACCGCGCGAGAACCTGGACACCTGGGAAGGCACGAAAAAGCTTGGAATTATTCTTGCCTCAGCGGCCGTCATAATTCTCAGCGGGATGGCAATATTCCTGACCTGAGGCTTTTGCCTTTGCGCGCCGAAAGGAACGCAATGTCACAAACAAAAAGGGTGCCTGTAAAGGCACCCTTTTTTACTTTATGCAGAATGGTCGGGAATTAGCCGACGATTTCAGTGCCTGCAAAGAAGTAAGCGATTTCAATCGCTGCATTTTCCTGTGAATCAGAGCCGTGGGCTGAATTCGCTTCAACAGATTCGCCATACAGCTTCCGGATCGTGCCTTCATCAGCATTGGCTGGGTTGGTGGCGCCCATAACTTCACGATTCTTCGTGACAGCGTTTTCACCCTGCAGAACCTGAACCACAACCGGACCGGAGGTCATGAACTTGACCAGATCCGGAAAAAAGGCGCGTTCCTTGTGAACGCCATAAAATTCTTCAGCTTGTTGCGTGGTCATGTGGATGCGCTTTTGTGCGATAATCCGCAGGCCAGCATCTTCCAGCATCGCATTGATTTTACCGGTCAAATTGCGACGAGTCGCATCCGGCTTAATGATCGAAAACGTTTGTTCCAGAGCCATGGTGTCTCTTTGCCCCTCTCTTGGAAACCGCATCAGGCGGTTACCCGTGTGTTTAAAACTCGTTAAATCCTTGCTGTGCCGCTGTCCGCTTCACTGCGAAGGGCTCATGCTGCACTGCGCGCGCCTTATAGACGGCATGTCATGGCCCTTCAAGCCTCGCGTTTTTGTTAATGCCTGAGCAATTTCCGCGTTCGCGTGATTTCCTATTCGCTCGGACCATGCTATTCGACTGTCGCTATGTTGAAGATTGAAGACCTTACCTACCGCGTTGGCGGTCGAACCTTACTGGACGGGGCCTCTGCTACGGTGCCCGATGGGCATCGTATTGGCTTGGTCGGGGCCAATGGAACCGGCAAGACAACCCTGCTGCGCCTGATTACCGGAGAGATCCCCGTCGATGGTGGCACCATTGAAACCGGCAACCGTGACAGCATCGGTACGGTCGCACAGGAAGAGCCAGACGGAACGAAAACACCCCTGCAAACCGTTATCGCCTCCCATGTTGAATTGGCGGAATTGATGGATGCAGCAGAAAATGATCCTGATCGTCCTGATATTGGTGAAATCCATGCGCGCCTGATTGATCTGGACGGGCACCGGGCAGAGGCACGCGCCGCACGCATCCTTGCCGGCCTGGGCTTTGATGAGGAAATGCAGAACCGCACGCTGGACACATTCTCCGGTGGGTGGCGTATGCGCATCGCGCTGGCCTCTGCCCTGTTCCGGGAACCTGATATCCTGCTATTGGATGAGCCGACAAACCATTTGGACTTGGAAGCGTCTTTGTGGCTGGAAAGCTACCTGTCGCGTTATCCACGGACATTGGTCATTGTCAGCCATGACCGTGCCTTCTTAAACCGCATTCCAACGGCGATTTTGCATCTGCACGGCGGAAAACTGACACTGTATAGCGGCGGTTATGATCGGTTTGAACGTACCCGCGCGGAGCAACAGGCCCATCAGTCGGCCCTGTATGCCAAACAGCAGGAACAACGCCGTCATATTCAGTCCTTCGTTGATCGCTTCCGATACAAGGCATCCAAAGCCCGTCAGGCGCAATCGCGGCTGAAAATGCTGGAACGCATGGAGCCAATCGCCAGCGTCACGGACGATCCCAGCATCCAATTCGTGCTGCCGAAACCCGATATTTTGCCACCGCCAATGATTACGCTGGAAGATGTCACGGCGGGCTACACCCCGGACAAGCCGATCCTGCGCAAATTGAACCTGCGCATCGATATGGACGACCGCATCGGCCTTTTGGGCGCCAATGGGAACGGGAAGACCACACTGTTACGATTGTTGTCGGATCGTTTGAAGGTAACGTCAGGCAGTCTGCGGCGATCCTCCAAGCTGGAAGTCGGCTATTTCGCCCAGAATCAGATGGAAGAATTGAATCCGGACCATACACCGGTTGAAGAATTGCAATCTCTGGAGCCAATGGTCACCGACTTGAAGCTTCGGACCCATCTTGGCCGCTTTGGCTTCACCAAGACGAAGGCAGATACCAAGATCGGTAAACTGTCTGGTGGGGAAAAGGCACGTGTCGCGCTGGCCGTCATTTGCCGCCGCCGCCCGCAATTGCTGCTGCTGGATGAGCCAACCAACCATTTGGATATCGATTCCAGGCAGGCCCTGATTCAGGCGCTGGCAGAATACGAAGGGGCCGTGATCGTGGTCAGCCACGACATGCACCTGATCGAAGCCACTGCAGATCGTCTATTACTGGTCGATGCGGGGACCTTGTCGTCCTTTGACGGGGATGTCAGCGATTATCGCAAATTCCTGTTGGATCAGCGCCGCGAAGATGGAAAGAAACCGTCAAAAGCATCAAAGCCAGATCCAATTGCGGTCAGCGCACCTGCCAACAACCAAGAAGATGCGCAGACTGCGGCACCGGTAGAAAAGGCATCACCAAAACCTGTGCCATCTGCCAAGCCCGCTCCTCCCGTTGCAATGATGGAAGAACGCAAAACTGATCGTCGCAACAAGGCGGATGCCCGTGCGAAGCTGGCTCCGCTGAAAAAGGCGGCTGAAGGCCTGGAAGCACAGATGGAGAAGCTGACCCGCGCCCGCGCTGATATTGATATCAAATTGGCTGATCCTGCCCTGTATGAAGGCAGTGCGGCAAAACTGGGTGATCTGACGCGTATGGCATCAGACCTGGATCGCGCGATTGCAAAAACCGAAGATGCCTGGCTGCAAGCGCAAGACGCGCTGGAGCAAGCGAAGGCGCGGTCTGACGCAGCATAATGAGCGGATCCGCACCTAAGGCCCTGGACGGGATTCTGGTCGTTGCCATTGAACAAGCCGTTGCAGCCCCCTATTGCACCTCTCGTCTGGCTGATGCTGGCGCGCGTGTCATCAAAATCGAACGCCCGGAGGGCGATTTTGCCCGCAACTATGACCATCTGGCCAAGGGACAAAGTACTTATTTCGTCTGGTTGAACCGGGGAAAAGAATCCGCCGCCCTGGACATCAAGAACGTTGACGATTTGGCCTTTCTAAAATCGATGATCGCCAAGGCGGATATCGTGATCCAGAATCTGGCCCCCGGCGCAACGGACCGTCTGGGCATAGGCTCCAAGACATTACGCGCAGAGCGGCCAGAGCTTATCTGTGTCGATATCTCAGGATATGGCGAAAACGGCCCCTATCGCGACATGAAGGCCTATGACCTGTTGGTCCAGGCGGAAACCGGCCTGTGCTCCATAACCGGCACCCCGGATTCGCCGGGACGTGTTGGCGTATCCGTCTGTGATATAGCCTGTGGCATGTATGCCTATCAGGCGATCCTGGAGGCCCTGATACAGCGCGGACGCACCGGCGAAGGCCGCACGATTGAGGTTTCCCTGTTCGGGGGCATGGCCGACTGGATGACAGTCCCCTATCTGCAGCATGCCTATGGCGGTGTGACGCCCGCGCGGGTCGGCCTGAACCACCCAACCATCGCCCCCTATGGGGCCTATCCCTGTAGCGATGGCATCCCGGTCTTATTTTCGATTCAGAACGAGCGGGAATGGCAACGCCTATGCGAGTTGGTACTTTTTCGACCAGAGCTGGCACAGGACGAACGGTTTAACAGCAATGACGCCCGCGTTGCGAACCGGGTCCCTATGAATGCAGAAATCGGTGCTGTGTTTACCGCAGCGCCCGCCGCCGAGATTGCGCGACGTCTGACCGATGCTGCCATTGCCTATGGCATGCTAAACGACATGGCGGGACTGGCGGCTCATCCGCAATTGCGACGCCGCCCGGTCACCCTGCCCGATGGGGAGAGTCTGGATCTTATCGCCCCACCGGCCGCTTGGCAGGGTCAGGACGACCATTTCGCTGCTGTCCCAAGTATTGGGCAGCATACAATGGCCTTGCGTCAGGAATTTAAAGCTTAATAACGCCCCAACCGGATGTCGGTATCAGCGATTTCGTCATAATCGTCACCGGTTTTAACTACGGCATAGACCTCAGCTTCATAAATATTGCCAGCGCCACCAGAACAGGGGGGCAAATAGCCTTCCGTGTACCAATTCCCTGTGGCGCGGTTCTTCTTTTCGATCCATACCCCATCGGGGACTGTCTTCGTTCCACCCGGCACGCTGGGCAGAGTCACTTCCCCTTGGCCCGGTGTGATCATGAAGCCGATTTTTCCATGGCCGCCGTCATAGGACAATTTATTGAACGTCTTGTCGTTGAATTCGACAATAATGGCGTTTGCCTCCGGCGGAATGCCAGACACGATCAGGGCAGGCGTTGCGCCCTTTCCACCATCCTTCGCACAGTTCTGACCTGCGGGGATCTTATCACCCGTCCATTCCGAGTCGGCAAAGCGAACCGCAAGATCATCTGCCTGTGCCGCAGTGGCAACCGTCATTGTCAGCGCCAGAGCCCCTAGAAAACCACGAAAAACCATCCTTCCAA